>NZ_POTZ01000910.1 GCF_003236365.1 Streptomyces sp. NTH33
CGCCCGCTCCGCCCAGCGGTTACGGTTTTCCCCAACCGCCCCAGCAAGCCCAGCCGCCTCAGCAGCCCCAGCAGCCCGACCCGGCTCAGGCTCAGGCTCAGCAGCCCGTCGATCCCCGACTCGGGACCGGCTGGCCGCAGCCGGTACAGCACGACCAGCGGCAGCCGACCAATCCGGGGGCCGCTCCGCTCGGTTACACGGCGGCCGTGGAGCTGTCCTCCGACCGGCTGCTCAACAACAAGAAGCAGAAGGCCCGCAGCGGCCGGCCGACCGGTGCCGGACCCCGGTTCAGGATCGGCGGGAAGAAAGAGGAGGCCGAGCGGCAGCGGAAGCTGGGGCTGATCCGTACTCCGGTGCTGTCCTGCTACCGGATCGCCGTGATCAGCCTCAAGGGCGGTGTCGGCAAGACGACCACCACCACCGCGCTCGGCTCCACGCTCGCCACCGAGCGGCAGGACAAGATCCTCGCCATCGACGCCAACCCGGACGCCGGTACACTCGGCCGCCGGGTGCGCCGGGAGACCGGGGCCACCATCCGTGACCTCGTCCAGGCGATCCCGTACCTCAACTCCTACATGGACATCCGGCGGTTCACCTCCCAGGCGTCCTCCGGGCTGGAGATCATCGCCAACGACGTCGACCCGGCCGTGTCCACGACGTTCAACGACGAGGACTACCGCCGCGCGATCGACGTGCTGGGCAAGCAGTACCCGATCATCCTCACCGACTCCGGTACGGGTCTGCTCTACAGCGCCATGCGCGGTGTGCTCGACCTCGCCGACCAGCTCATCATCATCTCCACGCCGTCCGTGGACGGTGCGAGCAGCGCCAGTACGACGCTGGACTGGCTGTCCGCACACGGGTACGCCGATCTGGTCGCACGCTCCCTCACCGTGATCTCGGGGGTGCGCGAGACCGGCAAGATGATCAAGGTGGAGGACATAGTCTCCCACTTCGAGACCCGTTGCCGCGGGGTCGTCGTGGTGCCCTTCGACGAGCATCTGGCCGCCGGTGCCGAGGTCGACCTGGACATGATGCGGCCGAAGGTGCGGGAGGCGTACTTCAACCTGGCGGCGATGGTCGCCGAGGACTTCGTACGTCACCAGCAGTCGCACGGGCTGTGGACGTCCGACGGCAACCCGCCGCCGGTCGCGGCCCCACCGCTGCCGGGTCAGCCGATTCCGGGCCAGCCCGTGCCCGGGCAGCACCCCTATCCGGGGCAGCACCCTTACCCGGGACAGCCGGGACAGCCGGCCCCGGGACAGTTCGCTCCCCAGCAAC
>NZ_POTZ01000911.1 GCF_003236365.1 Streptomyces sp. NTH33
ACACCGGGTCGTCCCCCGTGTCCGACCCGGCGGCCTCCAGCGCGCGCACCGCCCGCCCCGCGGCCACCTGCGCCGCCCGCGCGTCCCCCATCAGCGCGTGCCCGCGCGCCTCGGCCGCGTGGAACATCGCCTCCGCGCGCGGTGTCACACGCCCGCGTGCGCCCTCCTGCGCCGCCCGCGCCAACTGCGCGATCTCCCGCGGGTTTCCGAGCTGCGCGGCGAGGTGGCTCATGGAGGCGGCCAGCACGTAGCCGCCGTAGCCGCGGTCGCCGGCCGCCTGGGCGAGCCGCAGCGCCTGGATGTAGTACCGCTGGGCCAGGCCTGGTTGACCGGTGTCGACGGCCATGTACCCGGCGAGTTCGGTGAGTCGGGCCACCGCGGCGAACAAGTCGCGGCCCACCGCCTCCCGGTACGACCCGGCGAGCAGCCCGGAGACGACGCTGTTGAGGTAGTGCACGACCACCGGGCGCACATGCCCGCTGCCGTAGGTGTGGTCCAGGCCGACCAGCGCCTGCGTCATGGCCTGTACGGCCGCCACGTCGGACTGGCCCACCCTCGGCCCCACCGTGCGCGCGACCTGCCCGTCCGGCGCGGAGATCAGCCAGTCGCGGCTCGGCTCGACCAGCGCGGACGCGGCGACGGAGGAACCGGACAGGAAGTCCCGGCGGCCCACGTCGCTGCGCCACAGTTCGCAGACCTGCTCGATGGCCCCCAGTACCGTCGGCGAGAACTGGAGACCCACACCGGAGGCGAGGTTCTTGCCGTTGGCCATGCCGATCTCGTCGATCGTGACCGTACGGCCCAGCTTGCGGCCCAGCGCCTCGGCGATGATCGCCGGGGCACGCCCGCGTGGCTGCTGCCCGCGCAGCCAGCGTGCCACGGACGTCTTGTCGTACCGCAGGTCGAGGCCGTGCTCGGCGCCGCACATGTTGACCCGGCGGGCCAGCCCGGCGTTCGAGCAGCCCGCTTCCTGGATGAGCGCCTGCAGCCGTTCGTTCGGCTGCCGCGCGACGAGAGGCCTTGCGGCCATGGCGTAACCCCCTGTAGCTGCGGTGCCCTGCCCACGCACCGAGTCGACGAGTCTTGCGCGACCGGAGACAGTCCGCGTCCCGGCGGGAAGTTCCGGACGTGAAGATCAATGCCCCGCGTACCTACCGAAAATGCGAGACATGCGAGGATTGCCGGGGTAAAGGCAAATACCACCCCACACCGAACTACCCAGCGCCCGCCGACAATCCTCCCGCGCGCCCCCGCCCGGGGCGCACGGGGGC
>NZ_POTZ01000912.1 GCF_003236365.1 Streptomyces sp. NTH33
CCACACCCCCGACACCGCCCGTCAGGTGCTCGGCGCCAAGGACGGCTGGGGCTCGTACGGCACCGGCACCACCGGCGGCGCGAAGGCCGACGCCGCGCACACCTACACCGTCACCACCTGGGAGGGCTTCAAGGCCGCCCTCGCCGCCGGCGGCAACGCACCGAAGATCATCAAGGTCAAGGGAACGATCGACGCCGACGGCCCGGGCTGCTCCGCCTTCGAGGTGCCCGGCTACGACTTCGACGCCTACCTGAAGACCTACGCTCCCGAGACCTGGGGCCGCGACCGCGACCTGGACGCGGAGCCCGACGACAGCCCCGAGGGCCTGCGCCGCGCCTCCGCCGCCCAGCAGGACAAGTACATCAAGGCGAACATCCCCGCCAACACCACCGTCGTCGGCGTCGGCAGGAACGCCGGCTTCAAGGGCGCCAGCCTCCAGATCAAGAACGTGGACAACGTCATCGTCCGCAACCTCACCCTGGAGAGCCCGCTGGACTGCTTCCCGCAGTGGGACCCCACCGACACCGCCGACGGCAACTGGAACTCCGAGTACGACAGCGCGGTGATCACCGGCTCCACCCACGTGTGGTTCGACCACAACACCTTCACCGACGGCGACCACCCCAACAGCACCCTGCCGCACCACTACGGCCGGATCTACGAGCAGCACGACGGCCAGCTGGACATCGTCAAGGGCGCCGACTACGTGACGGTCTCCTGGAACGTCTTCGAGGAGCACGACAAGACCATCCTCATCGGCAACAGCGACAGCGCCTCCACCGCCGCGATCGACCGCGGCCACCTGAAGGTCACCCTCCACCACAACCTGTTCAGGAACCTGATCGAGCGCGCCCCGCGCGTCCGCTTCGGACAGGTCGACTCCTACAACAACCACTTCGTCGCGAACGCCGACTACGGCTACAGCTACGGCATCGGCATGGAGTCCCAGCTCGTCGCCGAGCACAACGCGTTCACCCTGCCGGGCTCGGTCGCCACGGGCAAGATCCTCAAGAAGTGGAAGGAGGCGCCGCTCACCGCCACCGACAACTACGTCAACGGCAGGCGGACCGACCTGATCGCCGTCCACAACACCCAGGTCCCCGGCGAGATCCTGCAGTCGGACGCGGGCTGGACCCCGACCCTGCGCACCCGGATCGACCACCCGAAGGCCGTCCCCGGGATCGTCGACCACCAGGCGGGCGCCGGCCGCCTGCGCTGACGCCCCCTCCGAGCGGGCCGGGGCGCACCCTCCGCCCCGGCCCGCGAC
>NZ_POTZ01000913.1 GCF_003236365.1 Streptomyces sp. NTH33
CTCCCGCATCGTCCGCCGCCCCCAGATCCGCAAGGGCCAGGTCCTCCTGGACCTGTGCGAGCCCACCGAGGAACTGCGGCGCCGTACGGTCACCAAACGCCACGGCGACCAGTACAAGCGGGCCCGGGACGCGGCCTGGGGCGATTCCTGGCGGCCCGCCGATCCGGCCCGCTAGCACACCGCCGGCCCCATGCCGACCAGGGCCCGGCCGCCGGTGACCTGTGCCCAGGATGTGGGCTTTGGTGCCCCGAGGCGCAGGATGGTGGGACGATGGGGCATGCTGTGCACACCAGCGAGGCGAGGGGATAGATGAGCGCGGAGTTCGGCGGCCGGACCGGCCTGCAGGGCAAACTCACCCAGTGGCTGCGCGGACGCCGCCCGAAGGACACCGCCGACGACGGCGGTCGTGAGGCTCTGCTGCTCGCCGCCGCCGCCGCGGGACTGCCGCTCGCGCCCGCCGCGCACCCGGGGGCCGGCTACGGCTGTTCCTGCGACCGCGTGGGCTGTCCCACGCCCGCCCGGCACCCGGTGTCGTTCGCCTGGCAGACGCAGTCCACGACCGACCGCGCGCAGATCGAGCGCTGGGCGCGGCACCAGCCGCAGGCCAACTTCATCACCGCGACCGGCATGGTGCACGACGTCCTGGACGTGCCGCTCCAGGCCGGCCGGGAGGCCCTGGAGGAGCTGCTCGCCGCCGGCGTCGAGGTCGGCCCGGTCGCCGAGAGCGACGACGGCCGCATGCTGTTCTTCACCCTCACCCGCGGGACCCCCGAGGACGAGGACGAGTGGTGGCCCTGCGAGCTGGACTGCCACCCGGAGACCATGGACGAGCACCCGGGCCTGCGCTGGCACTGCCGCGGCTCCTACGTCCTCGTACCGCCGGCCCGCCTGCCCGGCGACGACGACCACCGGGTGCGCTGGCTGCGCGGGCCCGAGCACCCGCTCCCCGACCCGCTCACCCTCCTGGAACCCCTCACCGACGCCTGCGCCCGCCACGCCACCGACGACCCGGGCCCCATCGCCGGGTCCTGGCCCCTGCGTCACTGAGCGCAGGGCTCGGCCCGGTCTGCGGGAGCCGTGCCGCGCCCCGCGAGGGCTGCGCCGGGGCCGTACCTCGTGGGCCCGAGCCCGCACCCGCACACAACCCGCACCCGCACACAACCCGCGCCCGCGCGGGGAGTGCGTGTCCGGGTCGCGTGTCTGTGCCCGCGCCGCGAGCCCGCCCGCGCCGCGAGCCCGCCCCCGTC
>NZ_POTZ01000914.1 GCF_003236365.1 Streptomyces sp. NTH33
GCAGCCCGTACAGCTCCACGGTCACGAGGACGCCGAGCAGGTCGTGCCGCCGCACCGCCGCGCGCACGGCCCAGACCGCCGCCACCGTCACCAGGGCGAGCGCCGCCCCGTCTCCTCTACGTCACCGACCTGGCGTACCCGGCGCGCGGGCGCCGCTACTGCGACGAGGACATCCGCCTGACCTCCCGGCTGCGCGAGGACTTCGACCTGGCCCTGTGCCACCCGAGGGAGGCGGCCGCGCTGATGGACGCCTTCGAGGCCGTCGTCGTCCGCAACAGCGGGCCCGTCCTGGAGTACCGGGACACCTACGACGACTTCAGGGCCCGGGCCCTGGCCCGCGCGACACCGGTCTACAACCCGCTCACCGGCCGGGCGGACATGGCCGGCAAGCAGTACCTCCTCGACCTGACCGCCGCCGGACACCCGGTCATCCCCACCGTCGACCGGCCCGAGGACCTCGACCGCCTGCCCGCGGCCGGCCGGTACGTGGTCAAGCCCAAGCTGGGCGCCGACTCCATAGGGCTGCGCACCGTCCCCGCCGACGAGCTGCCCGGCCTCGCGGACGGCACCGTCCTGATCCAGCCGCACATCGACTTCGCCTACGAGGTCTCGTTCTACTTCGTCGACCACGACTTCCAGTACGCCCTGTACGCCCCGGACCCGGAGCGGCGCTGGGAGCTGCGGCCGTACGAACCCACCCGCGAGGACCTGGAGTTCGCCCGGCGCTTCATCGACTGGAACGCCCTCGCCCACGGCATCCAGCGCGTCGACGCCTGCCGCGCCCCCGGCGGCGAGCTGCTGCTGGTCGAGCTGGAGGACCTCAACCCCTACCTCTCCCTGGACGCCCTCGACGACACCCGGAGGGGCGCCTTCGTCGCGGCGCTGAAGTCCTCCCTGCGCCGCTTTCTCGCCGCCACCGGCCGGACCGCTGCCCGGTGAGGGACCGAAGCCGCTGAACCGGTGGCGCGGCAGACACGTATCCATCCTCCGAACGGGGCCCGTGCGCACGGACGGAAGGAGCGCCGAGTGCCGACACCGCCGGGACGAGGAGAACCGTACGGCGGGCCGCCCCTGGAGCCGGTCCGGGTCGTACGGCCCAGACGCACCGACGCCCTCGCGGAGCTCGTAAGGGAGTTCAAGGAGGCGCAGCAGTCGCGGCGCGACGCCGGCGACCACCAGGGCGCGGCGCCGCCGTCGGCGCCCGCTTCGCCCACCGGGCCCGTGGAGGACGCGACCGAGGAA
>NZ_POTZ01000915.1 GCF_003236365.1 Streptomyces sp. NTH33
CCTCACCACCAGCCCCACCGCACTACCCCTGGAGTGCCTGACTTGCCCTCTCCTGCCCCGATAGCCCCGACAACCGTCCGCGGCAGCCGCTCCATCCGCGTCGGCATCGTCCTGCTCGCCGCCGTCGCCTTCGCCCTCTCCTACGACGCCCTGCGCCAGATGGCCGTCGCCAGCCACGTGCGCGGGCTGCTCACCTACCTCTTCCCCCTGGTGATCGACGGCTTCATCGCCATCGGCATCGTCGCCCTGCTCATCCTGCGCACCGCCCCGCTGCGCTCCCGCCTCTACGTGTGGACGCTCGTCGGCCTGGCCACCAGCACCAGCATCGGCGCCAACGTCGTCCACGCCATCGGCCTCAACGAGGGCACCCGCCTCCATCTCAACAACACCACCGCCGGCACCCTGTCCGCCATCGCTCCGCTCGCCCTCGCCGGCGCCGTCCACCTCTACCTCGTCATCAACCGCCACCTCGCCGCCAACAGCGCCATGGCGGAAGCGCCCGCCGCCACGCCGCCCACCACCTCCGCCACGCCAAGGCGGAGCCGCCAGACCATCCACAAGCAGGCAGACGACGCCAGCACAGCCCCGCCCGCCAAGGCGAGCAACGCACCCACGCCCGAGGCCAAGTCCGCCACCACGGCGCCGACCGCCAAGAGGGCGCCCAAGGCGGCCCAGCGCAAACGCACCGTCCCAGAAGAGGAGCTGCTCGCCACGGCCCGCGCCATCGGCGCCGAGACCGGCGAAGTTCCCCGCACCGCCTTGGAGAAGGCGGTCAGGGCCAAGGGCTACACGATCAGCAAGGACGACGCCCAGAAGGCCGCCGCCACCGTCAGGGCGGAACTGAACGCCGCCAAGAACGCCATCGCCGTCTGAGCGCCACCCCAGAACGCCAGGCGGTGGCGAACCACGTACCGCCACCGCCCGGCACAGCCGACCAAGCGCCGCCGCCAGCCCGCTTCCCGCACGTACGGCTCTTCACCCGAACCACGCCAACCGCCAAGCCACCCGCGCCAAGGCCGCTCCTCACGGCCACGCAGAACCAACCCCGGCTCAGCCATACCCGGCTCCGCCACCGCGCGTACAACCCACCTCCCGCATGACTCCTCGGAGATCAACCCCATGCACCACGAACACCACGAACATCCCGCCACACCTGGCACTGCAACCCCAGCCGAATCGGCAGCAAGTTGGAGGTCCGGACACTCCCCCGCAG
>NZ_POTZ01000916.1 GCF_003236365.1 Streptomyces sp. NTH33
GGCCGGGCACCGGTGCCGGGGGCGACGGGCGCATCCGTGCGGAGACCGACCAGTACATGGACGACCTGCGGGAGATGCAGGAACGGTACGGGAACACCGAGGCCGCCCAGGGCGAGGTGAGCGTCCGCTGGGCGTACGAGATCGCCGGGCCGGCGGTGGCCGGCGCGGTGCTGCTGGCGATTCTGCTGGCGGTGGGGTGACGGGCCCCCGTCGACGGACCGGGAACGGGAAAGGGTGCCCCTCTGGGTGAGGGGCACCCTTTCCGCTCGGTTCGCTTGGTTCGCTTCGGTACGGCCGCGGGTCAGATGCCGGCGGCCGCGGACAGGTCCCGCTTGATCGACTCCAGGAGGCCGGTGGCCTTGGCGCGGGCCTCCGGGAGGCCGGCGTGGGTCGCCACCGGGACCACGACCTCCAGGTAGCACTTCAGCTTGGGCTCCGTGCCGCTGGGGCGGACCACCACGCGGGCGCCGTCGAGGGTGTAGCGGAGGCCGTCCGTGGGGGGCAGGGTGCCGGTGCCCTGTGTGAGGTCCTCGGAGCGGACGACGGGCAGGCCCGCGAGTTCGGTCGGGGGCTGCTCGCGCAGACGGCGCATCGCGTCGGCGATCAGCGAGAGGTCCTGGACGCGGACCGAGAGCTGGTCGGTGGCGTGCAGGCCGTGCTCGACGGCGAGGTCGTCGAGGAGGTCCGGGAGGGTGCGGCCCTCCTGCTTCAGGTGTGAGGCCAGTTCCGTGATCAGCAGGGCCGCGGTGATGCCGTCCTTGTCGCGTACGCCGTCGGGGTCCACGCAGTAGCCGAGGGCCTCCTCGTAGCCGTAGCGCAGGCCCTCCACGCGGGCGATCCACTTGAAGCCGGTGAGGGTTTCCGCGTAGGGCAGGCCCGCCTTCCCGGCGATGCGGCCGAGGAGGGAGGACGACACGATCGACTCCGCGAACGTGCCGGTGGCTCCCCGGGCGACCAGGTGGGCGCCCAGGAGCGCGCCGACCTCGTCGCCGCGCAGCATGCGCCAGTCCCCGCCGTCCTTGACCGCCACGGCGCAGCGGTCCGCGTCCGGGTCGTTGGCGATGATCAGGTCGGGGTCCGTCTCGCGGGCCTTCGCGAACGCCAGGTCCATGGCGCCGGGCTCCTCCGGGTTGGGGAAGGCCACGGTCGGGAAGTCCGGGTCCGGGTCCGCCTGTTCGGGGACCAGGTCGGGGGTGGGGAAGCCGGCGC
>NZ_POTZ01000917.1 GCF_003236365.1 Streptomyces sp. NTH33
GGTCCGTAGTCCTTGACGCCCCCGCCCAGACCGCCCGCCACACCACGGGACGGCGAGGACGTGGCCGAGATCGTCGGGGTACCGCGGACGGCGCCGGAGACGGCGATGGACTGGGTGCCCGCGGTGATGTTGTTGGAGCACACGACGATCACGGTGTAGGTGCCCGGGCTCACGCTCTGCCAGGCGGCGGTCTGGCTGGTCCTCGTCCCGGTCAGCGCCACCTGGCGCCCCTGGGTGAAGTTCGTCTGGCTGCTGGTGAGCAGCGAGGCCGTGCCCCATCTGCCGTCGACCTGGGTGCACGTGCTGGTCGTGACGGTCACGGTCGAGCCGCTGGTGCTGACGGAGATCCCCGGCGCGGCGGCGGCGGGCCCGGCGGTGAGACCGGCCGCGAGCGCGGCGGCGGCCGCCGCGACGGGGCCGGAGCGCAGGAGTGGCTGAGTGTGGCGCATGGGACTGTCCTCCGGCGGCACGGTCGGCGGGCCATCCCGTGTGCCGCCGGAGATAGGGAATCGCCCGTGCTGCCTCCGAGCCAGCCAACCTCCCGCGCCCGCGTGAGGCACGCGGGGCGCGTCCGTCCGGGTGATTCGCACGCCGAGCGGGCGGGAACGCGGCGGCAGGGCCTATGGCCGTCCCGTCGTCACCGTCCGCTCGGGTGAGAAGCCGCCCCAGGTGCCGTCCGGCAGCATCGCCCGGATCCGCACCCGGTGGGTGACCCCGGCCTCGCGCCCGACGTAGAAGCTGTACGACGCCTTCTCGCGCGGGACGGTGCCGCCCCAGACCAGGGAGGTGGCCGGCTGCCCGTCGAGCTGGATCTGATACTGCGTCACCACCCCGTCGGTGCGCGGCGGAACCCAGCTCAGGTCGAGGTAGTGGGAACCGTCCGCCCGGTGTGTCGTGGCACGGAAGACGGAGGGCGCGGTGGCCCGGCCGTCGTCGGAGCCCGGCGCGGTGGTGAGCCGGACGACGGTACTGGCGGGGGAGAGGTTGCCGGCGGCGTCGCGGGCCCGCACGGTGAAGGAGTAACGGGTGCCCGGCCGCAGGCCCGTGACCACGGTCGCCGTCTGGTTCCCGCCCACGCTGTGGATCTTCGTGCGGGCCTGGTGGATGTCGTAGGAGACCACGCCCCGGTCGTCCGTCGACGGCGACCAGGACAGCTGGGCGGCCCGGCTGCCCACCGCCCGGCCGTGCGCGTCGGGCGGGCG
>NZ_POTZ01000918.1 GCF_003236365.1 Streptomyces sp. NTH33
GACAGTGCCCCCACCGTGTCCTCCGCCTCCGCGACGGCCTCCTCCCTCAGCCGGAAGGGCAGCACGCCCATCCCCGGCGGATCGGCCACGACGACCACGTGCACGTGGTCTCCCCGATGGGTCACCGTGACCTTCGCGCCGTGCGGTGCCGTGTCACGGGCCACCTGGATGACCGAGCCCTCCGGGTCCTGGCGGGCGGCCGCCCGGGCACCCGCCCGTGCCGCGTCCACGCACTGGATCTGCGCGAGCACCACCAACAGCCCCCACACCAGCGCCGTCACCACCAACACCAGAACGGGCAGAACCATGGCGGCCTCCGCCGTCACGAACCCCGCGTCGGCGCCCTGCCGCTCGTCCCGGCGTTCACGTCCGCGCACTGAGCGCCCGCTTCACGATGTTCTGCAGTTCGGCTTTGACCTGCCCGCTCGTCACCACCTCGTACAGCAGCACGGCGAACGCCACCGCCGCGATGATCCCCATCGCGTACTCGGACGTGACCATCCCCGCGTCCCCACGCATCCGGCGTACCAGGGCACGCAGCCGTGCCCGCACCTTCCCGTACATCTCGACCCCCGTAAGGTCTCGGTCTGTTGTTCCCTCACTGCGTCCCGCTTCCGTCCCGGATCCCCTCCTTCAGCCACCACCCCCGTTCAGCACCCCGCCCGCGAGGCCGATCAGCACCGGCAGCACACCGACCGCGACGAAGGCGGGCAGGAAGCACAGCCCCACCGGTGCGGTGACCAGAACGGCCGCCCGGCGCGCTCCGGCCGTCGCGGTGCGGGCCCGGTCGGCGCGGACGTCGGCCGCGAGCCGCGCGACCGGCCCGGCGGCCGGCAGCCCCGACTCGTCGGCCCGCTCCAGCAGCCGCGCCAGGACCGCCGCCCCCGGTATCGAGGCGAGCCCGCGCCAGGCATCGGTCGGTTCCCCGCCGAGCCGTACCTCCGCCGCGCCCCGGGCCAGCGCGTCCCCGACCGGTCCGCCCAGGGCCTCGCCGACCGCCTGGGCGGCGATCACCGGACCGGCACCGGCCGCGATGCAGGCCGCCAAGAGGTCGGCTGCGAGAGGGAGCTGACGGGCCGCCTCGGCCTCGTCGAACTCCGCTTCGGGACGGCTCTCCGTCCTCCGCCGCCACTGCCACACCCCGGCCGCCCCGGCCAGCCCGGCCACGGCTCCGGTGAGCCCGCCGACCAGCAC
>NZ_POTZ01000919.1 GCF_003236365.1 Streptomyces sp. NTH33
GACCGGCCCGCCCGCCGCCCAACCGGCTGCGCCCCCGACGGCCGTGGACGAGCCGACAGGCGCCACCCGCAAGGGCGTCCTTGTACGACGACGACCCCAAGAGCCGCCGCAGCCGCGTAGTACCGATGCCCGCGCTGTGCATCGCGCCGCTGCGCCGGCACCGGCTGCGGCGGCGGGAGGCGTTCGTGCGCACAGGCGTCGCCTGGTCGGAGAGCGGCTACGTCTTCGCCACGCGGAACGGCCGACCGGTGGAGCCGCGTGACGTCTACCGGTCGTTCACGCGGGTCGCAGCCGATGCGGGGCTGCGGGTGGTCCGGCTGCACGACGCGCGGCACGGCTGCGCCACGCTGCTGAAGGCGGCCGGCGTCGCGCCGCGGGTCATCAGGGAGATCCTCGGGCACAGCCGGATCAGCATCACGATGGATGTGTACACGCACGTCGTGCACGACACCCAGCGGGAGGCGATCAGCCACATGGACCGACCGTTCAAGCGCCGTCTGCCCGCAGCGTGACGGAAAACCGCTGTCCGTGGATGCCGCGTTGTTCGGCGGGCGTCTCACACAGGCGCCCGCCCGACCCGGCCGGCGAATGCGTGGCAGATGGGCGGTTGGCTTGGACAGCGGTCGACGGTCTGCGTCGAGCACGCCCGGGTCGCGGCCCAGCAGTGCCCGCACCTGGCCGGACGACGGTATTCCTCGCGCAGAGCGCCCCGCTTCCAGATCCGCCTCTGCGACCTGCCTGCCTTGGTGTGCCTGGGCTCATCGCGCCCGGCAGTTCCAGGCAACACTCTGCCGCATGGGTGAGCAGGTGTCAGAGGATCACCTTGAAGGACTAATCACCGTCAATCTATCTGAAGCTGCGCAAGTTTGACGCGCTGTCAGTCACTGAGGAAACACGTACGGGTGGCCTGGAATACCCCGATCGGCTCCCCGGCGCGCTCCTTCCGATACGCCCGATATGACAGCTCTGGTGGCTGTTAGTACGTTCAATCACACGTCGGCCGTCAAAGCCAGCCTCTCTAGAAGGAGCAAAGCGACATGGTCATGACCCGATCCTCCGCGATCACCGCGGGCGTCGCGGCCGCCGCAGCCCTGGCGGCGACCGGTATCACCTATGCCACGGCCGCCCCCGCACCGGCGGCGCAGACTGCCCCTGCCGCCGGTGCGGGGGCGGCCGTGGCATAGGTG
>NZ_POTZ01000091.1 GCF_003236365.1 Streptomyces sp. NTH33
CCCTGACCCTGTCCTGACCTCGCCCCGACCCCGCTCTGACCTCGTCTCGCGCTGTGGAACGGCCGATGGACGGCCCGTGCGGCGCACTACCCTTCCCTGCATGACCACGCTCTCGCCGTACGACTCGATGTCCCCGGTCACCCAGGCCGCCTACCGGGCCAAGGCCGCCGCCGCCGACCTCGCGCCGCTGCCGCGGGTGAAGAAGGACGACGCGCTGCTGGCCGTCGCGGACGCCCTGGAGGTCCGCACGGCCGAGATCATCGAGGCCAACGCCAAGGATGTCGCCAAGGCCCGTGAGGCCGGCACCAGCGAGGCCGTCGTCGACCGGCTCACGCTCACTCCGGAACGGGTGCGGGCCATCGCCTCCGACGTGCGCGCCGTGGCGGCGCTGCCCGACCCGGTCGGCGAGGTGGTGCGCGGCGGCACGCTCCCCAACGGGCTCGACCTGCGCCAGGTCCGCGTCCCGCTCGGCGTGGTCGGGATCATCTACGAGGCCCGCCCCAACGTCACCGTGGACGCCGCCGCGCTCTGCCTGAAGTCGGGCAACGCGGTACTGCTGCGCGGCTCGGCCTCCGCCTACGAGTCGAACACCGCCCTGGTCCGGGTCATCCGCGACGCCGTGGGCGGGGCGGGGCTGCCCGCCGACTCCGTACAGCTCGTGCCCGGTGAGAGCCGGGAGAGCGTGCGCGAGCTGATGCGCGCCCGCGGCCTGGTCGACGTGCTGATCCCGCGCGGCGGCGCCTCGCTGATCCGGACCATGGTGAACGAGTCCACCGTCCCGGTGATCGAGACCGGCACCGGCAACTGCCACGTCTACGTCGACGCCCGGGCCGACCTCGGCACGGCCGTCGACATCCTGATCAACTCCAAGGCGCAGCGGCCCAGCGTCTGCAACGCCGCCGAGACACTGCTGGTCCACCAGGACATCGCCGCCGAGTTCCTGCCGCGCGCCCTGGACGCGCTCGCCGACGCCGGGGTGACCGTGCACGCCGACGAGCGGGTCATGGCCTACGCCAAGGACTCGCGGGCCACCGTCGTCGAGGCCGGCCCGGAGGACTGGGAGACCGAGTACCTGTCCTACGACATCGCCGCCGCCGTGGTCGACTCGCTGGACAAGGCCGTCGAGCACATCCGGCTGTGGAGCTCCGGGCACACCGAGGCGATCGTCACCACCTCGCAGCAGGCCGCCCGCTGCTTCACCCAGCTGGTCGACTCCACGACCGTCGCCGTCAACGCCTCCACCCGCTTCACCGACGGCGGCCAGTTCGGCTTCGGCGCGGAGATCGGCATCTCCACGCAGAAGCTGCACGCCCGCGGCCCCATGGGACTGCCGGAGCTGACCAGCACGAAGTACATCCTCACAGGCGACGGGCACATCCGCGGCTGACGGTCCGGGAGTGGCGGAAAGGCGTCTCACCAGGCGGATGAATTTCCATACCGTCTGCCCAAATTGACCCCCCAGGTCTACTCTGGAACCGTGCCGGAGGACATGGGGGGCACGCCGTTCCCTGACGGCTGGGAGCCCGACGACGACCACGACCGCGGGGTGTCGGACGAAGAGTTCGCCACCGTGGTCTTCGACGAGGCCTTCGTACGGGCGGCCGTGATCCACGAGCCGACCGCCGTCGAACGCCTCCTGGCCGCGGCCCAGGCCAGAGCCGAGGCCACCGAGGCCGAGGCCCGCCGTGCGCACGCCGGAGGCGAGCACTACGAGGACGGGTACGGTCCCGACGACCTCGACGGCCGCGGCTTCGGCCACGACCGGCACCTCGACGACCTGGACGACCCCGACGTCCTCGAAGGCCGCTACGGCATGCCGCGGTCCTCCGGCAGACAGGTCCGCTGGCACCGTCCCGTCGCCTGGGTGCTCGCCCTCGTCATGGGCGTCGGCATGGTGGCGCTGGCCTTCGCGGCGGTCTACCGGGGCGGCTCCTCCGGCAGCCGCGACCAGGTCCCGCCGCCCGCCTCCACGGGCCTGGAACAGGGCGGTGCGGCAGTGCCCTCCGCATCCGCCGACTACTCCCAGCCACCCGTCCCCGCGGTCCCGCGCACCCCCTGACGACCGGGCCGCCGCCCTGGCCGTGCCTTGGTGGGAACCTGTCAGAACTTGTCGCCCGACAGGGCGTTTACCGGGGCTTCCGGAGACCTACCCTGAAGATATGGGAGGGCCTGGAGACCCACCCGAGGGGGCGCCCGAGGGTGTCCCAGGAGGTGGGGAGGACGAATACCGATCCGTCGTCTTCGACGAGTCGTTCGTCCGCGCTGCCCGCCTCCAGGAGTACTCCGCGCAGGAGCGGATGACCGACCACACCCCCGCCGTGCGCCGCCGCCCGCCGCTGCGCCGCGGACTGCCCCGGCAGGCGCTGATGCTCGCCCTGCTGATCGCCCTCGCCTTCGGCACCGCGATCTACCTGGGCGTACGGCAGCCCTACCGGGCCGCGCAGGCCCAGCGGCCCGTCGACCCGCTGCGGATGACCGTGATCCCGCTCGTCCCGCAGGGCAAGGTGCCCGGGGCCGCCGATCCCGAGTTCCTGTACGCGCACAGCCCGGCCGCCCGGTTCGAGGCCGGCGCCGAGGGCATCCCGCTGCCCGCCGTCCGGCGCACCGCGCACTTCTCCGACAGCCAGATCGTCGCCGCCCTGTCCACCGCCAAGGACTACATCGTCGCCTCCTCCCTCCATCCGGAGGTGCTCACCGGCGGCCGGGCCCACCCCGTGCGGGCCCTGCTCGACCCCGGCCAGCTCGATCAGTTCGACCAGAGCGTCGACGCCCCCGCCGCCGACGGGCGGCACGCGCCCACCGGCTGGCTGGTCCGCTTCGACCCGGCCCGGGTGGAGCTGGCCGACCGCCGGATCCGGGTGCGGGGCAGTCTGCAGGCCGCCGAGACCGACGCCACCACCCTCGAGGTCAGCACCGACCACACCGTCGTCTACGCGCTGAAGCCGGCCGGCTCCGCCGCCGGGGCGCCGGCCTCGCTGTTCACCGTCCGGCGCGCACTGCAGTTCCGCTTCACCTCCGACGACCTGCGGCTGCACCAGGTCCAGCTGGCCGTCTCCTACGTCCAGGCCGGCCCGCTGTCCTGCTCCGATGACCCCACGGGCCACTTCCGGCCGCTGCTGGCCGGCCAGACCGCCGAGGCGGGCGGCCCGGCCGGCACCGACCCCTACGCCACGGACGGCGCCACGGCCCTGTGCGGGGCGCTGGCCCCGAGCGCTCAGCCGCGGGTGTGACGCCGCCGGGCGGTGAGCGCCCGGGTCACTCCTCGTCGCGCGGTGGGGTGCTGGAGGACGGCGGGTCCTTCGGGCGGTTGTCGGACGAGGCCGAGCCGGTGAAGCCGCCGAAGCCGCGCCGCACCCGGTCGCCCAGGTCGCCGGCGCCGCCCGCCAGGTCGCTGACCAGCTTCATCAGCGGATCCTTGGAACTCTTGACGTGGTTGGCGTAGTGCGCCGCCGACTCGCGGAAGGAGTCGCTGACCGAGGTGTCCTTGTCCTCGGTGCGGCGCGGGTAGTGGCCGTCCATGAGCCGCTGGTAGTCGCGGGACTCGGCCCACTTCTTCAGCTCGGCCGCCCGCACGGTGGTGAAGGGGTGGGTACGGGGCAGTACGTTGAGGATCTTCAGCACGGAGTCGCGCAGGTCGCCCCCGGCCTCGTACTCCTCGGCCTGCGCGAGGAACGCGTCCACGTTCATCTGGTGCAGGTGGTTGCCGCCCGCGATCTTCATCAGGCCGCGCATGGACGCCCGCAGGTCCTGCCCGACCAGCAGGCCGGCCCGGTCGGCCGACAGCTCCGACTTGCGGAACCACTCGCGCAGCGCCGTGACGATCGCCATGATCGCCAGGTTGCCCAGCGGGATCCAGGCGACCCGCACGGCCAGGCTCGTCAGGAACAGCAGGATCGTGCGGTACACGGCGTGGCCGGACAGGGCGTGGCCCACCTCGTGCCCGACGACCGCCCGCATCTCCTCCTCGTCGAGCAGCTCGACCAGGCCCGTGGTGACCACGATGATCGGCTCGTCCAGGCCGATGCACATCGCGTTGGGCTGGGGATCCTGGGTCACGTACATCGGCGGGACCTTCTCCAGGTCCAGGATGTAGCAGGCGTCCCGCAGCATGTCGTTCAGGTGCGTGAACTGCTGGTCCGAGACGCGCACCGAGTCGGACAGGAACAGCAGCCTGAGACTGCGCTCGGGCAGCAGGCCGCTGAGGGCCTTGAACACCGTGTCGAAGCCGCTCAGCTTGCGCAGAGCGACCAGGGCCGAGCGGTCGGCCGGATGCTCGTACGCCCGCGAGGAGATTCCCGGGAAGCGCGTGCGCTGCCGGCTCGGCACGTGCTCGTGCCCGTCTTGCTCGTGGCCGTCGTCGGACATGTGGTCCCCCATGTCTGTGAGTCTCCCATAGCGCCCCCGAAGCAGCGCCAAGCCTAGGCGGAGATACCGTGGACGGGCAGTACCACGAAGGAGTCCACGCCATGGAGCAGTACTACTCCGCAGCTGCCTGGTTCACCGAGGCCGCCGCCCGGCACCAGGGGGGTGGTCACCTGCTCCGTGTCGTACTGATCGTCATGGTCCTGGGCTGCGCCCTCACCGGCTGGTTCCTCCTCCGCGGCTACAAACGGAACGACGGCTGAGCACGCGGAAAGGTTCCCGGCACCGGCCGTGCCGGCAATGACGGAGTCGGCGTGAGCGCTGCGGAGGCGGCCGCTTACGATGGGCCGACATCCTTGCCCGCCCACACCCGGATAGGTTCTGCCGAAGATGAGCTTCCCCAGTTCCGCTGCCCAGTTGGTCAACCTCGCCGAGGGCGGGGGCGGCGCCCACGAGGGCCTCAACCCCGCTGTCACCGGCGGCAGTGCGCTCTTCGTCCTGCTGCTCCTGCTGTGGATCACCACCCGTTTCAACCGGGACCGCTGAGTCCCGGCCCGTCCCCGGGATCTGCCCGGAGGAGTCCTCAGGCCGGGCCGGTAGGGTCTGCCGCATGGGAGAGCAGGACATGCCCACCGGTCCGGCGAGTGACACGGTGAAACACCCCGAACGCGGGCCCGGCGGCGGCCCCGTGGAGTCGGGCAAGCGCCGCCTGGGCGTCATGGGCGGAACGTTCGACCCGATCCACCACGGGCACCTCGTGGCGGCCAGCGAGGTCGCCGCGCAGTTCCACCTGGACGAGGTGGTGTTCGTCCCCACCGGCCAGCCCTGGCAGAAGACCCACCGCCACGTCTCCCCGGCCGAGGACCGCTATCTGATGACGGTCATCGCGACCGCCGAGAACCCGCAGTTCTCCGTGAGCCGCATCGACATCGACCGCGGTGGCCCCACCTACACCGTGGACACCCTGCGCGACCTGCGTGCCCTCAACCCCGACACGGACCTGTTCTTCATCACCGGCGCCGACGCGCTCGCCCAGATCCTCACCTGGCGGGACTCCGAGGAGCTGTTCTCCCTCGCGCACTTCATCGGCGTCACCCGGCCCGGCCACCACCTGACCGACCCCGGCCTCCCCGAGGGCGGCGTCTCGCTCGTCGAGGTCCCCGCCCTCGCCATCTCCTCCACGGACTGCCGGGCGAGAGTCGCCAAGGGCGAACCGGTCTGGTACCTGGTGCCGGACGGCGTGGTGCGCTACATCGACAAACGCGAGCTGTACCGCGGCGAGTGAGCCGAGAGGGGCACCGGTGAACGATCGATACGACGCTGGGTACGGGGGCGACGGTTACGAGCTCGTCGGCTACGACGAGTACGGCCGGCCTGTCTACCGGCAGGTCCCGGCGCAGCAGACTCCGCAGCAGACCTACGACGCGTACGGGCAGCAGGGCTACGGCTACGGCTACGACCCGTACGCGACGGGCGACCAGCAGCAGCCGGGCCCCTCCCCTTACGGTGCCGGCCACGACGGCGCCGGTCACGACGGCGGCCACCACACGGACCGGCAGGCACCCGCCCCCTCCTCCTACGACCCGTACGACCACTACGACCCGTACGGGGGGTACGACTCCCACGCCCACCAGGCCTCCCAGAGTTCCCACGACCCCTACGGCCGGACCGCGGCCGGCGGGCCGCAGCCCCGGGTCGCCGAGCAGATCGCCCGCATCCCGCAGCAGACCGGCCCCGCGGACGCCGAACGGGCGGCGCAGGAGCCGGACCGGGACGCCACGGACGAGCCGGAGTACCGCACCGAGCAGTTCGCCTTCGTCGAGGAGCCGACGGACGACTCCGAAGACGTCATCGACTGGCTGAAGTTCACCGAGAACCGCACCGAGCGCCGCGAGGAGGCCCGCCGCCGCGCCCGCAGCCGCCTCATCGCCCTGACCGTCGTTCTCGCGCTGGTCGCGGCGGGCGGCGTCGGCTACCTCTGGTACGCCGGCAAGCTGCCCGGCCTGTCGTCGTCCGGCGCCAAGACCGGCACCGCGACCACCGCCGGCGCCCAGAAACGCGACGTGATCGTCGTCCACCTGCACAACACCGACAAGGGCGGCACCTCCACGGCGCTGCTCGTCGACAACGCCACCACGAAGCAGGGCGCCACCGTGCTGCTGCCCAACTCCCTCGCCCTGACGGCCGAGGACGGCAGCGCCACGACCCTCGCCAAGTCGGTCAAGGACGACGGCTCCTCGGGCACCCGCGACCAGCTCGACACGGTCCTCGGCACCAGCATCCAGGGCACCTGGCGCCTGGACACCCCCTACCTGCAGAACCTCGTCGACGCGGTCGGAAACATCGACGTCGACACCAACGCCGACGTCCCCGACCCGGACGCCAAGAAGAAGGGCACCGCGCCCCTGGTCCGCAAGGGCAAGCGCCAGACCCTCAGCGGGAAGACGGCCGTCGCCTACGCCACCTACCGGGCCTCCGGCGAGGAGCAGAACGCCCAGCTGGAGCGGTTCGGCCAGGTGATGCAGGGCGTGCTGCGCAAGATCTCCTCCGACCCCTCGGGCGCCACCACGACGGTGCAGACGCTGCAGCAGATCCTCGACCCCTCGCTCACCGACAAGGACCTCGGCACCTTCCTCGCCAAGCTCGCCGAGCTCGCCAAGGGCGGCGACTACAGGACGGCGCTGCTGCCGGTGCAGGCCGACGGCACGCTGAGCGCGCAGGCCGGCGACAGCGTGGTCAAGGACATCCTGGGCGGCGCCGCGAAGAGCCCCGGCCAGTCCTCGGCCGTCCGCGTCTCCGTGCAGAACGCCTCCGGCACCAGGGACAACACCGAGAAGGCCCGCGTCGTCCTCCTCAACGGCGGCTTCACCTTCCTGGAGGGCGGCACCGCCTCCGCCGTCCGGGCGACGTCCGCGGTCGTGTACTCCGACGCCGCAGGCAAGGAGAACGCCACCGAGGTCGCCAAGACCCTGGGGCTGCCCGTCACCGCGGTGACGAAGGGCACGGTGACCTCCAGCGCCGACGTCTCGATCGTCCTCGGCCAGGACTACAGGCCCTCGCCGGCCCAGTGACCCCCTCATCGCGTGGGGTTCCGTCGGCGGTCCGTGAGACCCTTGGTGTCAAGTGACCGCCGACGGAAAGCCCTGTAGTGACCGCGACCGACCGCTCTCTCGAACTCATCAACACCGCCGCCCAGGCGGCAGCCGACAAGCTCGCGCACGACATCATCGCCTACGACGTCAGCGACGTGCTGTCGATCACGGACGCCTTCCTGCTGGCGTCCGCGCCCAGCGACCGCCAGGTCAAGTCGATCGTCGACGAGATCGAGGAGCGGCTGCTGAAGGAGCTCGGCGCCAAGCCGGTGCGCCGCGAGGGCGACCGCGAGGCCCGCTGGGTCCTGCTCGACTACGTCGACATCGTCGTCCACGTCCAGCACAGCGAGGAGCGCGTCTTCTACGCCCTGGAGCGGCTGTGGAAGGACTGCCCCGAGCTCGAGCTGCCCGCCGACGCCAAGGCCAGCCGGGGCCGGGCCGAGGAGCACGCCAGGCAGCGGGCCGCCGAGGAGTCGGCGGAGCTGGACGGTGACCGCTGGTGAGCGGCGCCGGTGGGGGGAGCGGCAGGACGCCGGACCGGGGCCGCCGCATCATTCTGTGGCGGCACGGCCAGACCTCCTGGAACGTGGAGCGCCGCTTCCAGGGCAGCACGGACGTCGAGCTGACCGAGACCGGCGCCGGCCAGGCCCGCCGCGCCGCCCGGCTGCTGGCCTCCCTCGGGCCCGACGCGATCGTCTCCTCCGACTTGAAGCGCGCCGCGCGCACGGCCGCCGAGCTGGCCGTGCTCACCGGTCTGGAGGTCGCCCGGGACGAGGCCCTGCGCGAGACCTACGCGGGCGTCTGGCAGGGCCTGACGCACGAGGAGATCATCGACCGCCACGGCGAGGAGTACGCCGCGTGGAAGCGCGGTGAGCCGGTGCGCCGCGGCGGCGGCGAACTGGAGACCGAGGTCGCCGACCGCGCCGCCCCCGTGGTGCTGCGGCATGTGGAGAAGCTGCCCGAGGACGGCACGCTCGTGGTGGTCAGCCACGGCGGCACCATCCGCACCACCATCGGGCGCCTGCTCGGGCTGGAGCCCCGCCACTGGGAGAGCCTGGGCGGCCTGTCCAACTGCTGCTGGTCCGTCCTCGGCGAGGGCGCCCGCGGCTGGCGGCTGCTGGAGCACAACGCCGGCACGCTGCCCGAGCCCGTCCTCGGCGACGACGACTGAGCCGCTCCCGCCGCACGCGACCGGATTTCACTTTCCGGCAGGTCGCAGGCTAAAGTTCTTCTTGTTCGCCCCGCCGAGCGGGGCGAAACACCATGCGGCTCCGCCGCGTGGCGCGAGGGGCTATAGCTCAGTTGGTAGAGCGCCTGCATGGCATGCAGGAGGTCAGGAGTTCAATTCTCCTTAGCTCCACAGCTTGAAGAACTGCTCGACGCTCTGTCGAGTTCCCAGAGATCGATCGCGAGGATCCCGTCCCCCAAGGGCGGGATCCTCTGCGTTCCGCACACTGTTTCCGAACCGGCTTGAGTCACTTGGGCCCCGGGGGCGTATACCTCTGCGAAGGCGCTCTCGGAGTGCGTGTACGCGCTGGCCGGGCGGCCGCGGCAGGTGTCGTGGCCGGACTGGTACCGAGGCGTCGCTGACCGTATCGGCCCGGCCGTGGCAGAATCAAACGGCCGGAAGGGGGCACGGCCCGACGGGAGGGAGTAGCGATGCCTGCGAGCATCATCGAGGAGGGCGGTCACCTCCTCGATGCGGCGTTGATACGAGACACGATCACCCGCCTCGTGTGCCCTTCCTGCGGTTCCCTCCACGTGGCCCAGGTCCTCGGCGACAACGGGGGGATCTCGTACGTGTGCACGGCCTGCGGCCACAGCTGGAGCTGACCCATGGGTGCACACAGGAGAAAGTGCGACTGGTGCGGCCGCGGCACCCCGATCGTCCGCGACATGGAGCCGATCAACCTCGACTACCAGTACTGGTGCGAAGAGTGCGCGCGGGCGCTGATCATAAAGGGCGACCCGATCGAGACCTACCGCGAGCTGGAGGGCGAGCCGATCTACGGCCGGCTCCTGGAGGAGCACTGCACCCTCAAGCGGTTCTACTCCTTCGTGACGGCCTGACGCCGGCCGCTTTGCCGGGCCCGTGCCGGTCGGCGCAGGCCTGTGTCGGCTCGCGCCGGGCGGAGCGGAAACCGATTTGGTGTTCCACCCCCCGGACCGTGTAATGTTGGCGTCGCCGCCGGGGAACGCCGGGCGGAGCAGTACAAGGGGCTATAGCTCAGTTGGTAGAGCGCCTGCATGGCATGCAGGAGGTCAGGAGTTCAATTCTCCTTAGCTCCACAAGAAGTGAGGGCGGGTCATCCGGACGGATGACCCGCCCTCGGCGTATGCCCGGAGGAATGTACGGCGGCATGCGAGACGGCGGGTCACCCGGAAGGTGACCCGCCGTCGTGTGTGCTCAGCGGCCCAGGGCGCGGCGGCCGCGGCCCTGGGAGAGGACCGGCAGGTTGCGGGACGGAGCCTGCGAGCGGGTGTCCTCCTCGAGGCGCAGGGCCAGCGCCGGGCAGCGACGTACGGCGCGCAGGGCCTTGGCCTCCGCGTAGCGCGGCACCTTCGCCTGGGCGACGGTCGGGAATCCGTCGGCACCCAGTTCGAAGACCTCGGGGAGGATGTCCGCGCACAGACCGTGGCCCCGGCACAGCGTCCAGTCGACGTAGATCTTCTGACGGCTGGCGCCGTTCTCCTCGGCCTCGCTGCCGCCCGGGACGCCCGTAGGGGCCCTGCCCCCCTCGAAGAGCGGCAGAACGCCCTCCACCGGCCGTCCGCAGCCGTTGCCGAGGACATGGGCGGCCAGGTCGTCCGTGAACGCCTTGACGGTTGACTCCAGGAACATCGCCGAGCCGTCCGGGTGCGAGCACGCGCCGCGCCGTTTGACGTTCTTGGCGACCTGCTTGAGGGCCTCCAGGGCGGCCGGTCCGCCGCCGTTCAGGATGTCCTCCATCCCGCGCGCGGCGGCCGGCAGACCGAGGTAGCAGGGGCCGCACTGGCCCGCGCTCTCCTCCGCCAGCCACTTCGCCACCTGCAGCGACTCGCCGAGCGGGCAGGTCTCCTGGCTGATCGGCAGAATCGCGCCGGCGCCGAGCGAACCGCCCACCGCGTCCAGCGAGTTGCGCGAGACGATCGCCTCGTTCACGGTCGCCGCGTCGATCCACTTGCCGTGGTAGCCGCCGGTCAGCACGCCCTGCGGCACCGGCGGCGCGCCGGCGAGCTGGAGGACGTAGCGCAGCGGCACGCCCGTGGGGACCTCGATCACCATCGGACGGGCGACGGCGCCGGAGACCGTCAGCATGACGGTGCCCGGCTCGTCGTACAGGCCGGTGTTGCGGTAGCGTTCGGGGCCGATGCGGGCGCCGATCGCCAGCTGGGCGAAGGTCTCGGCGTTGGACAGCAGCGTGGGCGCGCCGCCCACGCCGTTCTGCGAGGCACTGGTCTTGCGGCCCGGCGGGATCGCCGGGCCGCCGTCGATGGAACGGATCAGCGAGGCCGCCGCGCCCGTGACCATGCGCACCGGATTGCGCTGCACGCTCGCGCGCAGTGCCGACCTGCGGCTGTTGCTCAGACCGCGTTCGGCGAGCGCGGCCTCCATGGAGCGCTGGGTGGACTCCCGGGTGACGCCCACCACGAGCGTGCGGGCGCCGAGGGCCTCCGCGACCAGCAGGGCGCCGTCCAGGATGAGGTGCGGGGCACGGTTGATCAGGACCGTGTCCTTGCGGCAGGCCGGTTCGTCCTCGCTTCCGTTGACGACGACGACCGGCCGTACGCCGCGTTTGATCGCCGCCTCGGCGACCGAGCGCAGCTTCCGGTGGAAGGGGAAGCCCGCGCCGCCGCGGCCCTTCAGGTTGATGGCCTCGGCGAGCTGCGCGAGCTGCTCGCCGCCCATCGGTTCAAGCGGCCCGTGCACCTTCAGGTGCATGGGCAGATCGAGTCGTTCGACAAGGTCGAAGCCCGACGTGAGCTGGGGAAGACCGACCACGCGGACTTCGGGGACGTCGGGCAGGGCCTCGTTCACCTATAGCCTCCGGAAGGCGTGTTCCAAGGTTCGCCCGACCCCGGCGCGTCGTAGGAAGCGCCGGGGGGTGTTTCTGTGGCGGGACCGCTGTTGTACGTGTCACTCGGGTTGTACGTGCCGTAGGGCGTGTTCGTCTCACCGGTGTCGTACACATCACGTCCGCCGTACGCGTTCGCGCCCGGATTGTTGTAGGTCGGGATGTTGTAGCCCGTGTCGTTCAGCGGGTCGTAGACCGACGGGGGCGCCTCGCCGACGGGCGGCGGGGAGGGGATCGGCCAGCTGCCCGGCGCGCCGCCGGCGCCGTCCACGCGCGGCATCGCCTCCGTGGCCTGCATGTCGAACGGCGTGTTCGCGTGCGCGGTCCGGCCGACCGGCTGCGGGCCGCCCGCGGGGGTCGAGACGGCCCGGTAGGCGGCCGCGTAGCCGGGGTCCGCGGCGGGCGCGGGAGTGTCGTACAGCGGCGAGGAGGGACGCGGAACGCGCGGCAGGGGCCCCGTCGCGTCGGCGCGCGAGGGCCTCGCCCCGCGCGGGTTCTCGTAGCCCGGCAGCGCGGACTCCGCCACCCTGGCGCGGCTCGCGTCCAGGTCGTCCAGCTCGGGCCGCTCCCCGCCGCCCAGGGCCGCCACCAGCCGGTCGGCGAGCCTGCGCTTGAACGGGCGCGGCGCCGCGCGCACGGCCAGGGCCGCCATGACGCCCAGCAGGGACAGGCTGTAGAGGATCACGAAGACCGGCTTGGCCTCCCGGCCCGCGTACAGGCCGTGCACCAGCGCCGCGCACCAGGCCGGGTAGGCCAGCATGTGCATCGCCCGCCAGCGTGCCGCGACCGGTGCCGGGGTGGCGAAGTTGCCGCGCAGCGCGCCGGTGATGCCCACGAAGATCATCAGCAGGCCGGCCAGGGAGCCGAGGCCGACCAGGCCCTCGATCCCGGTGAAGCCGAGCGAGAACGGGATGACCGCGGCGATCAGCCGGGTGTGCTCCAGCACGATCTTGGTGGTGATGTGCACCAGGAGGAACGCGATCGAGCCGACCGCGGTGGTCCGGTGCACCGCCTGGGCCACGATCCGCTGGCGCGTGTTGAGGATGATCCGGTCCTGGGCGACCAGACCCCAGATCACCGAGCAGCTGAGTGAGACGAGGGAGAGCACGCCCGCGCCGAAGTTCAAGAACTCGCGGAACTGGCTGCCTCCGGCCAGCACGACCACGGGTATGAGGAGCAGGACGACAGCGGTCGCCACCCCGTAGGCCGAGCGGCCGGGTTTGGGGAGCGAGCTGTTACTGCGACGAGGGTTCATGGGGGCGACTCCGAGCGGTTCGGGAAAGCGGTCCCGAGGACGAACTCTAAGCGGCTCCCAAACCGAGCAGTACGCCATTCGAGTTATTGCCTTGTTACCAAGGGGGCCCCCGGGGCTCGTGTTGTCCGCATAGGTTCCGTTGCTCCGGGTAATCTTTGAACATCGTTCAACTTCTCGGAACCTTCACGAACGGCTCCCGCTCCCCTCACGGGCCGGCGGCGCGCCGGTCCGCTCCGCGGAAGCTCGTCGCGGCGGACTCGACGGCTGCGGTACCCTGACGCCATGCGTGCCGTATGCCTTCTGCTTGGCGAGCCGCGCTGATCAGTCCCGACCGCCGGATCGATCCGGTGGCCGGCATCGGCGCGGCGTCCCCTCCTGTGCGAGGGGATTTTTCATTTCCGAAAGTCGCAGCCGTGGGCAGAGACGATCGATGGAGCTTTGAGGATCATGAGCGAGACGAACCCCGCTGCCCCCTCCGAGGTGGCAGCGCCGCACCGCTACACGGCCGCCACCGCGGCCGAGATCGAGGCACGCTGGCAGGACTTCTGGGACGCCGAGGGCACGTACGCCGCGCCCAACCCCAAGGGTGACCTGGCCGGCGACCCCGAGCTGGCCGCCAGGCCCAAGAAGTTCATCATGGACATGTTCCCGTACCCCTCCGGTGCGGGCCTGCACGTCGGCCACCCCCTGGGCTACATCGCCACCGACGTCTACGCCCGGTTCCAGCGGATGACCGGCCACAACGTCCTGCACACCCTGGGCTTCGACGCCTTCGGCCTGCCCGCCGAGCAGTACGCCGTGCAGACCGGCACGCACCCGCGTGTGTCCACCGAGGCCAACATCGAGAACATGAAGGCCCAGCTGCACCGGCTGGGTATGGGCTACGACAAGCGCCGGTCGTTCGCCACGATCGACCCGGAGTACTACAAGTGGACCCAGTGGATCTTCCTGCAGATCTTCAACTCCTGGTACGACGACGAGGCGGGGAAGGCCCGCCCGATCTCCCAGCTGATCGCCCAGTTCGAGTCCGGTGAGCGGACCGTACCGGGGCACACGCGCGCGTGGCACGAGCTGAGCAGCGTCGAGCGGGCCGAGGTCCTGGGCGGGTTCCGCCTGGCCTACGCCTCCGACGCGCCCGTCAACTGGTGCCCCGGCCTCGGCACCGTGCTGGCCAACGAGGAGGTCACCGCCGACGGCCGCTCCGAGCGCGGCAACTTCCCGGTCTTCAAGGCCAAGCTGCGCCAGTGGAACATGCGCATCACCGCCTACGCCGACCGGCTCCTGGACGACCTGGAGGAGCTGGACTGGCCCGAGGCCATCAAGCTGCAGCAGCGCAACTGGATCGGCCGCTCCGAGGGCGCCCGCGTCGACTTCCCGATCGACGGCGAGCACGTCACGATCTTCACCACCCGCCAGGACACCCTGTTCGGCGCCACCTACATGGTGCTGGCGCCCGAGCACCCGCTGGTGGAGAAGTTCACCCCGGCCGCCTGGCCCGAGGGCACGCGCGAGGCGTGGACCGGCGGCCACGCCACCCCCGCCGAGGCCGTCGCCGCCTACCGCGCGCAGGCCGCCTCCAAGTCCGACGTCGAACGCCAGGCCGAGGCCAAGGACAAGACCGGTGTCTTCACCGGCGCGTACGCGACCAACCCGGTCAACGGCGAGCAGGTCCCGGTCTTCATCGCCGACTACGTCCTGATGGGCTACGGCACCGGCGCGATCATGGCCGTCCCGGCGCACGACTCCCGCGACTTCGCCTTCGCGCGCGCCTTCGAGCTGCCGATGCGCTGCGTCGTGGAGCCGAGCACGGCATCTGACAGCGGCTCCGCCGCGGGCCGGGGCACGGACCCGTCCACCTGGGACGACGCCTTCGTCTCGTACGACGCGAAGATCATCAACTCCTCCAGTGACGACGTGAAGCTGGACGGCCTGGGCGTCGTCGACGCCAAGGCGCGCATCACCGAGTGGCTGGAGCGTAAGGGCATCGGCGAGGGCACCGTCAACTTCCGCCTGCGCGACTGGCTGTTCAGCCGCCAGCGCTACTGGGGCGAGCCCTTCCCGATCGTCTACGACGAGGACGGCGTCGCCCACGCGCTGCCCGAGTCGATGCTGCCGCTGGAGCTGCCCGAGGTCGAGGACTACTCGCCGCGCACCTTCGACCCCGACGACGCCGACACCCACCCCGAGACGCCGCTGTCGCGCAACGAGGAGTGGGTCGACGTCACCCTGGACCTGGGCGACGGGCCGAAGAAGTACCGCCGCGAGACCAACACCATGCCCAACTGGGCCGGTTCCTGCTGGTACGAGTTCCGCTACCTGGACCCGCACAACGACCGGCAGCTGGTCGACCCGGAGATCGAGCGCTACTGGATGGGCCCGCGCGAGGGCATGCCGCACGGCGGCGTCGACCTGTACGTCGGCGGCGCCGAGCACGCCGTGCTGCACCTGCTGTACGCGCGCTTCTGGTCCAAGGTCCTGTACGACCTGGGGCACGTCTCCTCCGCGGAGCCGTTCCACAAGCTGTTCAACCAGGGCATGATCCAGGCCTACGTCTACCGGGACAGCCGCGGCATCGCGGTGCCGGCCGCCGAGGTGGAGGAGCGCGACGGCGCCTATTATTACCAGGGCGAAAAGGTCTCCCGGCTGCTGGGCAAGATGGGCAAGTCCCTGAAGAACGCCGTCACCCCGGACGAGATCTGCGCCGAGTACGGGGCCGACACGCTGCGCCTGTACGAGATGGCCATGGGCCCGCTGGACGTCTCCCGGCCGTGGGACACGCGCGCGGTGGTGGGCCAGTTCCGGCTGCTGCAGCGGCTGTGGCGCAACATCGTCGACGAGACCACCGGCGAGGTCACCGTCGTCGACACCGAGCCCGACGAGGCGACGCTGCGCGCCCTGCACAAGGCGATCGACGGGGTGCGCCAGGACCTGGAGGGCCTGCGCTTCAACACCGCCATCGCCAAGGTGACGGAGCTGAACAACCACCTGACCAAGGCGTCGGGCGCCGTGCCGCGCTCCGTCGCCGAGCCGCTGGTGCTGATGGTCGCGCCGCTGGCCCCGCACATCGCCGAGGAGCTGTGGCACAAGCTGGGCCACACCGGCTCCGTCGTCCACCAGGACTTCCCCGTCGCCGACCCGGCGTACGTCGTGGACGAGGCCGTGACCTGCGTCGTGCAGATCAAGGGCAAGGTCAAGGCGCGCCTGGAGGTCTCCCCGTCCATCACGGAGGAGGAGCTGGAGAAGGTCGCGCTGGCCGACGAAAAGGTTGTCGCGGCGCTCGACGGCGCGGGCATCCGCAAGGTGATCGTCCGGGCACCGAAGCTGGTCAACATCGTGCCGGCGTGACCGCGTGACCGCGTGACCGCGTGAGGGCCGGGGCGTGAGCGCCTCGGGGTAGTCCCCTACGGGCAGGTTCGGGGTTCATCCGGAACCCGGGACCTGCCCGTTGCGTTTACCGTGGAGGAGCGGCGCGATCGCGCCGCCGCAGTTGGAGGAGGAGCGCCGTGGAAGCCGTCATCACCGTCTTCACCCTGCTCTTCGTGCTCTTCCTGGCCTTCGGCGTCTACGCCACGGTGAAGGTGGTCGGCGCCGCCAAGCGCGGTGTGGACCGCACCCTCACCCAGGCCCGCCGCGCGGTCGAGGACCACACCCTGCGGGCCAAGTCCTTCGCCCAGCTCGGCCCGGCGGGCGAACTGGCCCAGCTCCGGCTCACCCTGCGCACCTCGATGCGCGCCACGCAGGACGCCCTGGACGCGGGCGTGCGCGAGGACGAGTCCCTCAAGGAGTCCGCCGCCCTGTTCGAGCGCCTCAGCGCACACGGACACGAACTGGACGGCGAGCTCAAGCGCCTGGAGGCCGAGCCGGACCGTACGACACTCGCCGAGCGGCTCCCCGCCCTGCGCGAGCGCACCCGGCGCATCACGGAATCGGCCGACTCCCTGCGCTGGGCCGCCCGCGACCGCGCCCGCCGCTTCGCCGACGACGACCTGGACGCGCTGAGCGCCCAGATCGACGTGGAGGCCGGCGCGCTGCGCCACTGGACCGAGGCCGAACCGCCGACCGCGCCCCCGGCCGCCGGGGCAGGCCCGCAGACCTGGTCCGAAACCCCGCGGCAGGCCTCCGAGCAGGAGCCGGCCCGGCCCGCCATCACCCCGCCGGGCCGCCGCCCCTCCTATCCCTGGGAGAAGAAGGCCCGACCCGAGAGCACGACGTGATCGACACGATCGACGTGATCGACACGATCGCGGCATGAACCGGCCACGCGTGACCCGCTGAAAAGGGGCTGGGCTGCCGTCGGAGCACCACGGCAGGTAACCTCCAGCTCATGTCCCGCCATGTCGCGATCGTCACCGATTCAACGGCCTACCTGCCGCCGCGGACGATGGAGCGCCACGGCATCACCGCGGTTCCGCTGACCGTGGTCCTCGGCGACCAGGCGCTCGAAGAGGGCACCGAGATCTCAACGCGTTCACTCGCCCAGGCGCTGCAGAAGCGGCGGCCCGTCACCACCTCGCGCCCCAGCCCCGAGCTGTTCGCCGAGACCTACCGCAGGGTCGCGGAGTCCGGCGCGAGCGGCATCGTCTCCCTGCACCTGTCCGCGGAGCTCTCCGGCACCTACGACGCCGCGGTGCTCGCCGCGCGCGAGGCACCGGTGCCGGTACGGGTGGTGGACACCGGAATGATCGCGATGGCACTCGGCTTCTGCGCCCTGGCCGCGGCCGAGGTCGCCGAGGCCGGCGGCACCATGGACGAGGCGGTCACGGCTGCGGAGAAGCGTGCCGGGGGCACCTCCGCGTTCTTCTACGTCGACACGCTCGACTATCTGCGCCGCGGCGGCCGCATCGGCGCCGCGCAGGCGCTGCTCGGTTCCGCGCTCGCGGTGAAACCGCTGCTGCAGTTGCAGGGCGGCCGGATCGAACCGCTGGAGAAGGTCCGCACCGCATCGAAGGCGATCGCCCGGCTGGAGGAAATCGTGACCGAGCGTGCGGGCGGCGCCGACGTGGACGTCGCCGTCCACCATCTCGCCGCCCCCGACCGGGCGGCGACTCTCGCGGACCGGCTGCGCACCCGGGTGCCCGGGCTGGCCGACCTGCACGTCAGCGAGGTCGGGGCGGTGATCGGCGCGCACACCGGGCCGGGGCTGCTGGGAGTCGTGGTCTCGCCCCGGTAACTCGTCCGGGTGATGGAGTTATCCACAACTGGCGGGTAATCCCCGAGAATTGAGCAAGATCATCGCGAAAGCGCCGGATCGCCCGATGCTCCTCGCATGGCACTTCGACCACGCTCACACACACCCGCAGCGACCAGCGGCCCTGGCCGCGCCCCCGCCTCGGACGGCCGCGCCCGCCACCGCCGCAGGCCGGCCCGCCAGGCCCCGGCCGAGGAGCTGCGCCGACGCGCACGGTCCCTCTTCACCGAACATGCGGTACGGGCAGGGGAGTCGGGAACCGGCCCCCCGGAAACCGCGGAGAAACCCGGGCCCGGCCCGCACCCGGCACCGCCGGCCCGGTCCGGCCGGACCACACCGTCCTGGGCCACCCTGTACCCGGACCCGGACCCGGACCCGGACCCGGGCCCGGACCCGGACCCAACCGGCCGTCCAGCGGGCGAGATCCACGAGCTGCCCAGTGGCGCCCACCGGAACGAGGCCGGCCCCAGGCCACCCGGGACCGCCGGGCAACACCTCCCGAGCCCGGTCGCGCTGGTGGGCGCGGATCCCTCTGCCGCGGTCGGCGTCGGACTTGCAGACATCGGACTTGCAGACAGGAGCAAGGAGGGCTCGGCGGAGCTGATCGACGTGGGGCCGGCCGGCGGGGTCGGTACCGGCCGTGCTGAGGCCGAGCCGGACTGGCGGGGACGGGTCGCGGGTGCGGTGCGGGAGCGGATGCCGTTGTGGCTGCAGACGCGGTGCGGGCTGGAACGCAGGAACGTGGTGGCACTCACGGTGCTGCTCGCCGTTGCCGCGATTCTCGCCGTCCAGCACTTCTGGACCGGCCGCACCCAGACCGTCCAAGCGCCCGAGGTGGTACGGGCCATGACCTACCGTCAGGGACAGGCGGAGGGCAAGGGCACCACCGCCGCGTCACCGGTCACTTCGATGGGTGCCCCCGCATCGGCCGGCACGGAGATCGTGGTGGACGTCAGTGGCAAGGTCCGGCACCCCGGAATCCAGCGCCTGCCGGCCGGCTCACGGGTCGCCGACGCGCTGCAGGCGGCCGGCGGGGTGCGCCCCGGCACCGACACCGACGGCCTCAACCGGGCCCGCTTCCTCGTGGACGGTGAACAGGTCGTC
>NZ_POTZ01000920.1 GCF_003236365.1 Streptomyces sp. NTH33
ACCTTCGGGCGGCGGCGCAGCAGCCCCGTGCGTTCCTCCGTCGTCGTCATGTCCGTCGTCGTCATGTCCGTCGTCGCCCCCTACTCGCCCGTGCCCGTGAGGGAGCCGAAGTCCACGCCGGAGCCGAGGAGCAGCCCCGCCGTGAGGAGGATCATCGTGGCCGGGACCATGAACGTGGTGATCATCATGGTGGCCTTGGGCACCGCGCGCGCGGCCTTGCGGCGGGCGTTCTGCGCGTCGGTGTGGCGCATGTCCTTGGCCAGGGAGACGAGGGTGTCGACGATCGGGGCGCCGAGTTCCTCGCCCTGCTGGAGAGCCGTCACGAACATGGCGACCTGTTCGGAGTCGTTCCGCCGTCGCAGCTCCGCGAAGGCCTGGCGGCGGCTCATGCCGAGGTCCATCTGGCGGAGGGTGATGCGCAGCTCGTCCGCCCAGGGGCCCTCGTACCGCGACGCCACCCGGTCCAGTGCCTGGCGGAAGCCCAGTCCGGCGCTCACCACGACCGCGAGGACGTCGAGGAAGTCCGGCAGCGTCCGTTCGATCTCGTCCTTGCGGATGCGGATCGCCGACCAGATGCCGACCTCGGTCCAGAAGGCGCCGAAGGCGAACAGGAGCAGGGCCACGAAGAACTGGCCCCGCAGCAGGAACACCAGTCCGCCCAGGCCGCCCAGGAAGCCGTAGACCGCGCGCCGGGCCGCGTAGCGGTCGATGGTCAGGCCGCCGGGGTTGCCCGCCAGGTCGATCCTGCGGCGGTACTTGGCCACCAATTTGGGGCCCATCAGGCGCAGCACGGCGGGGGCGTAGCGCATGCCGAGGCGGTCGACGAGGGAGTCCACCGCGCCGGTGCGCGTCGAGCCCACCTCCAGGGCCAGCTGCAGGTCGCCGGGGAGCCGCGCGTCCGCCCGGTACATGCGGATGCCGGCGAAGAC
>NZ_POTZ01000921.1 GCF_003236365.1 Streptomyces sp. NTH33
GCAGTGGCGTAGACACCCTCTGTGCTACCGAGAGGCCCTGCCTTCATGCCCCCGCGCGGCCACAATCACCTGAACAGCACGCCCGTACGGACCCCCCAGCCCCACACTCGGTTTCGAGAAGCCCTCTGAGCTCAAAGATCCCATGCCGTGGCGAGTACCCGATGCCGGCCCCGGCACGGTATCTGTGCACTCCTTGCGTCTGGCTGGTGCATCACACTGGGTGGCCCGCGTGTACCACGGCCCGACGGTTCCGGGTCGCCGCCAGCACCTCGTGCAGCGGTAGAGACAGCGTTGTGGCCAGTTCCGCGAGTTCTTCAGGCGTCGGGCGGATAGGTCCTTCGGCTCCGTCTTCGATGAACGCTTTGATGCGAGGGGCGCGGATTCTCGGCATGGCCACGGTGCACACCCGGATGCGCCCGTGCCTGCCGACTGACTGGTCACATGTGTCCCGTATGTTCGGTCTGTGCTGGGCCTGCTACTTTGCGGAATGGACTGCCTCGAGGACTGGATGGTGCGTAGGCCGCCGGCGGCGCGCCATGCTTGCGGTCGTCATCTGCATCTGGTCCACAGCACGAGGCAGTCATGTGGTCCGGCTGATCGGTCATCGCGGCACCTCGACGCGGTCTGATCATGTCGGTATGACAACTGACCACTGGGTTACCCGCCGCGTGCGGGGTTCGGAAGCCAGCCCCGTCGGGCTCTCCGAGTCCAGGCTCGGAGAGCTCAGCTCTTTCCAGCCAGTGCGCTGCGGCGTTCCCGCAGCGCAGGAGTGGGGAAAAGAGAAGCGGGCAGGCGGACACGTGTCCCCCGCTTCGCTGACACCTCCGGTGATACGCATGGCCTCCCCCGCGCCCCCTGGCCGAGAACCCAGCCCTGGACCCCGCGTCGACGGCCTCGTGCAGGAGGTCGAGCGGCTGCGGGCGGAAAATGAGCAGCTGCAGCGAGCGGTCGCCTCCCACGCGGTTGTCGATCAGGCCATCGGGGTCCTCGTGATGATGGCGAGGATCGGTCCGGAGGATGGGTTCACCGTGCTGCGCGAGGTCTCACAGCACACCAACACCAAGCTGTCCTCGATCGCCGAGCAGATCATCAAGCACGCGCAGGGCGCCGCTCTGCCTGAGACGATCCTGGCCGAACTCCACGCTGCCCTCGTCCGCAGGAGGTGATCAGGGCGGACGTGGAA
>NZ_POTZ01000922.1 GCF_003236365.1 Streptomyces sp. NTH33
ACGCGACCCACCGCCCCTCGGCGTACTCGTGCGCCAGCGAGTGACACGCCACCTGCACCGCCCGCTGCGCGTCCAGCGACACCGCGAGGTGCGCCAGCGGATCCTCGAAGTGCGTGTCGGCCCCGTGCTGTGTCACCAGCACCTGCGGCCGGAAGTCGGCGAGCAGCTCCGGCACCACGGCGTGGAACGCCCGCAGCCACCCCGCGTCCCCGGTACCGGCCGGCAGCGCCAGGTTCACGGCGGACCCCTCCGCGGACGGAGCCCCCGTCTCCTCCGGCCAGCCCGTCTGCGGGAACAGCGTCCGCGGATGCTCGTGCAGCGAGATCGTCAGCACCCGCGGGTCCTCCCAGAACGCCGCCTGCACCCCGTCCCCGTGGTGCACGTCCACGTCGACGTACGCGATCCGCTCGGCGCCCAGCTCCAGCAGCCGCGCGATCGCCAGCGCGGCATCGTTGTAGATGCAGAAGCCGGACGCGCTGCCCGGCATCGCGTGGTGCAGCCCGCCGGTGAAGTTCACCGCGTGCAGCGCGTCCCCACGCCACACCGCCTCCGCAGCGCCCACCGACTGCCCCGCGATCAGCGCGGACACCTCGTGCATCCCGGCGAAGGCCGGATCGTCGATCGTCCCCAGCCCGTACGTCCCGTTCGCCGCACCCGGATTCGCCGACGCGGCCTTCACCGCGTCGATGTAGTCCTCCCGGTGGACGAGCCGCAGCGTCGACTCCCCGGCCGGCTTGGCCGTCACCAGGTGTGCCTCCCGGTCGAGCCCGAGGGCGCCGACCAGTTTCCGGGTCAGGGCGAGGCGGACCGGGTCCATCGGGTGGTCCGGACCGAAGTCATACCCCGTTACTGCCTCGTCCCACATCAACTGTGCGCGGCCGCTCATGACCGCCACGGTATCGGTCGGGCCCAGACGCGAACGACCTGGCGTACACCAGCGTCACCAGCACCAGGACCATCGGCACCAGCATGGCCCCCCGATAGCTCCAGGCGTCGCCCAGCGCGCCCACGAGCGGGGAGCCGATCAGGAAACCCACGTAATTGAAGATGTTGAGCCGCGCGACGGCCACGTCCGAGGCCCCCGGGCCGTGATGCTCGAAAGCGTGACGCCCGGCCGCCGCGAAGGTCTGGGGCACCAGCACGCACAGCCCCAGCCCCAGAAGGGTGAACCCCAGCATCC
>NZ_POTZ01000923.1 GCF_003236365.1 Streptomyces sp. NTH33
AGCGCGAGTCCGGCCCGGCGGGCGGCGGAGACGATCCGGATGCCGAGGATGGAGTCGCCGCCGAGCGCGAAGTAGTTGTCCGTCGCGCCCACGTCGGCCACGCCCAGTACCTCGGACCAGATCGCGGAGAGCATGCCGAGCCGGTCGCAGAGCGGCCGGAACCCCGTGGCGGCGACGACGTGTTCGGTCTCCAGGACACGCGTGCCGCCCCCGCGGCTCGCCGCCTCCAGCCGCAGGCCGCCCGGCACCGCATGGGCCGCGGCGACCTCGTGGCCGGTGAGCACGTCCACCGCGCCCTCCACCCGGTTCCGCACCCACCAGGCGCCCGCCGGTCCCAGCGCCGTGACCGCGATCCGTGACCGGGTCTGCTCCGGCAGCCGCCGGAAGAGGTTGGGACGCTCGGAGTAGAACCAGTTCCGCCAGCCGGGGCCGAGGCCGCTGTGCGGGGAGCGGACCGACTGCCACCAGGGGCGCTCCCAGGGCGGCGGCACGTCGTTCCACACCAGCCGGTCCGCCCGCGCCAGCACACGCACGCGCGTGCCCTGCTCGGCGAGCAGCGCCGCGGTCTCCAGCGCCGCCTGGCCACCGCCGATCACCGTGACGTCCTTGCCGCGGAACTGGTCGAGGTCGCTGTGGTCGCTGCTGTGCGACACCAGCGAGGGGTGCAGTCCGCGCAGCGCCCGCGGCACCTCGACGAACGGCATCACACCGACCGCCAGCGCCACCGTGCGCGCGTGCACCGTCTCCCCGTCCTCGGTGACCACCGTGAAGCCGCCGGGGCCGGACGTCACCCGGGCCACCTGGCGCTCGTCCACCTCCGGCACGGCGTGGCGCGCGAACCACAGGCCGTACGCGGCGAAGTCCTCCACCGAGATCGGCTCCGCGTGACGTGCCGTCAGGCCGCGCTCCACGCAGTACGCCTCCAGACGCCAGCGCCCGTGCGGGTCGGACAGGTTCGACGCCCACGGCTCCGACTTCAGCAGCATGCCGCGGGGCATGTGGTCCCGCCAGGACGCCATGGGCCGGCCGAACACGCGCAGGTTCAGCCCCGCGGCCGCGGCGTGGGACGCGATCGACAGACCGTACGGTCCCGCGCCCACCACTACAAGGTCGTACATCATCAACTGCTCGCTTTCTCGTTGTCGGTCACAGAGGGGAGGAAGGAAGGGGAGGAG
>NZ_POTZ01000924.1 GCF_003236365.1 Streptomyces sp. NTH33
CCCGTACCCCACGCTGGACACCGCCCCGTTCCTCAAGGGCTGAACCAGGCCCCGGCCCGCACACCGCCGCCCCGCACGCTTCACCTGAGTGGTCATCAGCCTGTATAGGTGGCAGATGAAACTCACCGTGGTCGGCGGCGGTTCGACCTACACCCCCGAACTCATCGACGGTTTCGCGCGTCTCAGAGACACCCTCCCCCTGGAGGAACTGGTCCTCGTCGACCCGGCGACGGACCGCCTGGAATCAGTGGGCGGCCTGGCCCGCCGTATCTTCACCCGCCAGGGCCACAACGGCCGTATCGTCACCACCTCCGACCTGGACGGGGCCGTCGACGGCGCCGACGCGGTCCTGCTCCAGCTGCGCGTCGGCGGCCAGGCGGCCCGCGAACAGGACGAGACCTGGCCCCTCGAGTGCGGCTGCGTCGGCCAGGAAACGACGGGCGCCGGCGGCCTGGCCAAGGCGCTGCGCACGGTTCCGGTGGTCCTGGACATCGCCGACCGCGTCCGCCGCACCAACCCCGACGCCTGGATCATCGACTTCACCAACCCGGTCGGCATCGTCACCCGCGCCCTGCTCCGGGCCGGCCACAAGGCGGTCGGCCTGTGCAACGTGGCGATCGGCCTCCAGCGCAAGTTCGCCGCGATGCTGGGCGTCGCCCCCGCCGAGGTCCACCTGGACCACGTGGGCCTGAACCACCTCACCTGGGAGACGGGGGTACGCCTGGGCGGCCCGGAGGGCGAGGACGTACTCCCCGGACTCCTGACCGACCACGGCGACACGATCGCCGGCGACCTGCGCCTCCCCCGCCCCCTCCTGGACCGCCTGGGCGTGGTCCCCTCCTACTACCTGCGCTACTACTACACGCACGACAAAACAGTCGAGGAGATGCGCACGAAGCCCTCCCGAGCGGCCGAAGTGGCGGCCATGGAGCGCGAGTTGCTGACCATGTACGGCGACCCGGCCCTCGACGAGAAGCCGGCCCTCCTCGCCAGGCGCGGCGGCGCCCACTACTCGGAGGCGGCGGTGGACCTGGCCGCAGCGCTCCTGAGCGGAGGCGGAAGCCCGTACCAGGTGGTCAACACCCGCAACAAGGGCACCCTGCCCTTCCTCCCGGACGACGCCGTCATCGAGGTCCAGGCGGCAGTGGATCCCAAGGGCGCGACGCCTCTCCCC
>NZ_POTZ01000925.1 GCF_003236365.1 Streptomyces sp. NTH33
GCTACCAGCTGCTGCTCGGTGTACGGCAGCAGCCGACCCCGCGCCTGCACCGGGCCTTCATCGGCCGTCCCGCGGAGGGCCCGCTGGCCGGCCTCGCGGTCTACGACGCGCTGTGCGACCCTCGTTCGGCACAGCTGCTCCTGGAGCGGCTGCGCCACCCCGGCACGTCCGGCCCGCTGTGCTTCGAGGCGGACCCGTCCGTGCTGATTCCCGGTGGTCTGGTGCCCAGGCTGCTGGACGCCGAGCAGTCCAACTCCTCGATCGTGTACGGCGACGAGTTCATCCTGAAGGTCTTCCGCCGCATCCAGCCGGGCGTCAACCCGGACCTGGAGGTCTCCTGGGCGCTGGCCCGGCAGGACTGCGCCCGCGTCCCCGCTCCGGTGGCGTGGTTCCGCACCACCGCGCCGGAGTCGGCGACGCTCGGTGTGCTCCAGCCGTTCCTGTGCGACGCGGCCGACGGCTGGACCCTGGCCCTGCGGGCGCTGGCCGCCGGCGACGACTTCACCGTCCAGGCGCACCAGCTGGGGCAGGCGACCGCGGAGGTGCACCTGGCGCTGGCCGGCGCCTTCCCGACCGGCGGGCACCGGGAGGTGGCGCGGACGGCGGCGGCGATGACCGAGCGGCTGGAGGCCGCGGCGCACAGCGTGCCCGCGCTCCGACCGTACACGGCCCGGCTGCGGACCGCGTTCGCCGCGCTGGCCAGCTGCGACGCCGGGCCGCCCGCCCAGCGCGTGCACGGCGACCTGCATCTGGGGCAGGTGCTGCGGGCCGGGCGCGAGTGGTTCGTCATCGACTTCGAGGGCGAGCCGTCCCGTCCGCTCGCCGAGCGCCGCCTGGCCGAGTCCCCGGTGCGGGACGTGGCGGGCATGCTGCGCTCCTTCGACTACGCCGCCCGGCAGCGCCGCCCCTGGCGCCCGGAGTGGGCGCGCCGCTGCCGGGAGGCGTACTGCGCCGGCTACGCGTCCCGGGCCGGCTGGGATCCCCGTAAGAAACACGCCCTGCTGCGGGCCTACGAGACGGACCGTGCCGTGTACGAAGTGCTGTACGAGGCCCGGCACCGCCCCGACTGGCTCGCCGTACCGATGGCGGCGATCGAACGTCTCGCCGTGAGAGGAGGCTGAACCGGTGGCACCGCGCGACACGTCACGTCCCGAGCCGTCCGGCCCCGTCC
>NZ_POTZ01000926.1 GCF_003236365.1 Streptomyces sp. NTH33
CAACGCTAGTCGTCGGCAGCGTCAGATGTGTACAAGAGACGGGGGCTGGACCGGGCGCAGTTCGGCAGTCGGACGGGGTATTCGGCGTCCACGATCGCCAGCTTTGAACAGGGGAGGCGGATCCCGCCGCCGAGGTTCATCGACAGGGCCGACGAAGTGCTCGACGCGGGCGGGGTCTTGAAGGCGGGGAAGGAGGAGGTGGCGCAGGCGCAGTATCCGGCCTTCTTCCGGGATGCGGCCCGGCTGGAGTCGAAGGCGGCAGCCCTCCACGTGTACGCCACGAAGGCGGTGCCCGGTCTGTTGCAGACCGAGGAGTACGCGCAGGCGGTGTTCAGCATGTGGCGCCCACTGCTGGACGAGGAGGTCATCGCCCAGCGGGTCGCGGCTCGCCTGGCGCGTCAGGAGATCTTCTCCCGTAAGCCCATGCCCACCGTCAGCTTCGTCATCGAGGAGTACGTACTACGTCGCCCGCTGGGCGGGCGGGGCGTCATGCGCGGCCAGTGGGAGCAGATCCTGCTGCACGGTCAGCGCCGCAACGTCGAAATCCAGGTGATGCCGATCGAGCGGGAAGAACATGCTGGATTGGAAGGTCCGTTCACCTTGATCGAGACTCTGGAAGGACAGAGGATCGCATACGTGGAGGCGTACAAGGACAGCCGTCTCTACACGGAGCGGGAGTCGGTCCGGGAGATCGTGGAGCAGTACGGCATCCTCCGGGCACAGGCCCTCACTCCGCGCGAGTCGATGGCCTTCGTCGAGAAGTTGCTGGGAGAGAAATGAACGCTGTACCCGAGGCAGCTTGGTTCAAGAGCAGCTACAGCACAGGGTCGGGCGGCGAGTGCGTCGAGGTCGCCTCCTGGCTGGGCGCCACGCACGTACGTGACTCGAAGGACAAGGCAGGCCCGACGGTGAGCCTCACGCCGGGCGCCTGGGCCGAGTTCATCGGGTTCGCCGCTCAGCACACCGCGTAGAGCAGTGCGGTGCGGTGCCCCGTGACCGTTCAGCTCCGGTCACGGGGCACTGGCATACCTACGCCCTGTCCAGGCGGGCAGGCGGGCCTGGACGTGGGCGTAGACGTCGACGGTGGCGATGCGGGCGCCCCAGACGGTCTTGACGACCTTGACGGCGGCGGGCTCCCCGCCGGGCGGTTCCCCCGGGTAGACCTCCCC
>NZ_POTZ01000927.1 GCF_003236365.1 Streptomyces sp. NTH33
CCGCCGCGACCAGCGCAGCAGCGTCTCTCGCTCGTCATCCGTCAGAACCACCTCGACCGTCGGCCGACCCATACGCGCCATGAGCCCAGCCTACTTCTATAGCGAGATAAAGACTCATGACACTAGGGCGTGTATCGAAAGTGGATCTTGGGCGTGCGATGATCTTGGTTCGTGGCACGTGGAGATCTGACGGATGCGCAGTGGGCGGTGCTGGAACCGCTGCTGCTGAAGGGTAAGAAGTCTGGTCGGCCGCCGATATGGGCCCGGCGGCAGCTGATCGACGGCATACGGTTTCGCACTCGCACCGGCGTCCCGTGGCGGGACGTGCCGGAGCGGTACGGGCCGTGGGCGCGGGTGTACGACCTCTTCCGTCGCTGGCAGCGGGACGGCACCTGGCAGCGGATCTTCAATGCGCTGCAGGCCCAGGCCGACGCCAAGGAGCTCATCACCTGGGACCTCAACATCGACTCCACCGTCTGCCGGGCCCACCAGCACGCCGCCGGGGCGAGGAAAAGGGGGATCTCCAGGCTGAGCCGCCCGGCGGCATCACGGTCGAGCCGGACGACCACGGCCTCGGACGCTCGCGCGGCGGCCTGACCACCAAACTGCACCTGGCCGTTGAGCAGGGGCAAAAGCCCATGGCCATCGTGATCACAGCCGGGCAACGTGGCGACTCTCCACAGTTCGAGCCTGTTTTGAAGAAGGTCCGTGTCGCCCGCCTGGGTGTCGGTCGGCCACGGACCCGGCCTGACCGGGTCCGCGCCGACAAGGCGTACGCCTCCCGCAAGAACCGCGCCTATCTGCGGCGCCGGGGCATCCGCTGCACCATCCCGGACAAGGCCGACCAGGCTCGTAACCGCAAGAAGCTCGGCTCTCGCAGTGGTCGGCCACCCAAGTTCGACGCCGAGGACTACAAGGCTCGGCACGCAGTCGAGATGAGCAAGCCGCAGTGCTGTCATAGCTGCGGTTCGGCGTCATTGTCTCGGGTTCCTTCCTCGTTCGGGATTATCGCCGTCTGCTGGTGGTCGAGCCAGGCCTGGCGTGGGCGGTGGCCGCGGGATTGCCGGTGGAGCCGGCGGAGCCGTTCGACCTCTGCGGGATTGGCATGGACGACCCAGGACCGGCGGGCGTCGTGTTGCTGGTGGGCGGTGACCCAGCCGCGTGTGA
>NZ_POTZ01000928.1 GCF_003236365.1 Streptomyces sp. NTH33
GGGTCTCGGGTCGCCCCTCCGCCGCCTGGGCCGTGGGGACCAGGAGGGCTCCCACCAGAAGTCCCGCGCAAAAAGTGAGACGTACTGGACCCATCGTGACACCTCCGCCTACCAGGAGACGCCCGACGGCCTGGCCCCGCATCCGCCGCGGCCCCCACGCTGCTCCGAACGGGTGACCGGGTGGCTGAATGGCCGGGTGACCGGGTGACCGGGTGACCGGGTGGCCGGGTGGCCGGGTGACCCTCAGACGCGCTCGACGAGGTCCGCGATCGAGTCGACGACGTGGGACGGCCGGAACGGGAAGCGGTCGACGTCCTTCGGCCGGGTGACGCCGGACAGGACCAGGAACGTCCGCATCCCGGCCTCCATGCCCGCGAGCACGTCGGTGTCCATACGGTCGCCGATCATGGCCGAGGTCTCCGAGTGGGCGCCGAGCGCGTTCAGCCCGGCGCGCATCATCAGCGGGTTGGGCTTGCCGACGAAGTACGGCTTCCTGCCGGTCGCCGCGGTGATCAGCGCCGCGATCGAGCCGGTGGCGGGCAGGGCTCCCTCGGCGGAGGGGCCGACGTTGTCCGGGTTGGTGGCGATGAACCGGGCACCGTCGTTGATCAGGCGCACGGCCTTCGTCATGGCCTCGAAGGAGTACGTCCGGGTCTCGCCCAGGATCACGAAGTCGGGGGCGTGGTCGGTCAGGATGTAGCCGATGTCGTGCAGCGCGGTCGTCAGCCCGGCCTCACCGATGACGTAGGCGCTGCCGCCGGGCCGCTGGTCGTCGAGGAACTGCGCCGTGGCCAGGGCAGAGGTCCAGATGTTCTCCTCCGGTACGTCCAGCCCCATGCGTCCCAGCCGGGCGCGCAGGTCGCGCGGGGTGTAGATCGAGTTGTTGGTGAGCACCAGGAACGGCCGACCGGACTCCCGCAGCTTCTTCAGGAAGGCGTCGGCGCCGGGGATCGGAACACCCTCGTGGATCAGGACACCGTCCATGTCGGTGAGCCACGACTCGATGGGCTTGCGGTCTGGCATGTGTGGGTCTCCTGCCGTTCCTGCCGTACGCGGGCGTGCGTGAGCCCCAGCGTAACCAGTGCCCGGATCTTGCCGAAACGGTCCGGCTCCCCGCGTACCGGTACTGCGCCGTACCGCGCGCCCGGGAGGGCGCGGGCGGGTCA
>NZ_POTZ01000929.1 GCF_003236365.1 Streptomyces sp. NTH33
ACGCGGCCGTGCAGGTGGCGAGCGAACTCGCTGCCTGCGCCTGCCGTTTCTCCACCTCGCCGGAGGTGTACGTACGCCTCCGCTACCGGGAGGATGCCCTGCGCGTCGTTCTCTACGACGCGCACCCCCGCCATCAGCACCCCCGCCTCGCCGCCGCCTGTGACGCCCGTCGCCGCTCGTCCCTGCGCCTGTCGGCCTGCGTGGTCCGGGCCTGCGGCGGCGACTGGGGCTTCGGCGACGCCCGCGAGCCCGGCGGCGGCACGCGCACGTGGGCGGTACTGCCGAGGGAGGGCGCCCGCACGTACCCCGCAGGCGGCCGCACGAAGTGAGGACAAGTGGAGGATTCGGGCCACGTACGTGCTCGCCGACCAGCCCTTTTGGCGGTGCCGTTGGCCCACATCCTCCACTTGTCCCCGCAAACCCCTGAGCGCGATCTCCTGGCCCCGCCGCCCCGGGGGCCTTCGAGCCAAGCCGCACCAACGGCGATGCCCGCCTACGCGCGCGGACACCGCCGTTGGACCTGTCTCTCAGCCCGTTCCTCTCGCCCGATCTCCGGTACGCGACGGACTACGCCAACCACGAACCGCTGCACGTGTTCGGCTATCCGTCCACCGGCTCCCTGCAAGTGGTCCAGGAGGTCGTGTGGCGCATCGCCGACGGCAGGGCCGGGGATCTGGAGAAGCTGGCTACCAGTGACAGCACCGACAGCGAGACCCGGAAGACGGCCGCGAACTGGATCAAGAGCTTCCGGAAAGGAGCCCGGGGGAAGGTGGCGGCCGACTTCTACGACGAGGCATCCGAACGCCAGGTCGTGGTGCTGCACTTCCAGGACACCGGGCAGGTCAAGGAGATCACCGTGCGGCTGGACGGTCACGCCGGTGAGGACGGTCGGCGCGTCCTGATGAACGAGGCCGGCCCGAAGGAAGCCACCAGTCCGCCTGTCTGGGCTCCGAAGGAGCCCGGCGGGGACGGATCGGTGTCCAACGGCTGAAAAGCGGGAGCATCCCGCCCTCCAGTGTTCGCATGCGGCTCATTTGAGCGCGTGAATTGCATTCACCCGCCGAGTGCTCACCCTTTCAGAAGGATAGGTGCCGTGAGCCCGGGATGCCCCGTGGGCACATTGAGTCGCGCCACTCCGCTTACGCCTCCACCCCTACCCGCACC
>NZ_POTZ01000092.1 GCF_003236365.1 Streptomyces sp. NTH33
GCCCCTCGCGGATCCCGACGGCCGGCGGCCCCGGCCCGGCGGCGACCGGCGCGCGGTGCTCGCGCTGGTCGCGGGACTGGCCGTCCTCGCGCTGGCACTGGGCGGGTTGACGTACGCGCTGCTCCACCGGGGCGGTGGCGGCGACGGGGGCGCGCGCTCGAGCGGCGGTCCGGACGGGGTGACGCCGTCGCCGACCGCGAGCGCCGGCCGCACGGAGACCGGCGGCGGCCCGGCCCCCTCGGCGAGCGCGAGCTCCTCGAGCACTCCCCCGCCGCAGTCCGTGACGGTCGCGCTGTCCGGCGCGCACACGGCGTACTCCGGGACGTGTCCGCCGCCGGGCGAGGAGGCTCCGGCCTTCACGGCCACGTTCACGGTGGGGCGGCTGCCGGCGGAGGTCTCCTACCGGTGGGTGTTGAAGAGCGGCGAGGTGTCCGATCCGGGGTGGAGGACGCTGTCGTTCTCCTCGGAGGGCGGGAAGTCCCGGCAGGACACGGTGAGGGTCACGGCGTACGCGCAGGACGGGACGTTCGAGAACACGGTCGGCGTCGAGGTGCGCTCGCCCGTGCGGGTCGTCCCGGACGCGGTGCCGTTCTCGGTGACGTGCGTGACGGAGACCCCGACGGGCGGGGCCTCCGCCTCGGCCACGGCTTCCGCCTCTCCGTGAGAGGTCAGGCCGCGCCGGTGAAGACCGGCAGGTAGCCGCCGGACTGGCCGGCCGCCGTCGGGTGGTAGGAGTTGCCGATGTTCAGCCAGTCGACGCTGTGCAGCCAGGAGTTGCCGGAGCAGATCTCGTGGCCGCCGAAGGTGGAGCGGACGTCGCCGAAGGTGAAGCCGCGGTTGGCTGCGGCCTTCGCGACGGCGGCGTTGAGCTGGTCGGACGCGCTGTTGATGGCGGAGCGCTTGGTCTCGGACAGGCCCAGGCAGGTCTGGCCGAGCTTGTAGAAGCGGGGGTAGCCGAGCACGACCACACGTGCGTTGGGCGCCTTGGAGCGGATCACCGAGTAGAGGTTGTCGAGTTTGCCGGGCAGGGTCGAGTCGACGTACGCCCTCGCGGTGTTGATGCGGGAGATGCAGGTGCTGTCGGACTGGAGCACACAGGTCGTCATGACGTCGGAGAATCCGGCGTCGTTGCCGCCGACGCTGATCGAGACGAGTGCGGTGGAGGAGTTGAGCGGGCCGAGCTGGTTGGCCAGTACGTCGTCCGTCCGGGCGCCCGAGCAGGCAGTGAAGTCGAACGACGAGGGTGCGTGCGCGGCGTTCCACAGGTACGGGTACGCCTTCGTGCTGCGGTTGCAGCTGCCGCTGGAGCTGATGTAGCTGCCGGCGCCGACTCCGGAGGAGTAGGAGTCGCCGAGGGCCACATAGCCGCCGGCGGCGGCCTGTTGAGATGCGTGCGCCGTCGCCGCCCCGGTCAGGGCGAGTCCGACGGTCAGGAGGAGGGAGCCGATATAGGCGGCAATTCGAGAACGTCTCATGGAGCCTCCCTTTAGCAGGATCTCTGCCATAACTGTGGTAGCAGCTACGCGTGTTGACAGGAAGTGTCCATGCCAAAAATTTTTACCGCTCAACGAAATACGTTGCGAAAAGAAGGCCGTTGCCGTGGCCCGTCGGCCAACTGGCCGAAAAGAGATTGAAGGGAGGATGAAGGGAGGATGAAGGAAGAACGGAGGAGCAGCAGAAGAAGGGCGGGAGAGGGCCGAAGGGAGGTTTAAGCACCCACAAGAACCCGTATGGGCGGCTTCCGCGTCTTGACGATCCCCGCGCGGCTGCGCGACATTGAAGCCTGGCATCCGGCGCTTCGGGGGGCAAAGTCGCCAATGCAGACCATACGTATCAAGACAGCTTCACCACAGGGCGCCGAGCGAGCGCGACCAGGGCCGGGGAGGGACCTGTCGCCGCTGCTCGCGGGCGCCGCGACGGCCGTCGGGGGGGCCGGTGCGCTGCTCGCGCTCACCGGATCGGACTCCGTCCTGCGCGGCCCGCTGACGCTGTTCCTCCTGTTCGCGGCGCCGGCCGTCGCCATCGCGGCCGCACTGCGCGGGCTGGATCCCTTCGGCCGCGCGCTCGTCTCGGTGGCGGGCGCGGCCGTCCTCGACATGCTGGTGGCCCAGGGAATGCTGGCCGTGCACCGATGGTCCGTCAGCGGCGGACTGGTGGCCGTCACCGCGTTCAGCTCCCTCGTTCTCCTGCTGGTTCTGGTACGGCGCCGGCACGGCCGTACGGCGAGTAGACAGGGCTCCTGACGTGGACATCAGCGTGTACCGCCCCGGCGAGCTGAGCGCCGCCGACCGGGCGGCGTGGACGGCGATGCAGTCCAAGGCCCACCTGCACGGCGCGGAGGAGCTGGCGAACCCTTTCCTCTCGCCCGAGTTCGCCCTCGCGGTGGGCAGGTGCAGACGCGGGGTGCGGATCGCGGTGATCCGCGAGGACGGCGAGCCGGCCGCGTTCTTCCCGTTCCAGAGAACCGCCACCGGCGTCGGCCGGGCCGTCGGGCTCGGCGTCTCCGACTGCCAGGGCCTGGTCCACCGGCCCGGCTTCACCTGGGACGCCCAAGAGCTGCTGCGGGCCTGCGGGCTCGCCGTCTGGGAGTACGACCACCTGGTGGCAGGCCAGGAGCCGTTCGAGGCGGGCGCCTGCGGCACCTTTCCGTCCCCGGTCATGGACGTCGACCAGGGATACGACGTCTATCTGAGCGAACTGCGCGCGCGTTCACCGAAGTTCACCCGGACCACGCTCGCCAAGGAGCGCAGGCTGGGTCGCGACGCGGGCTCCGTGCACTACGTCCACGACGAGCGCGACCCTGCCGTGCTGGGCACGCTGATGGGCTGGAAGTCCGCCCAGTACCGGCGGACCGGGCGCAGCGACCGCTTCGCGCACGCGTGGATCACCGCCCTGGTCACCCGGCTGTTCCACACCCGCTCCGACCCGTTCGCGGGGATCCTGTCGGTGCTGTACGCGGACGGCCGTCCGGTCGCCGCCCACTTCGGGCTGCGCACCGAGCGGGTGCTGGCCTGCTGGTTCCCGGCGTACGACCCGGCGTACGCGAAGTTCTCCCCGGGGCTGATCCTGCATCTGCGCATGGCCGAGGCGGCCGCCGCCGACGGCATCGCCCACCTCGACCTCGGCCGGGGCCAGAAGGGGTACAAGGACTCCCTGAAGACACGCGAACTCGGCGTGTCAGAAGGGTGGGTGACACGACGTCACCCCGTGGCGGTCGGGCACCGGGCGCGCCGCGCCCCGGTCCGGGCGCTGCGGAACGCGGTGCAGTCACGGCCGGAACTGTTCGAACCCGCGGACAGAATCCTTAAACGGATGGGAAAAATCCGGTCCAGACGATGAACGGCGCGCAAAAATTCGCACAACGGAAAAACCAGCGAAAATGTGAGGCCTGATTCGCGGTCTTGCCATACCGGTTCAATCGTCAATACTGTCGTACATCTCACCCGCATCGGTCCGTCAGCAAGCGGCTCCAGGGGAGGGCTCAGGGCCAGGACGTTCCGGCGCGGGGCGCGGTAGGGGGGTGCCGTGCTCGGTGACCGCAGGTGTGACCGGGCCGTGCCGCGCAACCGGCTGCCGTCGATCCGGCACGCCGGCCAGCTTTGCCAGCTCACCCGGCGTGCACGCAGGAGCCGTTCCGGCGTGCCCCGGGTGACGAACCCCCCTTTCGAACCGGACAGACAGCCGGGCCGCCCCGAGGGGCGGGCGGCCCGCCGGACGAGAGGGACACGACTCATGAGCTCCGTTCTGCGCCCGCCTTCTTCGGCACAGGAACCGACGACGGCCGCCGGATTTCGGCCGATCTCCTCCCACCTGGCGATCACACCGCCGGTGAGCGTGGTGATCCCCGCCATGAACGAGGCGGAGAATCTGCCCTACGTCTTCAAGACTCTTCCCGAGTGGATACACGAAGTGGTTCTCGTGGACGGCAATTCCACCGACGACACCGTCGAAGTGGCCCGTGAGCTGTGGCCCGAGGTGAAGGTCGTCGAACAGCGCGGCAAGGGCAAGGGGGATGCCCTGATCACCGGCTTCGAGGCGTGCACCGGCGACATCATCGTGATGGTCGACGCGGACGGCTCGGCCGACGGCGGCGAGATCGTCTCCTATGTCTCCGCGCTGGTCTCGGGCGCGGACTTCGCCAAGGGTTCCCGGTTCGCCAACGGCGGCGGCACCGACGACATGACCTTCATCCGCAAACTCGGCAACCGGGCCCTGTGCGCCGTGGTCAACCGCAAGTTCGGCGCCCGCTACACCGACCTGTGCTACGGCTACAACGCCTTCTGGCGGCACTGCCTGGACAAGATCGAGCTGGACTGCACCGGCTTCGAGGTAGAGACGCTGATGAACATCAGAGTGGTCAAGGCCGGACTGAAGGTGCAGGAGATCCCCAGCTACGAGTACCTGCGCATCCACAGCGCCAGCAACCTGCGCGCCGTGCGGGACGGGCTGCGGGTGCTGAAGGTGATCCTCGAGGAACGCTCCAACCGGCGCGAGCTGCGCCGCCAGGAGCGCCACTCCCCCATGCTCGGCTCCGTGCGGGGAGAGGTGTCTTGAGCGGTCCCGGCATCTCCGTCGTGATCTGCGTCTACACCGAGGACCGCTGGGAGGACATCCTCGCGGCGGTCTCCTCGGTGCGGGCGCAGTCCCGGCCGGCCCTGGAGACGCGCCTGGTCGTGGACCACAACCAGGCGCTCCTGGACCGGCTTTCCGGGGAGTACAAGGAGGCCGGGGACGTGCGGGTGCTCGCCAACGCGGGCCCCCGCGGCCTGTCCGCCGGCCGGAACACGGGCATCGCCGCCTCCCGCGGCGAGGTCATCGCCTTCCTCGACGACGACGCCGTGGCCGAGCGGGACTGGCTGCGGCACTTCGCCGGGGGATACGCCGACCCGCGGGTGATGGCGGTGGGCGGCCGTACGGTGCCCGTCTGGGCGTCGGGCCGCCGGCCGGCCTGGTTCCCGGAGGAGTTCGACTGGGTGGTGGGCTGCACGTACAAGGGGCTGCCGCCCGGCCGGGTCCGGGTGCGCAACGTGCTCGGCGGCAACGCCTCCTTCCGGCGCACGGCGTTCGACGCGGCGGGCGGCTTCGCCATCGGCATCGGACGCGACGGCGACAAGCGCCCGCTGGGCTGCGAGGAGACGGAGCTGTGCATCCGGCTCAGCCGGGCCCGGCCCGAGGCGGTCCTCCTGATCGACGACCGCGCGGTCATCCACCACCGGGTGCCGGCGCCGCGCGAGCGCTTCCGCTACTTCCGCGCCCGCACCTACGCCGAGGGCCTGTCCAAGGCACTGGTGGCGCGCAGCGTCGGCGCGGACAAGGGCCTGGAGTCCGAGCGCCGCTACACCACCCGGGTGCTGCCCGCCGGGGTGGCCCGCGGGGTGCGCGACGCGCTGCTGGCCCGGCCGGGCGGCGCGGGCCGGGCCGGCGCGATCGTCGCCGGGGTGCTCACGGCCGCGGGCGGCTACGCCGTCGGCAGCGTCCGGGCCCGCCGGGGCGGCGCCCGCTTCCGGGTCGTGGAGATCGAGGACGGCGAGGGGGGAAGAGCCGGATGAACGCACCCGTACCGGTGCTCATGTACCACGCGGTCGCGGCGGAGCCCAACGAGGCCACGCGCGGCCTGTCCGTGACGCCGAAGGCGTTCGCGGAGCAGATGGACGTGGTCGAGAACCTGGGCCTGCACCCGGTCACCACCGCCCGGCTGGCCGCCCACTGGCGCTCGGAGGGCTTCGAGCCGCTGCCCCCGGACGCCGTGCTGATCACCTTCGACGACGGCTACGAGGGCGTCCACCGGCACGCCCTGCCCGTGCTGGCGGAGCACGGCTTTCCGGCCACGCTGTTCGTCTCCACCGGCTGGATCAAAGGCGCGTACGACACCGGAGGCGGCCCGGACACCATGCTCGACTGGGACCAGGTGCGCGAACTCGCCGCCGACGGGGTCGAGATCGGCGGGCACAGCCACACCCACCCGCAGCTGGACCAGCTCGACGACGACACGCTGTGGTCGGAGCTGATCCGCTGCAAGGAGATCGTCGCCGGTGAACTGGGCACCGTCCCGGCCTCGTTCGCCTACCCCTACGGCTACTCCAGCCGCCGGGTGCGGGCGCGGGTGCGGGCGGCGGGCTTCAGTCAGGCCCTCGCCGTCGGCAACGGCCTGGCACGCCGCCGGCAGGGCCCGTACGCCCTGCGGCGGCTCACCGTGCGCCGCTCCACCACCACCGAGGAGTTCGAGCGGCTCGTCCAGGGCCGCGCGATCGCCCGGAACTTCGCCGGGGACCGTGCCCTGACCAAGGGGTACGCCCTGGTCCGCAGAGCCCGTCAGGTCCGCCGGAAGGCCATCCGCAGCCGTGTCTGACACGACCACCGCCACCGAGGCGTCGGCCCCCGAGCCCCACGCGCCCGAGCAGCCGGGGCGCCGGCTGCGGCTGCCCGGACGGGGCCGGTCCGGCGGCGGCAGCCCGCTGTTCCGCAACGCCTACGCGCTGATGCTCAACACCGGGATCTCCGCGGTGCTGGGCCTCGGCTACTGGCTGGTCGCCGCCCGCTACTACTCCGCCGACGCGGTCGGCCAGGGCTCGGCCGCCATCGCCGCCATGAAGCTCCTCGCCGGGCTGACCGCGGTGACGCTCACCGGCGCCCTGGCCCGCTTCATCCCGGTGGCCGGACGCGCCACCGGGCACCTGATCGCCCGTACGTACCTGGGCAGTTCGCTGATCGTGGCGTGCGCGGCCGGCGCCTTTCTGCTCACGCTGGACCTGTGGGGGCCGTCCTACCGCTTCCTGCACGGACTCCTGCACGGCCTGGGGTTCGTCGTGATCGTGATGGCCTGGAACCTGCTCACCCTGCAGGACGGGGTGCTGACCGGGCTGCGCAACGCGCCCTGGGTGCCGGTCGGCAACACCGTGTTCTCGGCGGTGAAGCTGGCCCTGCTGGTCGCCCTGGCCGCCGTGATCCCCACCACGGGCGTCTTCGCCTCCTGGGGGCTGGCGATCGCCTTCTCCATCGTGCCGCTGGGCTGGCTGGTCTTCCGGCGCCTGGTGCCCCGGCACGTGAAGGCGACCGAGGGCCACGCCGAGCCGCCGACGGCGAAGGAGCTCGGGCGGTTCCTGGCCGGCGACTACACCGGCTCGCTGTTCTCGCTCGCGGTCGTCTACCTCGTACCGGTGATCATCGCCTCGCAGGTCAGCTCCGCGGACAACGCCTACTTCTACATCACGACGACGATCGGCGGCACGGTCAACCTGCTCGCCATCAACATGGGCGCCTCGCTGACCGTGGAGGGTTCGCACGACCCGGCGCGGCTGGCCGCCAACACCCGGGCGGCGCTGAAGCGGATGGCCCGGATCATGGTGCCGATCTGCGGGCTGATGTTCCTGCTGGCGCCGCAGATCCTGCACGTCTTCGGCGCGGGCTACGCGCACGCGGCGACCGGGCTGCTGCGCTGGTTCGCCGTCGGCGCGCTGCTGCGGGTCGTGATGGAGACGTACTTCGCGGTGCTGCGCGCCCAGAGCCGCACGGCCGGACTGGCCTGGCTGCAAGGGCTGCTGTGCGCGCTGGTGCTCGGGCTGACGCTGCTGCTGCTTCCCCGGATGGGGCTGACCGGTGCGGGCGTCGCCGAGATCTCCAGCCTCGCCGTGATCGTCGCGATCGCCGCGCCCAGGCTGTACCGGACCGTCAAGGGCGCACCGGCCGCCGGCGTCCCCGAGGACGCGGCACCCGACGGGGACCTCGCCGACCTGGGGGCGGGCGAGGTCCCCGCCAAGGCCGCACCGCACCGGCGGCCCGCCTGGGCGCTGGACCGCGACACCCTCGCGCTCGGCGTCCACGCCGACTTCGACCACGTGGAACGCCGGCCGGACGTACGGCCCGGACCGGGCACCCCGCCCGTCGGCACCGCCCTGGAGCCCTCCGACTCGCCCGCGTGGCCGCCGGAGCGGGTGGGGCTGCCCGTGGAGGAGCGGGAGCCGGGCTCGGAGGCGTCGCCGGGGCCTGCCGAGCGGGAGGTGGACGCGCCGTTCGCGGAGGAGGAGCGGGCCGCCGTGCCGAAGGCGGCGGCACCGGCGCCTGTTCCCGGACCCGAACCGGAGCCCGAGCCCCCGCCCGGGGAAGGCCGGTCCGGCGAACCCCCCGGGTCCTGGCGGGAGCGCCTGGTGCCCACCCGGGCCGGGGTGCTCCTCGGCTGCCTGCTGACCGCCGCCCTGCTGCTGTACTGGGTGCCCGCACTGCGCCTCGACGACGCCGGCCTGGACCGGATGGGCGGGCTCGGCCTGGTCTCCGTACTGCCGCCGCCGACCCTGGCCGGGGCGGCGCTGCTGACCGGGGTGTTCGCCGTGCTGCTGTGGCTGCGCCGCGAGCACCGGGCGCTGCTGCTGGTCACCCTGGTCGCGACCGTCGTCTCCCTGCACGCGCTGCCCGCCGTGATCGAGAGCGAGCCGCGGTTCGCGACGGCCTGGCAGCACCTCGGGTTCATCGACTACATCGACCGCACCGGGTCGGCCGTACCGGACCTGGACGCGCGCTGGAGCTGGCCCGGGTTCTTCGCGGTGGCCGCGTTCGTCGCCCGCGCCTGCGGGCTGAACGACTTCACCGAGGTCATCCGCTGGTGGCCGCCGGCCGTCCAGCTGCTGTACCTGGCACCGATGTTCCTGCTGACCCGCTCGCTGCGGGCGAGCTGGCGGGCCAAGTGGGCCGGCGTGTGGATCTTCGTGCTCAGCGGCTGGGTGGGCCAGGACTACTTCTCCCCGCAGGGCTTCACCTACCTGCTCTACCTGGCCTTCGTGGCGATCCTGCTGGTCTGGTTCCGGGCGCCGCGCATGCTGTGGACCACGGCGCGGCCCGGCGAGGCCGAGGTCGAGCCGACGGACCGGCGGCAGCGGGCCGTGCTGCTCATGGTCGTGATCGGCCTGTTCGCGGCCAGTGTCCCGGCCCACCAGCTCACGCCGTTCGTGATGCTGGGCGTGCTGGCCGTGCTGGTCCTGGTCGGCCGGTCCGAACTGCGCGGCCTGCCCGTGCTGTTCGCGGTGCTGGTGGCGTTCTGGCTGGGCTTCATGGCCGAGCCGTACTGGTCCGGCCACTTCGACGAGCTGTTCGGCGGGGTCGGCGGGGTCGGCGGCAATGTGTCGTCGTCCGTCTCGGGCCGTATCCAGGGCGGCGACTCCACGCACCAACTGGTGCTGTACGCGCGCGTGCTGCTGGCCGGCACCGTGATGGCCCTCGCCTGCTGGGGCTGGTTGCGGCGGCGCGAGCACAAGTACCGCGAGCGGTCGCTGCTGGTGCTCACCTTCGTGCCGTTCCTGGGCTTCGGCATGCAGTCCTACGGCGGCGAGATGGCGCTGCGGGTCTTCATGTTCGCGCTGCCCGGTGCCGCCCTGCTGGCGGCGCTCGCCCTCTTCCCGCGGGCCGGCGCGACCGCCGGGGAACGCGAGAAGGACCGGGTGAGCCTGGCGCCGCTCGCCGCGCTGATGGCGGGCCTGCTGCTCATGGGCGGCTTCCTGGTCGCCCGGTGGGGCAACGAGTCCTTCGAGCGGATCCGGCCCGGCGAGGTCGCCGCCATGGACTACGTCTACGCCCACGCCGAGCCGACCGTACGGCTGCTGTGGCTGAGCAACGACCTGGTCACCAACGTCACTCCGGCCATGCCGTGGGGCGCGAGGGACATGGAGCGCGTCACCTACGTGCCGACCCTGGCACCGACCGACCCGGTTCTGGTCTCCGGCCTGGTGAAGTCGCTCGAGGACGCGGGCCCGAACTCGTACCTGATGGTCAACAGGAGTCAGGTGACGTATCTGCAGATGGACGTGGGCTACTCGGCCACCTGGCCGTCGCGGCTCGTGGAGAACCTCGACAGCCGCCCGGAGCTGAGGAAGGTCCTCGCCGGCGCCGACGCCACCTTGTACGCGCTGCGCGAGCAGCCCGCGGGTGCCGTGCCCCAGCCGCAGCCGGGGCCGATCGGGCCGAGGGTGACCTGGACGCCGTGGTCGGTGGCCGGCGGCCTCGCGACGCTGGCGCTGGTCGTGATGCTCACGGCCCGGGAGTTCGTCCGGGTCGCGATGCGGCCGAGTGTGCGCCGGCTGCGGTGGCTGCAGAGCAGCTTCTGGTTCTCACTGCCGCTGCTGGCGGTGCTGTTCGCCTCGCTGGTGCAGCGGTTCCTGACGATGGGGGGCGGCTGACGGACGGCGGGTGGAGGGGCTCGGACGTCCTACCGCTCGAGCCACTTCACCTCGTACGCCTTCATGCCGAACCGCCTGCCGTCGATCTTGGCACTGATCGTCCGGTTCAGGGTGTTGACCACCAGGACGGTCCTGTCGCTCGCCAGGACGCGTACGTTGGGCACGTCGTCCGGGGCGACGGACACCGTCTCGTACGCGGTGCCGGGCGGGAAGGCCCGGCCGAAGCGGGAGACCAGGTCGTACAGGGGCAGTGCCTGTCCGCCGCCGGAGGAGCCGGTCGGCGTCCACAGGCAGCCGGGGCAGGCGCCGCCCTTCTCCTTCTGGGGGTTCCAGTAGAAGCCGGAGGTGGCGCCGCCCTTGGCCATGGCGATCAGGCCGGCGGCCTGGACGGCGACGCGGTGCGGCTCGGACCAGCCCTTGCGGTCGTCGTTGCGGTCGGCGGGCTCGACGTAGTACTCGGCCCACCACAGCGGCAGTCCGCGCGTCTGCTGCCGTACCCACCGGCCGACGGCCGTGAGCTTGTCGGTGGCGGCGAACTCGTCGGGCAGCAGGTCGTCGTCCTTGGTGTAGCTGGAGCCGTCGACGACGACGAAGTCGGCGCCCGCCTTGTGCTGGTTCCAGTAGGCGAAGGCGTCCAGGACCCGCTGGTCCATGGCGCCCCAGGGGCCGCGCAGGGCGGTGGAGGCGTTCTCCTTCTGCCGCGGGTCGACGCTGTCCATGACCAGGTAGGGACCGCCCACCATGATCTTGGGGTCGACCTGCTTGAGTGCCGTGTGGACCAGGTTGTAGAGCTCGGTGTAGCCCTCGTGGTCCCAGCGGGCCTCGGCGTTGTTCCAGAAGCCCTTGAACTCGTTCCAGACGATGAAGTGGCGTACGTCCGGGTAGCGCCTGGCGACGGTCGCGGCGAGCGCGGCGTAGTCCTTGTAGTGGTCGGGGGTCGGGGCGGTCTCCAGGGCCTTCTGGCTCCAGTCGGTGTTGCCGACGCCCGCCCGGCCGCCCTTCATCCAGTCCGGGGCGCAGCACAGGGTGATCACCGGGGTGCCGCCGGAGGAGCGGACGAAGTCGATCCGGCGGTCCAGCGCCTCGAAGTCGTAACGCCCCTTGACCGGCTCGGGGTTGTCGGCACCCCAGCCCATGATCGCCTGGTTCTGCGGCAGGCCGCCGCCCCTCGACAGCAGTCCCCCGACCCGGTCCGTCGCCGTGGCGCTGCCCTCGTCGGCGCTGAACTGGGTGTGTGTGAAGCCCCAGCCGACGTACGGCTCGTCCGCGCCCCGCGGGGTCACGGGCGTGCCGTGCACCTCGTCGCCGTCACGTGTGGTGCCCGCGGTGTCCGCGCCGCCGGGCAGCGTGCTGACCAGGGCCACGAGCAGGGCCACTGCCGTCACACCCACCCCGAGCAGCGCGGTGAGCCGCCACCGCCCCGCCCCCGAATTCCACCTATGACGCCTCATCAAGGACAACAGTAAGGGCGGGAAACGTCCCCGGGACAGGGGTTGGTCATGCTTGGGTCATGCTCGGCTCATGTCCGGGCCGTGCCCGGACCCGTGGGCGCACGGACACGGCCACCCGCGCGGGAAACCGGGTGCGCACCACGCGCGTGTGCCGGATCATGGCGGCATGTCCGCGAACCCACACGACGCTCTGCCGATCCGGCTCACCGTCGACGACTCCGACTCGCCGTCCGACGTCGTCGACGCACTCTTCCTCGGCCGCTTCGCGACGGGTGAGCAGCCGTACTCGCACGCGGCGAACATCGACCGCGTGCGCTCCGGCGCCACCCTGCTGCCCAAGGAAGCCCGGGTGCTGCGCGTGGCCCGCGACGACGACCGCAGCGCGACCCTCGCCGAGGGCGAGGGTTGGACCCTGTTGATCTCCCGCTGGAACCGGGGCGCCGACGTCACGGTCACCGCGACCAGCGCCAAGCTGGCCGCGAAGGTGCTGAACGAGGCGACGGACGGCGCCGCGGACCAACCGGAGCCGCAGCCGGAGAACGTGACCATGGGCTTCTGGTACCACTCGCCCAGGCGTGGCCCGCACCGCACCACCCGGCAGGTCGCGGCAGGCACCTGGGACGAGGTCCGGGCGAACTACACCGCCCCGGTCGCGGACGCCATGGACCGCCTCATGAAGAGGACCCCCGAGGACATCGCGGGTCGCCTCCTGCTGCTGCACGGCCCGCCGGGCACCGGCAAGACCTCGGCGCTGCGGACGCTGGCCCGTTCCTGGCGGGACTGGTGCCAGGTGGACTGCGTCCTGGACCCTGAACGCCTGTTCGGCGACGTCGGCTACCTCATGGACATCGCCATCGGCGAGGAGGACGCGGCGGGCAGGGACCGCTGGCGGCTGCTGTTGCTGGAGGACTGCGACGAACTGATCCGCGGCGAGGCCAAGCACACGGCGGGCCAGGCCCTGTCCCGATTGCTGAATCTCACCGACGGCCTGCTCGGCCAGGGCCGGAACGTCCTGGTGGGCGTGACGACCAACGAGGACCTGGAGCGGCTGCACCCGGCCGTGGTCCGCCCGGGCCGGTGTCTGGCCCGCATCGAGGTGGGGAGACTGACCCGGCGGGAGGCGGTGGACTGGCTGGGCACCGAGGAGGGCGTGGGCCGGGAGGGCGCCACCCTGGCCGAGCTGTACGCGCTGCGCCGGGGCACCTCCCCCACGGCGCTGCCGGAGCCGCGCGAGGGGGCGGACGCGGGCCTGTACCTGTGACGGGTCGCGTGTACGCCCCGATGTTTTGATGGGCATATGACCCTGTTCGTCGGGACGTCGGGCTGGCAGTACAAGGACTGGCGGGGCGTGCTCTACCCGGAGGGGTGCCCCGTGCGGCTGTGGCTGGAGGAGTACGCGGCCGCCTTCGCCACGGTGGAGGTCAACAACGCCTTCTACCGGCTGCCGGCGCGGGAGACGTTCGAGGCGTGGCGGGAGCGGGTCCCGCCGGACTTCGTGGTCGCGGTCAAGGCGAGCCGGTACCTCACCCACATCAAGCGGCTGAAGGACCCCGAGGAGCCGGTGCACCGCCTGATGACCCGTGCGGCGGGCCTCGGCGACCGGCTCGGCCCGGTGCTGCTCCAGCTGCCGCCGACCCTGCGCGCCGATCCGGGGCTGCTGGACGCCTGCCTGGCGTGCTTCCCCTCCGGCTCCCGGGTGGCGGTCGAGCCGCGCCACGAGTCGTGGTGGACGCCGGAGGTCCGGAAGGTCCTCGAGTCCCGGAGCGCCGCCCTGTGCTGGGCGGACGCGTACGCCCGCCCGGTCACCCCGCTGTGGCGGACCGCCGACTGGGGCTACGTCCGCTTCCACGTGGGCCGCGCCCCGGCCTGGCCGCACTACGGCCGGCGGTGCCTGGAGACCTGGGTGGACCGCGTCGCGACCACCCGGCCGGACGAACGGGACGTGTACGCCTACTTCAACAACGACCCGACGGCGGCGGCGGTGCAGGACGCGGTGGTGTTCGCGAGGGCGGCGGCGAGAGCGGGCCTGCCGGTGACGCGGACGCCGGGGGCGCTGCCCGCGCGTCGCCCGCGTCACTGCCCGTAGGCCGCCCGCAGGGCGTCCCGCACGGCGTTCAGCGCCTCGTCCTCGCCGAGCCCGAGCCGCCGTACCCGCTCCGCGTAGGCCTGGGCGGCGGCCGCGGCCTCGCGCACCGCCGCCGAACCCGCTGCGGCGACGAACGTGCCGTTGCGTCCCCGTGTCTCGATCACGCCGTCCGCCTCCAGCGCCCGGTACGCCTTGGCGACCGTGTTCGCCGCGAGCCCGAGCGACTCGGCCAGTCCGCGCACCGTGGGCAGCCGGTACCCCACCGGCAGCGTCCCCGACCGCGCCTGCTCGGAGATCTGCGCCCGCACCTGCTCGTAGGGGGGTGCGCCGTCGTCGATGTGGATCTTCAAGGTCACGGGGTGATTGTCCCGCACGCGCGCGCGTGCGGCCCAGCGGACGGCCGGGGCGGAAACAGGGCTGGGAACGGGGCGGACGGCCGGGGCGGAAAATGGGAGGCGCCCGGTCGGTTCTCCCCGTAGCGTGCGCCTCCATGACCGTGATCGTCCGCGACCTCCGCCCCGACGCGCGGGCCGACCTCGAGGGCTTCGCCCGCGTTCGGCACCGCGCGCTGCCGTCCATACTGGTCACCCCCGAATCGCTCGCCCACGACATCGCCCGCCTGCACCCCGACGCCCACTACCGGCCCCTCGTCGCCGTGGCGGACGGCGAGGTGATCGGCACGGCACAGGTGCACCTGTCCCACGAGAGCTCCGAGCCCGGCCAGGGCAACATCAACGTGTACGTGGATCCCGGGCACACGCGCCGCGGCGCCGGCAGCCTCCTCGTACGGGCCGCCGAGGAGCACCTGACCGCGCACGGGGCGGTCAGGCTGCACTCCTGGGTGCTGGACGAACCGGGCAACCGGGCCTTCGCCGAGCTGCACGGCTACCGGACCGGCCGCTCCGCGTATTTGCTGCGCCTGGGCCTGGCGAACGGCACCCTCCCCCCGCTGCAGGACCCGCCGCCGGGCGTGGAGCTGCGCCGGGGCTCGGACTTCGCCGACGACCCGCGCCCGCTGTTCGCACTGGACGCGGAGACGACGGCGGACGAGCCGAGCGACGTGGACTTCGCGTTCACCGACTACGAGGCGTGGCTGGAGGAGACCTGGCGGCACCCGCTGCTCGACCTCGACCTGACGTCGGTGGCCGTGGTCGACGGCCGTCCCGCGGCGTTCTCCGCGGCCCGCACGGACGGCGGCACCCGCTACTCCACCGCCATGACGGGCACCGCCCGGGCCTTCCGCGGCCGGGGCCTGGCCAAGCTCGCCAAGAACGACTCGCTGCACCGCGCACGGGCCGCCGGGTACACGGAGGCGTTCACGGGGAACGACACCGGCAACGGGCCGATGATCGCGATCAACGAGTGGTTCGGGTACGAGGTGTGCGCGACGGAGGTGCGGTATGTCCGCGATGCGTGCTGAGTCCGGGAGCCGGCTGGACGTGGTCCTCGTCAAGGCCGGCCGCACCAAGATCCGCTATCCGGCGGAGCTGCTGGCGGACGACGGCACGCGCGTCACCGTGCGCGCCCCGTGGGCGGGCGGGGCGGTGCGCGACTTCGGCTTCGTGCGCTTCGAGCCGGGCGACGTCTTCACCGAGCACTACTGGCGCGACCGCTGGTACTCGGTGAAGGAGGTCCGCGACGCCCGGGGCAGGCTGAAGGGCTGGTACTGCGACGTGACCCGCCCCGCGACCCGCCTGGGCACGGAACTCGTCGTCGAGGACCTCGACCTGGACCTGTGGCGTTCGGCCGACGGCACGGACGTACGGCGCCTCGACGAGGACGAGTTCGCGGCGAGCGGTCTGCCGCACACGGACCCCGAGGCCGCGGCCGCCGCCCTGGCCGCACTCGACGAGCTGGAAGGACTGGCCCGCGAGGGCGGCTTCGAGACGCTGCTGAGCTGACTGCCGAGCCGATTCCCGCCCCGCCCCCGGAGCTCGGCCGCGGCTCAGTTCGAGGCCACCACCGCGTACCGTTCGTCGTCCACCTCCCCGCCCCACAGCCTGGCGTCGCCCGACAGGGGCTCCAGGTGAAGGTGGGAGGCGAGTGGCCGCAGAAGCATGGTCAGCCGCTGCGGGGGTATGCCGATCGGGGTGACCGTGCCCCAGACACCCTCGACCAGGACGAGCCGCCCCTCCGGCCGCAGCAGCCCCTGCCAGTGCCGCAGCGCGCGGGCGGGGTCGGGCAGCGCCCACAGGACGTGGCGGGCCAGGACGACGTCGAAGCGCCGCTCGCCCACCGGCGGGTCCGCCGCGTCACCGGCCAGGATCACCGCGTCCCGGCCGGCGAGCTTGGCCCGGGCCCGCTCCACCATGGCCGGGGACAGGTCGACGCCCGTCACCCGGTGCCCCTGCTCGGCCGCGAGGAGCGACAGGCTGCCAGTGCCGCAGCCGAGGTCGAGCAGGTCGCAGGGACGCCGGGGCAGCCAGTCGCGCAGCCGCTCGGCCCAGGCGGCCCGCACGTGCGGGTCGCGCAGCCCGTGATCCGGCTCGTCGTCGAAGACGGCGGCCTGGGCGTCCCAGTCCACAGGGGCCCGGGCCGATCCGTCACCGTCGGCAGGAATCCGTTCACTCATGAGCCCCAGGGTGACACCGACCACTGACAACCGGTTCGTGACAGCCACCACAGACAGACCCGCACCGATGAGGAACTCTCGCCCGAAAGGTCTACCTCCGTCGGAAGACGGAACCCGGTAGGCGTGAAGGAGGCAGCCATGCGCCGTGTGACAGTGCGGAAGCCCCTGAGGAAGACGGACACCCGCCGGGTCCGTGAGGAAATCGACGAGTGTCCCGCCGGGCGGCCCGAGGTCCGCAAGGACATCGCACGCACATGGTGGCCGGACGCATGACCGGCAACGGGATTACGAGACGCGCCGGCGAAGCCGCTTGCGGTAGTGGATCCGGTCGTAGGGTCCGTCCACACGGCGCTCCACGACCTCGTAGCCGAACTTCGGGTAGATCCTCTGGTTCTCCCACATCATCGCGTTCGTGCAGAGCCTGACCTCGGGAAGACCGAGGGCACACGCGCGTGTGTCCACGAACTCCAGCAGTCGCCGTCCGATCCCCTGGCCGTGTGCCCCGGGGCGGACGGCGATGCTGTCGAGGAACAGGTGGTCCGTGCGCGCCTCGATCACGACGAGTCCCGTCACACGGCCGCCCGCGCCGGGCTCCCGCGCGACGAACACCTTCCCCGCGGCCACGTTCGCCGCGTGGTCCGCCTCCATGGGTGCCGGGACCACGCCGATGCGCTCGATGTAGTGGCGGTAGGCCGCGTCGGTCACGGCCTTCACGGCCGGCACGTCGGCGACGGACGCCTCCCGGATCTCCACGTTCGCCATACCGCACCCCTCCCCACCTGAGCGCAGCCTCAGCGCTCCCTTAACGCGAGCATAAGGATCTCCCCGGACCGCCTTCGGCAGGCGATTTCGCGGTTTCCTCGGGCTAGCTTCTGACCACCCCCACGGGATCCACCCCCCACGGGATCCCCCTCATCAAAAGCGTTCCGAGGAGTCCCCCGATGCCTGTACGCCGCAAGGCCGCCGCGCTCGTCGCCCTCGGCATACCCCCGCTGGCCCTGACCGCGCTCGCCGCGGCGCCCGCGTCCGCGCACGGCTCCCTGGGGGACCCGGTCAGCCGGGTGGCCCAGTGCTACGCGGAGGGCCCGGAGAGCCCGGAGTCGGCGGCCTGCGAGGCAGCGGTCGCGACCGGCGGCACCCAGGCGCTGTACGACTGGAACGGCGTCCGGATCGGCGACGCGGACGGCCGGCACCAGGAGCTGATCCCGGACGGCAAGCTGTGCAGCGCGGGCAACGAGGAGTTCAAGGGCCTGGACCTGCCCCGCGCGGACTGGCCGGCGACCTCCGTGCGCAGCGGCTCGTACACCTTCAAGTACCGCGTGACCGCCCCGCACAAGGGCACCTTCACGGTCTACCTCACCAAGCCCGGCTACGACCCGGCGAAGCCGCTGGCCTGGGGCGACCTGGACCTGGAGCACCCGGTCGCGACGACCACCGACCCGGCCGCCCCGGGCGGCTCCTACACCTTCTCCGGGACGCTGCCCGAGCGCTCCGGCAAGCATCTGCTGTACGCGGTGTGGCAGCGCTCGGACAGTCCGGAGGCGTTCTACTCCTGTTCGGACGTCACGTTCGGCGGCGGCGCGTCCGGCGGGGGCGGCGGCTCCGCACCGGCGCCGGCCGCCTCCGCGCCGACCGAGCGGCAACTCGCGGACGGTGCCGGCAAGTCGACGATCGAGAACCACGGCCACGGGGACGCGGACGCCCGTACGGCCACGGACCCGACGACGGGCCCGACCGGGGACGCCGCCACGGAGGCGGCCTCGGAAACGGCCTCGGAAACGGCCGAGCAGTCGGCGGCGGACCGCGCCGCGCAGCCCGCCCCCGTCGACGAGCCGAACCGGCCGAAGGCCGCCGGCGCCTCGACGGACCTCGCCGAGACCGGTGGTGACGGCAGCACCCCGTACCTCGCGGCCGGCGGTGCGGCCGCCCTGGCGCTGGGCTCGGCGGCCCTGTTCGCCTCGGTCCGCCGGCGCGCCGCGGCCGGGGGCGGCCGGGGCCGCTGACGTGGCCCCGTGAACGCGGGGCCTGTCCGGCGGCTCAGGCCGGACAGGCCCCGAAGCACGTCAGTCGAACACGGACGTGCAGGTGGTGGCGGTGGCGTTGGCCGGGTCGAGCGCGTTGACCACTTCGTGGAAGGCGATGCGGTCCAGCACGGCGATCGCCACATGCTCGGACAGATCGAGCGGGCACAGGTCCTGCAGCAGGACGTTGCGCACGTTGGAGCCGGTCAGGTACTGGGTACGCCACGGTGTGACCACTTCGTCGTACTGGGTGGCGAGGACCGTGTAGCGCACACCGGGCACGGTGTCGCCGCCCTCGTTGAGCTTGGTGAGGAAGGCGGACCCGACGACCTGGTCGGCGAGGGCGGGGGTGGTGGCTTTGAGCAGGTTGGCGGCGCCGGGGAAGTAGGGCAGCAGGTTGGTGAGCCCGTTGAGATTGGTGCCGTGGTTGCTGGGCGCGATGCCGACGAGGGCGTTCACCTTGGCTGCCCCGCCGAGGAATTTCAGGTAGTGGCGGGGCATCATGCCGCCCTGCGAGTGGCCGACGAGGTCGGCCTTGGCGGCTCCGGTCGCGGCAAGCACCTTGTCGACGAAGGCGGACAGCTGCTCCGCCGACTTGTCGATGGGGCCGAGGCCGTGGAAGACCGGGACGCCCGGCAACTGGCCGTAGTCGAGGGAGAAGACGCAGTAGCCGCGGTTCTTCAGGTACGGCGCGAGCCCGAGCCAGTTGTCCACGGAGTTGCCGAGGGTGCCGTGGACGAGGACGACG
>NZ_POTZ01000930.1 GCF_003236365.1 Streptomyces sp. NTH33
TCGGCGGGGAGGATGTGCTGGTAGGGGGTGCCCTCGCGTTCGGGGTAGACGGTGCGCAGGCTCTCGTGCCGGGCGACGACGTCCGCGAGAGCCAGGGTGAGTGCCTCGGTGTCGAGGTCGCCGGACAGGCGCAGGGCGAGCGGGATGTTGTAGGTCGCCGAGGGGCCTTCCATCTGGGCGAGGAACCACAGGCGCTGCTGGGCATACGACAAGGGGATCACTGGGAAGCTCCCATCCGGCGCATCGGCCGCAGCTTGGGGCGCGCGCTCTCGGCGCGGTCGAGCCGCTCGGCCAGCCTGGCCACGTTCGGGTTCTCGAAGAGGGCGGGGACCGGCAGTTCGGCCCCGAGGACGGTACGGATCCGGCTGACCAGCCGGGTGGCGAGCAGGGAATGCCCGCCGAGGCGGAAGAAGTCGTCGTCGACGGAGACGGACGGCAGGCCGAGGACCTCGGCGAACAGGTCGCGCAGGACTTCTTCGCGGGGGTTGCGCGGCGCCCGGCCGCCGCTGCCGGCCGAAGCCGGGGGCTGGGGCAGCGCGCGCTTGTCGATCTTGCCGTTGACGGTCAGCGGCAGGGCGTCCAGGGTCATGAAAGCGGCCGGGACCATGTAGTCGGGCAGCACCTCGTCGGTGTGGGCGTGCAGGACGTCGAGGTTGACGGGGGCTTCGCCGTCGCCGACGACGTAGGCGACGAGGCGTTTGTCGCCGGGGCGGTCCTCGCGGACGACCACCACGGCCTGGGAGACGGATGCGTGGGCCACGAGTGCCGACTCGATCTCGCCGGGCTCGATCCGGAAGCCCCGCAGCTTCACCTGCTGGTCGGCCCGGCCCAGGTACTCGATCTCGCCGTCCCGCGACCAGCGCACCAGGTCGCCGGTGCGGTACATGCGCGCGCCGGCCGGGCCGTGCGGGTCGGCGACGAAGCGCTCGGCGGTGAGGCCCGGCTGGTCCAGGTAGCCCTGGGCGAGTCCGGTGCCGGCGATGTACAGCTCGCCGGGGACGCCGGGGGCCACCAGGCCGAGGTGTTCGTCGAGGACGTAGAGGCGGGTGTTGTCGAGGGGCTGTCTCTTATACATATCT
>NZ_POTZ01000931.1 GCF_003236365.1 Streptomyces sp. NTH33
AACCGGGCCCGCTCCCAGAGCATGGGCGCCCTGCGCGACGGGCCGGCGCTGCTGGCCGGGCTGGTCTTCTGCGGCCGCTGCGGGACGCGCATGGTCGTGCGCTATCAGCGCGGTGAGGGCAAAGGGCTGCGGCCGGTCTACGAGTGCAGCCGGGCCAAGACCGACTACGGCGGCGAGCTGTGCCAGCAGCTGTCCGGGACCTGCGTCGACCGCTATGTGACCGGCCTGCTGCTGGCAGCGATGGCGCCGGCCGCGCTGGAGGTCTCGCTGCAGGCCGCCGAGCAGGCCCAGGTCCGGCGAGAGGAGGTGGACCGGATCTGGCGCCAGCGCCTGGAGCGGGCGGACTATGCCGCAGGCCGGGCCCGGCGCCAGTACCAGCTGGCCGAGCCCGAGAACCGCCTGGTGGTCCGGGAGTTGGAGAAGGACTGGGAGCGTGCGCTGGCCGAGCGGCAGCACCTGGGCGAGGAGTACGACCGCTTCGCCGCGGCCCGGCCCCGCCTCCTCACCGCCGCCGAGCGCGAACAGATCCGGGCCCTGGCCGCCGACCTCCCCGCCCTGTGGCGGGCGCCCACCACCACCGACGCGGATCGCAAACAGCTGATCCGGCACCTGGTCGAGAAGGTCCACCTCACCGTCATCGGCGACAGCGAACGCGTCACCGCCCAGGTGACCTGGGCCGGCGGGTACCGCACGAGGGGCGAACTCGCCCGCCCGGTCGCCCGCCTGGACCAGCTCAGCTACTACCCCCAACTGGCTGCCCGGGCCCGCGCACTCGCCGCGGCCGGACACTCCGCACCGGCCATCGCGAAGATCCTCAACGCCGAGGGCTTCCGCCCGCCCAAGCGCCGCGAACACTTCGCCGCCCAGGGCGTGCGCAGGCTGCTGCAGGAGCTGGGCTGCGTCAGCCGGCAGGAACAGACCCTCCGCCGGGATGCACCCCCACTCGGCCCGCACCAGTGGTGGCTGACCGACCTAGCCCGCGAGGTCGGCGTGCCCCGCGTCACCCTCTTCGGATGGATCACACGCGGCTGGGTCACCGCCCACCAGCAACACGACGCCCGCCGGTCCTGGGTCGTCCATGCCAATCCCGCAGAGGTCGAACGGCTCCGCCGGCTCCACCGGCAATCCCGCGGCCACCGCCCACG
>NZ_POTZ01000932.1 GCF_003236365.1 Streptomyces sp. NTH33
CATGATGATCGGCCGTGCTGTTGAGACTGGTGTACCTGGGTATGACGAACGCCTTCGCGATGCTGCGACTGCTGCCGATGAGCGACCGGGAGAAGGATGTCGAGATCCTGGCCCTGCGTCATCAGATTGCCGTCCTGGAGCGGCATCTGGACGGGCAGCGGGTCCGATTCGACGCCGGCGACCGGGCGTTCCTGGCGTCGCTGCTCCACGGTCTGCCAAGGGGAGTGCTGCGCCGGATGCGACTGCTGGTCCGGCCGGACACGGTCCTGCGCCGGCACCGCGACCTGATCGTCCGCCGACACGCCGCACGGTCCCGGCCCAAGCGCGGCGGCCGACCGCGCACCGTGCGCTCGATCCGCGTGCTGGTCCTGCGCCTGGCCAGGGAGAATCCCAACTGGGGCTACCGGAGGGTGCATGGCGAACTACTCGTGCTCGGGGTGAAGGTGGCCGCGTCCACGATATGGGAGATCTTGAAGGAGGCCGGGATCGAACCGGCACCCCAACGAGCTTCCAGTACCTGGGCCGGCTTCCTGCGCTCCCAGGCCGACGCCCTGCTGGCCTGGGACTTTTTCGAAACCGTCACCCTGTCCGGGGCCCGCTTGTACGTGTTCGCCGCGATCGAGCATGCCAACCGCCGGATCCATGTCCTGGGCGCCACCGCGCATCCGACCGCGTCCTGGGTGGCTCAGGCCGCGAGGAATCTCGTCATGGACCTGGAGGACGCCGGGTGCCGGGTGCGTTACCTCATCCGGGACCGGGACGGCAAGTTCCCCGAGCTCTTCGACACTGTCCTGAACGACGCGGGCATCCAGGTGGTGCTCAGCGGCGTCCGGATGCCGAGAATGAACTCGATTATGGAGCGGTGGGTGCAGAGCTGCCGGGGCGAGCTGCTGGACCGCACGTTGATCTGGAATCAGCGGCATCTGCTCCACGCCTTGCGCGCGTTCGAACAGTTCCACAACTCCCACCGGCCGCATCAGGGCATCGCGAATGCCCGCCCGCTGTATCCGTTGCCCACGCCGATCACTGATCCGGACGAGATCGCCCGCCTCGACATACGCCGCCGCGATCGCCTCGGCGGCACCCTCCACGAGTACCACCATGCGGCCTGACCTGCATGGACGAGATTTTCGGCAAGGGCA
>NZ_POTZ01000933.1 GCF_003236365.1 Streptomyces sp. NTH33
CGCTACCGCCACCCCGCACCCTCGGTGGCAGCCCTGGCCGCCGATCTCGGGCAGGAGGCGTTCACCTCCCTCACCTGGCGGCAGGGCTCGCGCGGCGAGTTACGCTCCCGCTTCGCCGCCGTGCGGGTCCGCCCCGCGGGCAAGGCCGTCGAGCGTCCGATCCGGGCCGCCGCCTCAGCCGAGCAGGGCTGGTGGGATGGGGTCCTGCCCGACTGCTGGCTGCTGGTCGAGTGGCCGGACGACGCCGAGGCTCCCACCGACTACTGGCTGTCCAACCTGCCGGCCGACACCCCGGTCGTCGATCTGGTCCGTCTGGCCAAGGTCCGCTGGCGCATCGAGCACGACTACCGCGAGCTCAAGCACGGCCTGGGCCTGGACCACTTCGAGGGCCGGTCCTGGCCCGGCTGGCAGCATCACGTCACCCTCGTGACCGCCGCCCACGCCTTCCTCACCGAACAACGGCTGGCCCCAAAAGCACCCGCACCGGGCTCACCCTCTACCAGATCCTCGACGCTCTCCAGGACGTCCTGAGGTGCTGGACCGGCATCTGCACCACCTGCCACCAGCCCCTGCCCAGCAGGCCACACACGACACCAAGATCGAGACAGACCTAACGGAGTCCTACTAGGAGACCGTATGCAACATCCCGACTTCGAGCTGTACGACAACGTCGGCCGTGACGCCGAGCAAATCGCCGCCGCCCGGTACGGCATCGCCACCCGCGACGACCTGCTGCGCTGGGCGAAGCGGGACGCCGAGCCCTTCCTGGCCGACCACCCGCTGCCGGACGAACCGCTGCCGAGCCCCGACCTGGCCCCCTATCTCGCCGCACTCGGCGCCGCCGCGACTCCTGCCGAGGCCAGCACCGTCACCCAGCATCTGCTGGACGCTGCCGAACCCGTGCTGCGCGCGGTGAGCGACTACCTCGTCGCCGCCGCCCAGTGGCGCGGCCAGAACCGCGGAGCAGAGAAGGGCTCGCCGCCCAAGCTGCTGCTGGAAGCGGCCAGCCGCAGCCTGTCCGTGCTGGCCATCGCGGACGAAGCCGACCTGGCGATCCTGCGCGCCGAGTACGACCCCGCACCGGCACCGCCGAAGGCACCCACGTCCGGCCGACCCCAGACGCCGTCCGGTCTTCCCC
>NZ_POTZ01000934.1 GCF_003236365.1 Streptomyces sp. NTH33
CTAGTGTCTTGAGTCTTTGATTCGCTGAAGATATCCGGCGAGGCGTTCGAGGATCTCGTCCGCGGTCTTCACCCAGGCGAACGGCCGCGGATCTTCGTTCCACAGCTTGATCCAGGCGCGGATGTCGCGTTCCAGGGCCTGGACGTTCTTGTGGACGCCGCGGCGTACCTGACGCTCTGTCAGCAGTCCGAACCACCGCTCGACCTGGTTGAGCCAGGAGGAGTAGGTGGGGGTGAAGTGCATGTGGAAGCGCGGGTGCGCCGCGAGCCAGCGCTGTATCGCCGGTGTCTTGTGCGTGGCGTAGTTATCGCAGACCAGGTGCACCTCCAGCCCCTCGGGCACCTCCTTGTCGATGCGGGCGAGGAACTTCTTGAACTCTGCGGCCCGGTGGCGGCGGTGCAGCTGGCCGATCACCTCCCCGGTGGCCACGTTCAGCGCGGCGAACAGGGTGGTGGTGCCGTTGCGGAGGTAGTCGTGGGTGCGGCGCTCGGGCATGCCCGGCATCATGGGCAGCACCGGCGCCGAGCGGTCCAGCGCCTGGATCTGGGACTTCTCGTCCACGCACAGCACCAGGGCGTGTTCGGGCGGGGCGAGGTAGAGGCCCACGATGTCGCGGACCTTGTCGATGAACTGCGGGTCGGTGGACAGCTTGAAGGTGTCGACCATGTGCGGTTTGAGGCCGAAGGTGCGCCAGATGCGCGAGATGGTCGACTGCGACAGGCCGGTGGCCCGGGCCATCGACCGGGTCGACCAGTGGGTGGCGCCGGCCGGGGTGGACTCCAGGGTCTGGACGATCACGTCCTCGACCCGCGCGTCGGTCACGGTGCGCGGCGCGCCGGGACGCGGCTCGTCGACCAGCCCCTCCAGGCGGTCGGCTGCGAACCGCTTGCGCCACTTGGCCACCGTGACCGGGTGAACCCCAAGGTCCTTGCCGATCTGGGTGTTTGATGCCCCGTCTCCGCAAGCCAGCACGATGCGGCAGCGCAGCGCGAGGGCCTGGGAAGAGGTGCGGCGCCTCGCCCAGCGCTGCAGCGTTTCGCGTTCGTCGTCGGTGAGAACCACATCGACCGTAGGCCGTCCCATTCGTGCCATGACCCCAGCATACTTATGGAACGAATCAAAGACTCAGGACACTAG
>NZ_POTZ01000935.1 GCF_003236365.1 Streptomyces sp. NTH33
CGCTGGATCTGGTTGGTGCCCTCGTAGATCTGGGTGATCTTGGCGTCGCGCATCATGCGTTCCACCGGGTAGTCGCGGGTGTAGCCGTAGCCGCCGAGGAGCTGGACGGCGTCCGTGGTGACCTCCATGGCGACGTCGGAGGCGAAGCACTTGGCCGCGGCGCCCTGGAAGGTCAGGCCCCCTTCCCCGCCTCCGGCGGCGACCCGCTCGGACCTGGCCGCGGCCGCGTAGGTCAGCTGGCGGGCGGCCTCGATCTTCATGGCCATGTCGGCGAGCATGAACTGCACGCCCTGGAAGTCGAAGACCGGCCGGCCGAACTGCCGGCGCTCCTGGACGTAGCCCCTGGCGTGGTCGAGGGCGCCCTGGGCGATGCCGAGGGCCTGGGCGGCGATGGTGATGCGGGTGTGGTCCAGGGTGCGCATCGCGGTGGCGAAGCCGGTGCCCTCGGCGCCGATCATCCGGTCCGCCGGGATGCGGACGTTGTCCAGGTACACCTCGCGGGTGGGCGAGCCCTTGATGCCGAGCTTCTTCTCCGGGGCGCCGAAGGAGACGCCCGCATCCGACCTCTCCACGACGAAGGCGGAGACGCCCCGGGAGCGCTTCTCGGGGTCGGTGACGGCCATCACCGTGTAGAACTCCGAGACGCCGGCGTTGGTGATCCAGCGCTTGACGCCGTTCAGGACGTAGGCGTCGCCGTCGCGGACCGCCCGGGTCCTCATGCCGGCCGCGTCCGAGCCCGCGTCCGGCTCGGACAGGCAGTACGAGAACATCGCCTTGCCCCGGGCCAGCGGGGCCAGGTACCTCTTCTTCAGCTCCGCGGAGCCGGCCAGGAGCACCGGCAGCGAGCCCAGCTTGTTCACCGCGGGGATCAGGGACGAGGACGCGCAGACCCGCGCGACCTCCTCGATCACGATGACCGTCGCGAGGGCGTCGGCGCCCGCGCCGCCGTAACTCTCGGGCACGTGCACGGCGTGCAGGTCGCTTGCGACCAGCGCGTCCAGGGCCTCCTGCGGGAAGCGGGCCTCCTCGTCCACCGCGGCGGCGTACGGCGCGATCTTCGCCTCGGCCAGCGAGCGGACGGCGTCGCGGAGCATGTCGTGCTCCTCGGACGGGCGGTACAGGTCGAAGTC
>NZ_POTZ01000936.1 GCF_003236365.1 Streptomyces sp. NTH33
CTCCCCCCACTCAGCGAAAGACCCCCACGTCGTGACCGTCTCCCTGCATGAGGCCCAGCCGGCCGGCCGGCACGCCGCCGTCCCCGCCGGCAGCCTGTTCCGGCGCGTCTACACACCCCGCGTCTGCGACGCCCTCGCCTACTCCATGGCGACCTACGCCATGCCACTCGTCGTGCTGGCCACCACCGGCTCCGCCTCCCTGACCGGCCTGGCCTTCGCACTGGAGTGGATACCCCGGGTGGCCGCGTTCGGCTTCGCCGGCGCCCTGGTCGACCGCAGCGGCGCGGCGATCGTGTGCTTCCTCGCCTCGCTCGCCCGCGCCCTGCTGGTCGCCGGCGGCGGCATCGCGCTGGTCGTGCTGCCGCCGGGTGCGGCCGAGACCGTCACCGTCCTGGCCCTGGCGGCGGTGACCGGGGCGCTGACCCAGTTCAGCTTCATCGCCAACGAGGCGGTCGGTGCCATCGTCAGCCGTCGCACCGCCGGGCAGGCCCACAAGGTGCAGTCGGCGCTGATCGGCATCGACCAGACGGCCACCCTCGTCGGCCCGGCCCTGGGCGGTGTCCTGCTGCTCACCGGCCCGACGTCCATGCTGGCGTGCCTGAGCGTGCTGTCCTTCGCCTCCGCCGTGCTCGCCCTGCAGACTCCGTCCACGCCCCTGCGCGCCGCGCGCCCCGGTGGATCGGCGCCGGGCGGCGGCCTGCGGCAGGGATGGCAGACCCTGCGCTTGCTGCCGTCCCTGCGACGGCTGGTGGCCGGACTGGCCTGCTCCAACCTCATGCTCGGGCTGCTGCAGGCGGCCAGCCCCATCCTCGTGGAGCACCGCTTCGGCCACTCCGCGGCCGCCGCCGGCGCGCTGTGGTCCATCGCCGCGGCCGCCACCTTGGTCGCGGTCGCCTGCTGCCGGGCCGGCCTTAACCGGCTCGGCCTGTGGGGGATCGGCGCCCTCAGCGCGACCGTCGCGGCCGCCGCCTGCCTCGCCGTGCCCCAGGCCCCCTCCTACGCCGGCTACGTGGCCCTCGTGGCCCTCTTCATGGCCGCCGACGGAGGGCTCACCGTCGTCCTGCGCACCCTGCGCTCGCAGGTCATCCCGCCCGCCGCCTTCGGCACCACCCTCTCCCTGAC
>NZ_POTZ01000937.1 GCF_003236365.1 Streptomyces sp. NTH33
GGCGGAAGCTGCTGCAGGCACTGACTGCGGGCCTGGTCCTGGCGACCGCTACCGGTTGCACATACAAGGACTTTCCCCGACTGGGTATGCCCACCCCGACCACGGAAGAGGCTCCGATCATCCTCTCCCTGTGGCAGGGGTCCTGGGCGGCCGCGATTGCCGTCGGCTGCCTGGTGTGGGGTCTGATCCTGTGGAGTGCTTTCTTCCACCGGCGCAGTCGCACCAAGGTGGAGGTACCTCCGCAGACCCGGTACAACATGCCCATCGAGGCGCTGTACACGGTGGTCCCGCTCCTCATCGTCTCGGTGCTCTTCTACTTCACGGCCCGTGACGAGTCGAAGCTCCTGGACATGTCCAAGAAGCCCGACGTCACGGTGAACGTCGTCGGCTACCAGTGGAGCTGGGCCTTCAACTACATCGAGCCCGTCCCCGGCGTGAGCGGTGACGCGAAGACCGACAAGAACCTGGCCGGCATCCCGAACCGGTTCAAGGACGCCTTCCCGGCCAACGCCGGCGGCGTCTACGACTACGGCATCCCGGGCACGCGGAACCCCCAGAACGGCAACCCCGGCCCGACCCTGTGGCTGCCCAAGGGCAAGACCGTCCGCTTCGTTCTCACTTCGCGTGACGTCATCCACTCCTTCTGGGTGCTGCCGTTCCTGATGAAGCAGGACGTCATCCCGGGCCACACCAACTCCTTCCAGGTGACCCCCACCATGGAGGGCACCTTCCGGGGCAAGTGCGCCGAGCTCTGCGGCCAGGACCACTCCCGGATGCTGTTCAACGTGAAGGTCGTCTCGCCCGAGCGCTACGAGCAGCACCTCAAGGACCTCGCTAAGAAGGGGCAGACCGGTTACGTTCCCGCCG
>NZ_POTZ01000938.1 GCF_003236365.1 Streptomyces sp. NTH33
CGCTGGTGCTGTCCGCGGGGGGCACGGCGCTGGTGGGCCGGCGGCTGCTGCGCCAGACCCACGGGCTGGGGCCGGCGGAGATGACGCGGATGTACGACCACCACGACGCGGTGCTGCACGCGGTGCGCGAGGGGGTGCTGATCGTCGGCGGTGACGGGCGGCTGCTGCTGGCCAACGACGAGGCCCGGCGGCTGCTGGACCTGCCGCCCGGCGCGGAGGGCCGCAAGGTCGCCGACCTGCCCCTGGAGGCGGACCTGGCCGCACTGCTGGCCTCGCCGCGCCCGGCCAGCGACGAGGTGCACCAAAGCGCCGGGCGGCTGCTGGCGGTCAACAAGCGGCCCACCGCCCCCTACGGCGGGCAGGCCGGCAGCGTGGTGACGCTGCGGGACACCACCGAGCTGCGCGCCCTGTCGGGGCGGGCCGAGGTGGCGCGCGGGCGGCTGAGGCTCCTCTACGACGCCGGGGTGCGCATCGGCACCACCCTGGACGTGACCCGCACCGCCCAGGAGCTGGCGGACGTGGCGGTCCCCCGCTTCGCCGACTCCGCCACGGTGGAACTGGCCGAGGAGGTCCCGCGCGGCGAGGAGCCGGCCCAGACCGGTACCGCGGCCGGCACCGCCCTGCGCCGCACGGCCGTGAGCGGTCCGCCCGCCCACCGGCCGCTGACCCCGGTGGGCGACCTGATCCGCTTCGCCCCCGGCTCACCGCAGGCGCGCTGCCTGCGCAGCGGCCGGGCGGTGCTCGAGGCCGACCTGAGCACCGCCCGAAAGTGGCAGACCTCCGACCCCGAGCGCGCCGGGCGCGTCCTCGCCCAGGGCATCCGCTCGCTGATCGCGGTGCCGCTGCGGGCCCGCGGCACGGTGCTGGGCACGGTGGACTTCTGGCGCTCGCGCACCGGTGAGCCGTTCGGCGCGGAGGACGTGCCCTTCGCCGAGGAACTGGCCGCCCGCGCCGCGGTGGCCCTGGACAACGCCCGCCGCTACACCCGCGAGCACACCATGGCCGTCACCTTGCAGCGCAGCCTGCTCCCGCGCGACCTGCCCGCCCCCAGCGCCCTGCAGGTCGCCCACCGCTACCTGCCCGCCCGCGCCGGCGTGGGCGGGCAGGTAGCGG
>NZ_POTZ01000939.1 GCF_003236365.1 Streptomyces sp. NTH33
GGCCACCCCCATGAGCCGGCCGGCCGGCTCATGGGGGTGGCCCGCCGGGCCCTGGGGCTGGGGCTGCCGCCCGCGCTGGTGCTGGGCTGGCACAACGTGCTCACCCGCCGTGTGCGCACCCTGGCCACGGTGGGACGGCTGGCTCTGCCGCTGCTGCTGATCGTGGTGGCGATGAGCGCGTGGACGACGATCGACCGCTTCCACAGCAGGCCGGAGGAGCTGGGGCTGCCGACCGCGCTGACCGTCCGCGCGGACAGCGGCCTGAACGACGAGGACACGCGGGCGCTGCTGGCGCGCGAGCGGGGGGTCGCCGCCGTCTACCCCGGGGTGGAGGTGGCCGCGCTCGTCCCCGGCCAGACGGCCACGATCGCCCTGCGGGGCCTGGGCACCCACGAGGACCCCTACCCGTACGCCCTGGCCGAGGGCCGCCGCGCCGACGGCCCCGACGAGGCGGTGGCCGGTCAGGGCCTGCTGGACCTGCTCGACGTGCGGGTGGGCGACTGGGTCCGGATGACGGTGGGCGACCAGCCGCAGATCCTGCACATCGTGGGCCGCAGCATCGAGCCGGAGAACGCCGGCCGGGTCATCTCGACGTCCCTGGACACCCTGCGCGAGAACGACCCGGGCCTGCGCCCCACGCTGTACCAGCTCCGTCTGTCCCCGGACGCGGACCGCGACTCGGTCGCGAAGTCCCTGCTCACCGCGGGGGACGGGCACCTGGACGTGCACGCCGTGACCAACCCGGCCGACGGTCTGTCCCCGCTGCGCGCGGTCGTCGCCGGGCTGATCTGCGTGCTGGCCCTCATCGGCCTCATCGAGCTGCTGACGGCGATCGGCGGCACGATCCGCGAGGGCGAACGGGATCTTCTGGCCCTGAAGGCCATCGGCCTCTCCCCCCGCCAGATCACCGCGATCACGGTCACGGCCACCAGTTGCACGGCCCTGGCGGCCGTGGTGGCCGGCACGGCCGTCGGCCTCCCCCTCGCCCACTGGCTGGTCAACGCCCAGGGCCGCTCGAGCGGTCTCGGCACCGGTATCGCGGCGGGCCCCTCCCCTCTGCTCCTGCTGCTGTTCGCCGTGGCCGCGGTGGCGGGCGCGGCAGCCCTGTCC
>NZ_POTZ01000093.1 GCF_003236365.1 Streptomyces sp. NTH33
GCCGAGGCCTCCGCGCCGTCCGAAGAAGTGAGGCCCGTACTGTTGTCCGCCAGGCGGACCTGGAAGGCGGGCGGCACTGGGTGCCGGATACCGTGGAACCACCATGAGCGCTTCGCAGACCTCTGACGATCCCACCCTTCTCGTCAAGATCTTCGGGAAGGACAGGCCGGGCATCACGGCCGGACTCTTCGACACCCTCGCCGCCTACTCCGTCGACGTGGTCGACATCGAGCAGGTCGTCACCCGTGGCCGCATGGTGCTGTGCGTGCTCGTCACCCAGCCGCCCGACGGGCTCGAGGGCGATCTGCGGGCCACCGTGCACAGCTGGGCCGAGTCGATGAAGATGCAGGCGGAGATCATCTCCGGCCGCGGCGACAACCGGCCGCGCGGCCTCGGACGCTCCCTGGTCACCGTGCTCGGCCATCCGCTCACCGCGGAGGCGACCGCCCGGATCGCCGCGCGGATCACCGGGGCCGGCGGCAACATCGACCGTATCTTCCGGCTGGCCAAGTATCCGGTGACCGCGGTGGAGTTCGCGGTGTCCGGCGTGGAGACGGAGCCGCTGCGCACCGCTCTGGCCACGGAGGCGGCGGCGCTCGGTGTCGATGTGGCGGTCGTCGGCGCGGGCCTGCACCGGCGGGCGCAGCGGCTGGTGGTGATGGACGTGGACTCCACGCTCATCCAGGACGAGGTGATCGAGCTCTTCGCCCGGCACGCCGGCTGCGAGGACAAGGTCGCCGAGGTGACGGCGGCCGCGATGCGCGGCGAGCTGGACTTCGAGGAGTCGCTGCACGCGCGCGTGGGACTGCTGGCGGGGCTGGACGCCTCGGTGGTGGACAAGGTGCGCAGCGAGGTGCGGCTGACTCCGGGCGCGCGCACCCTGATCCGTACGCTCAAGCGGCTCGGTTACCAGGTGGGCGTCGTCTCGGGCGGGTTCACGCAGGTCACCGACGATCTGCAGGAGCGGCTCGGGCTGGACTTCGCGCAGGCCAACACACTGGAGATCGTCGACGGGAAGCTGACGGGCCGGGTCAACGGTGAGATCGTGGACCGGGCGGGCAAGGCGCGGCTGCTGCGTCGGTTCGCCGCGGAGGCGGGTGTTCCGCTGTCGCAGACGGTCGCGATCGGTGACGGCGCCAATGACCTGGACATGCTGAACGCGGCCGGTCTCGGGGTCGCCTTCAACGCCAAGCCGGTGGTGCGGGAGGCGGCGCACACCGCGGTGAACGTGCCGTTCCTCGACACGGTCCTGTACCTGCTCGGGATCACCAGGGAAGAGGTCGAGGCGGCGGACGCGCACGTGGAGGACTGAGCGGTCGGCGAGGGGCGGCCCGGCACCCACGCGGTGCCGGGCCGCCCCCGGCTCGGGCTCTTCGCCCGGGTCGTCGGGCTACTCCGACGGCGCCCAGTAGTCGAGCAGCGTGGCCACGCCCGGCTCCAGGGTCTTCCAGGAGCCCTCGAAGGACACCAGGGCGAACGCCGCGGCCGGGAATCCGCGGCGGCTCATCCGCTCGCGGGCATCGCCCTCGGCCGAACCGGACAGCACCTCGGCCAGACCCTGGATGCCCGGGTTGTGGCCGACGAGGATCAGGTTCCGCACGTCGTCCGGCGTTTCGTTGAGCACGGCGATCAGCTCGCCGGGCGAGGCCTCGTAGACCCGCTCCTCGTAGACGGTTTTCGGCCGCTGCGGCAACTCGTGGACGGCGAGCTTCCAGGTCTCACGGGTGCGGGCCGCGGTCGAGCACAGGGTCAGGTCGAAGGGGACACCGGTGTCGGCGAGCCTGCGGCCGGCGACTGCGGCGTCCTTGCGGCCCCGCTCGGCGAGCGGTCGTTCGTGGTCGGTCACCTGTGGCCAGTCGGCTTTCGCATGCCGGAAGAGGACGATCCTGCGGGGTTCTGCGACGCTCATGGCACCCAGCTTCGCATGAAACAGGCCACGGGGCGCAGGGAGTTGACATGGGACTTTTCGGCCGGCGCGGGCGTCACGGGGCCGTGCCCGAGGGCGTCCGGGCGGAACGGCGCGGGCGTCACCGGATGAGCAGCTCCTGGACGCGCTGGAACAGCTGGGTGATCGCGGGACTGCCGGCGGCCGCGTGGGCGTCCGCCGGGTTACGTATCAGGGCGAGCAGCGCGACGAACGCCAGGACGGGCAGGGCCAGGGCCCACCACGGCAGCCGGGAGTCGACGCCGCCCGTGGTCGCCGGCTGGGGCCGGGGGTGCGTACGGGCCGGCATGATCGCCTCCGCTGGTCTCCGAGGTCCGTGGGCCGCCTCTGGCGGTCACCTCTCGAACCTACGGAATCCGCGCTCCCCGGCCCATCCGGTGATCCACCCACTTGACCCTGACCCTCACCCCCTAGGGGATGGGGGGATATCCCCACCACCGACCCTGATGCGGCGGAGTCACGGGCGTGCCGCCGGCCGCACACCCGGCGTGGCCGTCACGGCGACGCGAGGGTCGCGATGATGGCGATGATCACGAAGATGGCGAAGAACGCGCCGAGCACGATCAGCAACTTCTTCTGGCCGTTCTGCGGGTTCGGGTCGAGCACAGGCTGCATGCGCCCCAGTCTCGCACCCTTCGTCCGGAAGACGGCCTCCGGGGGGCCCGCCTCAGCGCGCCGCCTCGTCCTCCACCGTGCGGTCGCGACCGGCCAGGTAGCCCACCACCGTCTGCGGGACCAACAGCCCGGCCATGAGGGTGAGGGGCATTCCCCAGCCGCCGCTGTTCTGGTACAGCACACCGACCAGCAGCGGCCCCGGAATGGAGATCAGGTAACCGGTGCTCTGGGCGAACGCGGACAGCTGGGCCACGCCCGGCCCGGTCCTGGCCCGCATGCCGACCATGGTGAGCGCGAGCGGGAAGGCGCAGTTGGCGACACCGAGGAGCAGGGCCCAGGCCCAGGCGCCCGCGGCCGGCGCGAGGTACAGACCGGCGTAGCCGACCAGGCCGCAGACGCCGAGCACCAGCACGATGGGGCCCTGGTGGGGCAGCCGGGCCGCCAGGCGCGGGATGACGAAGGCCAGTGGCACGCCCAGCACCATCGTGAACGCGAGGAGCAGTCCGGCCGTGCCGGCGGAGACGCCCGCGTCCCGGAAGATCTGCGCCATCCAGCCCATCGTGATGTAGGCGAGGGTGGCCTGGAGCCCGAAGAAGACGGCCAGCGCCCAGGCGGTACGGCTCCGGGTGATCCGCAGGGCCGGGGCCCGCGCCTCCCGTGCGGGGGCTGTCTCCCCCCGCACGGATCCGGTACGGGCCGGGGGCTGCGCGGCGGGCTCGGCTCCCCGTTCCCGCAGCAGCGGCAGCCACGGCAGCACGGCCACCGCGGCGAGCAGCGCCCACACCGAGAGCCCGGACCGCCAGTTGTGGCCGAGCGCTCCGGTCAGGGGCACGGTCACCGCGGCGGCGGACGAGGTACCCAGGGCGAGGGCCATGGAGTACAGGCCGGTCATGGAGCCGATCCGGTCGGGGAACCAGCGCTTGACGATGACCGGCATGAGGACGTTGCTGACGGCGATGCCCGCCAGCGCGAGCGCGCTGGCGGCCAGGAAGGCGGGCGTGCCGCCCACGTAGGGCCGTACGGCCAGGCCGGCGGCGATGGCGACCATGCCCGCGCACACCACCGCGGCGGGTCCGAAGCGGCGGGCCAGCCGGGGTGCCATGACACCGAAGACGGCGAAGCAGAGCGGGGGCACGGAGGTGAGCAGGCCGGCCACGCCGCCGCTCATGCCGAGCGCAGTGCGGACCTCCTCCAGGAGCGCGCCGAGGCTGGTGATGGCGGGGCGGAGGTTCAGCGCGGACAGCACGATTCCGGCGACGACCAGGCGCACCGTCCACGCGCGCGTGGACGTTCCCCGGACTTCCCGGGGGGCGGTGGTCGCGACCTGGGCCCGCCCGGCCGTCGGCGTCGTGGTCCGGGTTTCCTCGCTCGGCATGGGCTCCATCATAGAATCATGGGATGAATTGCTGTCCATGCTGTCCGTGGAACGGACAGCGACTCCCGGGTCCCCCGTGCGAAGGGGTGTCATGGCTCTGAGCCTTCCGCGCCGGTCGGCACTGTCCGAACAGGTCATCGCCGCGCTGCGGCACCAGATCACTTCGGGCGAGTGGCCGGTCGGCTCCCGCATCCCCACGGAGCCGGAGCTGGTGGAACAGCTCGGTGTCGCCCGCAACACCGTCCGCGAGGCGGTCCGGGCGCTCGCCCACAACGGCCTGCTGGACATCCGCCAGGGTTCCGGCACGTACGTCGTGGCCACCAGCGAGCTGACGGGCGTGATGCAGCGCCGGTTCGCCGGTGCCGACCTGCGGCACATCGCCGAGCTGCGCTCCGCGCTGGAGTCGGCCGGGGCGCGGCTGGCCGCCGAGCGGCGCACCGAGAAGGACCTCAAGCAGCTGCACGCGCATCTGCTGCGCCGCGAGGAGGCCTGGGAGTCCGGTGACACGGAGGCCTTCGTGACCGCGGACGCCACGTTCCACCTGGCGGTGGTGGCCGCCTCCCACAACGACGTCATGACCGCGATGTACGCGGATCTGGGCGAGGTGCTGCGCGACTGGCTGCGCGCGGACGTCGGCGCGGGGCTCACCCCGGAGGTGTACATGGACCACACCCGGCTGCTCGACGCCATCCGCGCGGGCGACACCGAGACGGCCGCCACCGAGGCCGCGAGCTACCCGCTGCTGTGCCGCCCGGGCCGCTTCAGCCCACCCGCCGGCGACTGACCCGGTACGGCACGGCGCCGGCCTCGCCGCGCGTACGGCGAAGGCGGACTCCCGAAACGTCGGTGCCCAGCCCTTGGCCACAGCGCCCTGCTCACCGCCCCTGGCCACAGCCCCCGGGTGGCCGAAGACCCCCTGACGGCGGAGGCCCCCTGACGGCGGAGGGCCCCTGACGGCGGAGGGCCCCTGACGGCGGAGGGCCCGCACCCCAGGGGTGCGGGCCCTCCAGCACGTCGGCCAAGCTCAGCGCAGCGTCACGCGCCGATGGCGTGCAGGCCGCCGTCCACGTGGATGATCTCGCCGGTGGTCTTCGGGAACCAGTCGCTCAGCAGGGCCACGATGCCGCGGCCGGCCGGCTCGGGGTCCTTCAGGTCCCACTCCAGCGGGGCGCGGGTGTCCCACACCGAGGCCAGCTCGCTGAAGCCCGGGATGGACTTGGCGGCCATGGAACCGAGCGGGCCGGCGGAGATGAGGTTGCAGCGGATGTTCTGCTTGCCCAGGTCGCGGGCGATGTAGCGGCTGGTGGCCTCCAGGGCGGCCTTGGCGGGGCCCATCCAGTCGTACTGCGGCCAGGCGTACTGCGCGTCGAAGGTGAGGCCGACGACCGAACCGCCGTTCTGCATCAGCGGCAGGCAGGCCATGGTCAGCGACTTCAGCGAGAACGCCGAGACGTGCATGGCGGTGGAGACCGACTCGAACGGCGTGTTGAGGAAGTTGCCGCCGAGCGCGTCCTGCGGCGCGAAGCCGATGGAGTGGACGACGCCGTCGAGGCCGCCGAGCTCCTCGCCGACGACGTCGGCCAGGCGGCCCAGGTGCTCGTCGTTGGTGACGTCGAGCTCGATGACCTTGGCGGGCTTCGGCAGCTTCTTGGCGATGCGCTCGGTCAGCGTGGGCCGCGGGAAGGCGGTGAGGATGACCTCGGCGCCCTGCTCCTGGGCCAGCTTGGCCGCGTGGAAGGCGATGGAGGCCTCCGTCAGCACACCGGTGATCAGGACGCGCTTGCCCTCGAGAATTCCGCTCATGGTGATCAGTGACCCATTCCCAGTCCGCCGTCAACGGGGATGACGGCTCCAGTGATGTACGAGGCGTCGTCCGAGGCGAGGAACCGCACTGCCGCGGCGATCTCCTCCGGCTGCGCGTACCGGCCGAGCGGCACCTGCCCCATGATCGCCTCGCGCTGCTCGTCGTTGAGCGCCCGGGTCATGTCGGTGTCGACGAAGCCGGGGGCGACGACGTTGAAGGTGATGTTGCGCGAGCCCAGCTCACGGGCGAGGGAACGCGCGAAGCCGACCAGGCCGGCCTTGGACGCGGCGTAGTTGGCCTGCCCCGCCGAGCCGAGCAGACCGACCACCGAGGAGATCAGGACGACGCGGCCCTTCTTGGCCCGCAGCATGCCGCGGTTGGCGCGCTTGACGACGCGGAAGGTGCCGGTGAGGTTGGTGTCGACGACCGAGGTGAAGTCCTCCTCGGACATGCGCATCAGGAGCTGGTCCCTGGTGATGCCGGCGTTGGCGACGAGGACCTCGACGGTGCCGTGCTCGGCCTCGATCTCCTTGTAGGCCTGCTCCACCTGCTCGGGGTCGGTGATGTCGCACTTGACGGCGAGGCAGCCCAACTCCTCGAGGGCGGCCGGCGGCTCCCCCGACCGGTACGTGATCGCGACCTTGTCGCCGGCCTCGGCGAACGCGCGGGCGATGGCGAGGCCGATGCCCCGGTTGCCTCCTGTGACGAGAACCGAGCGGCTCAACGGATCACCCTTTCGATAGCGGTCTGTCAGCGTTCCGACAACCGCCCGAGCATCGGGACGGCAGGCGGCTTCACCGAAAACCTATCGGTCCGACCACGTCCAAGGGCAATCCGGCCCCGACAGTGGCGCATGGCGGCTCCTGTCGGGTTCCTACAGTCGGGAGTCCCTGGTCGGCTCAGTTCACGGCGGGGTTCCCGCAGCACTTCTTGTACTTGCGGTCCGAGCCGCACCAGCAGGGGCCGTTACGCGGCGGCGGCCAGGCGGTGGCCTGTCCGCGGCGGGCGAGTTCGGCCGCGTACGCGGAGCGGGTGGCGGGAGCGTCGGGAGAACCGCCGTCCGCCTCGGCGTGGGCCTGGAGCCCGGCCACCGTGGCGCGGCCGGCCGCGAGGTGCGGGGCGCCCTCGTCCGACATCTCGCGCAGCGTGCGCTCCACCTGGCGGAGATGGGCGGCGTGGTCGTCACCGTACGCCTCCGCGGCCTTCGGCCAGCGCTGAAGCAGCAGCGCGAACTCCTCCGCGGGCCAGAACAGGACACAGGCCCTCAGCGTGCCGGTATGTGCGGTCCGCTCCTCCTCCAGCGCCTCCGTCAACTGCCTGATCTCGGCCTCGAGGGCTTCCGGGCCTTCCTCCTTGAGCCGCCTGAGGCGGATCGGGTCGTGCATCTCGTCCAGGGGGCGCATCCGCCCGGGCAGGGGCGAAGCACGGTGCTCGTGGAGCTCGTCGGCGACCTCGTCCCAGTCGTCGTGCGGAGCGCCGAGCAGGCGGCGCACCCGGTGACGGCCGATGACCAGCGACTCCAGGTCGAAGCTGTCCGGGTGTTCCTCGACCGTGTCCGCGGTGACCGGCGTGCCGGCGCCCAGGACGTGCGTGATGCCGGCCGTGTACCACTCCGCGGCCGTCGCCGTCTCGTCCGCCTCCTCGAAGCACTCGGCGACGAACATCCAGGCGCCCGCGTCCCGTGGATGGCGTGCGCGGAACGCCGCCGCGCCCGCGCGGGCCTCCTCCTGCCGCTGGAGGTCCCACAGCGCGCTGATGCGGAAGGCGTCCACGAGGTCGTACCTCTCGCTGCCGCCCTCCCCCTGGTCGAGGAACCTCTCGTACACCGCGAGCGCCCGCTCGGGTTCGCCCGCGTCCCGCCACGCGTCGGCGGCCTCCATGAGGAGTTCCTCGCGCTCTTCGGGGTGCTGCTCCGCGAGCCGTTCGCAGTCCTCGGCGGACTGGGCCAGGGTGGCGGGCCTGAAGGCCGCGGCTCGCGCAGCCGGGACCCGCTTGCTCTTGTGGGCTTTCTTCTTGCCGGTGTTACGGCTCTTGCTGGACATGGACCGACCGTAGTGCGGCCGGAACCGGGCCCGCCGGGGTCCCCCTGAAATCACCCCTCCGGGTGGCCTCCGCGAGGAGCGCACAGCATCACGGAAACAGCAGTGCGCAGCGCTGACGGTTGCCATCGTCCGGCGGTGGGCGGGTCGTACGCGACTCCAAGAACCCCAGCAGGAGTCGCCGCGGTTCACCTCTCCTGGCCGCTGACGGCAGCGTCGCCCCGTCTTGCTGTCCTGCCTGATGTGAATTCGCTGGAAGCCAGGGGGTCGACGCCGCATGATTCACTGCGGGACGTACACATCTCACCAATGGCGACAACGGGAGGCCGCTCGTGGCCCATGAGGTCGATCAGTCATTCCTGGCACTGCCCCTGCGCGCCCTGGCCGACGCCGCGCTCGCACGCGCGCGTGCGCTCGGGGCCGAGCACGCGGACTTCCGGTTCGAGCGGGTGCGCAGTGCGGCCTGGCGGCTGAGGGACGCGCGGCCGGCCGGGTCGTCGGACACCACCGACCTGGGATACGCGGTGCGGGTCGTGCACGGCGGGACGTGGGGGTTCGCCTCCGGGGTGGATCTGAGCATGGACGCGGCCGCCAAGGTGGCCTCGCAGGCCGTGGCCATGGCCAAGCTGTCCGCCGAGGTGATCCGGGCCGCCGGGTCGGACGAACGGGTGGAGCTGGCCGACGAGCCGGTGCATGCGGAGAAGACCTGGGTGTCGTCGTACGAGATCGATCCGTTCTCCGTGCCGGACGAGGAGAAGGCCGGGCTGCTCGCCGAGTGGAGCGCGCGGCTGCTCGCCGCCGACGGGGTCGACCACGTCGACGCCTCGCTGCTCACCGTGCACGAGAACAAGTTCTACGCCGACACCGCGGGAACCGTCACCACGCAGCAGCGGGTGCGGCTGCATCCGCAGCTGACCGCCGTGTCGGTGGACGGGTCCAGCGGGGAGTTCGACTCGATGCGGACGCTGGCCCCGCCCGTCGGGCGCGGCTGGGAGTACCTCACCGGGACCGGCTGGGACTGGGACGGCGAGCTGGAGCGGATGCCCGAGCTGCTCGCCGAGAAGATGCGGGCGCCGAGCGTCGAGGCGGGGGTGTACGACCTGGTCGTCGATCCGTCCAACCTGTGGCTGACCATCCACGAGTCCATCGGGCACGCCACCGAGCTGGACCGGGCGCTCGGCTACGAGGCCGCCTACGCCGGGACCTCCTTCGCCACCTTCGACCAGCTCGGCAGGCTGAAGTACGGCTCCGAGCTGATGAACGTCACCGGCGACCGCACCGCCGAGCACGGTCTGGCGACCGTCGGCTACGACGACGAGGGCGTCGAGGCGCAGTCCTGGGACCTGGTCAAGGACGGGACGCTGGTCGGTTACCAGCTGGACCGCAGGATCGCGAAGCTGACCGGGTTCGAGCGGTCCAACGGGTGCGCGTTCGCCGACTCCCCCGGTCACGTGCCCGTGCAGCGCATGGCGAACGTGTCGCTGCGGCCGGATCCGGCGGGGATGTCGACCGAGGATCTGATCGGGAGCGTCGACCGCGGGATCTACGTCGTCGGGGACCGGTCCTGGTCCATCGACATGCAGCGGTACAACTTCCAGTTCACCGGGCAGCGGTTCTTCCGGATCGAGAACGGGCGACTGGCCGGGCAGCTGCGGGACGTCGCCTACCAGGCGACCACGACCGACTTCTGGGGCTCCATGGCGGCCGTGGGCGGCCCGCAGACGTACGTCCTCGGGGGCGCCTTCAACTGCGGCAAGGCCCAGCCGGGGCAGATCGCGGCCGTCTCCCACGGCTGCCCCTCGGCCCTCTTCAAGGGCGTCAACATCCTCAACACCACGCAGGAGGCCGGTCGATGAACGCCCGCTTCGAGATCGGCCGGGGGTCCGGGGGCCGTCCCCCGGGAAAGCACAGTCTCAACACCACGCAGGAGGCCGGTCGATGAGCCCGCGCACCATCAAGCCGCACGAGATCGTCGAGCGCGCCCTCGCACTGTCCCGGGCCGACGGGTGCGTCGTGATCGCCGACGAGCACTCGACCGCCAATCTGCGCTGGGCGGGCAACGCGCTCACCACGAACGGGGTCACGCGCGGGCGTACGCTCACCGTCGTCGCCACCGTCGACGGCAGGGAGGGCACCGCCTCGGGTGTCGTGTCGCGGGCCGCCGTGACGGAGGAGGAGCTGGAGCCGCTGGTGCGGGCCGCGGAGGCCGCCGCGCGCGGGGCGGGGCCCGCCGAGGACGCGCAGCCGCTGGTCAGGGACGTACCCCAGTCGCCCGACTTCGCCGACGCGCCCGCCGAGACCTCCTCGGCGGTGTTCGCGGACTTCGCGCCGGCCCTCGGCGAGGCGTTCGCACGCGCGCGTGCCGGCGGCCGTGAGCTGTACGGCTTCGCCAACCACGAGATGGTGACGACCTACCTGGGCACGTCCACGGGGCTGCGCCTCAGGTACGACCAGCCGGGCGGCACACTGGAGCTGAACGCGAAGTCCCCGGACCGTACGCGCTCGGCCTGGGCGGGGCGGTCGACCCGCGACTTCAAGGACGTCGACCCGGCGGCGCTGGACGCGGAGCTGGCCGTACGGCTCGGCTGGGCCGAGCGGCGGACCGAGCTGCCGGCCGGGCGGTACGAGACGCTGCTGCCGCCGACCGCGGTCGCGGACCTGCTGATCTACCAGATGTGGTCGTCGTCGGGCCGGGACGCGGCCGAGGGGCGCACGGTGTTCTCCAAGCCGGGCGGCGGCACGCGCGTGGGCGAGAAGCTGAGCGAGCTGCCGCTGACCCTGCGCAGCGACCCGGGTGAGCCGGGTCTGGAGTACGCGCCTTTCGTGGTCGCGCACTCCTCCGGGGACGACCGCTCGGTGTTCGACAACGGGCTGCCGGTGCGGGCCACCGAGTGGATCGGCGGCGGCGAGCTGAAGCACCTGCTGACCACCCGGCACAGCGCGGGCCTGACCGGGCTGCCCCTCGCCCCGTCGGCCGGGAACCTGATCCTCGACGGCGGCACCGACCGCTCACTGGAGGAGATGGTCGCCGGCACCGAGCGCGGGCTGCTGCTGACCTGCCTGTGGTACATCCGCGAGGTGGACCCGGCGACGCTGCTGCTCACGGGGCTGACCCGGGACGGGGTGTACCTCGTGGAGAACGGCGAGGTGACCGGCGAGGTCAACAACTTCCGCTTCAACGAGTCGCCGGTGGACCTGCTGGGCCGGGCGACCGAGGCGGGGCGCACGGAGAAGACCCTGCCGCGGGAGTGGAGCGACTGGTTCACCCGGGCCGCCATGCCCGCGCTGCGCATCCCCGATTTCAACATGAGCTCTGTCAGTCAGGGCGTATAACCTCGTAGGCGTGCGCAGTCGGGTGTCACCCGGCTGCGCGAAGATCATTGAGTATCACCGAGGAGACACGAGAACCGTGACGGACATCGTCGACGAGCTGAAGTGGCGGGGTCTTTTCGCCCTGTCCACCGACGAGGACGCCTTGCGCAAGGCGCTCGCGGACGGTCCCGTCACGTTCTATTGCGGCTTCGACCCGACCGCGCCGTCGCTGCACGTGGGGCACCTGGTGCAGGTGCTCACCGTGCGCCGGCTCCAGCAGGCCGGTCACCGGCCGCTGGCGCTGGTCGGCGGTGCCACGGGCCTGATCGGCGATCCGCGCCCGACCGCGGAGCGCACGTTGAACTCCCCGGAGACGGTCGCGGGCTGGGTGGAGAAGCTGCGCCGCCAGATCGAGCCGTTCCTGTCCTTCGAGGGCGAGAACGCCGCGGTCATGGTGAACAACCTGGACTGGACGCAGAACCTGTCCGCGATCGAGTTCCTGCGGGACATCGGCAAGCACTTCCGCGTCAACAAGATGCTGACGAAGGACTCGGTGGCCCGGCGCCTGGAGTCCGACCAGGGCATCAGCTACACCGAGTTCAGCTACCAGCTCCTGCAGGGCATGGACTTCCTGCAGCTCTACCGGCGCCACGGCTGCACGCTCCAGTCCGGCGGCAGCGACCAGTGGGGCAACCTCACGGCGGGTCTGGACCTGATCCACCGGCTGGAGCCGGATGCCGAGGTGCACGCGCTGGCGACGCCGTTGCTGACGAAGGCGGACGGCACCAAGTTCGGCAAGAGCGAGGGCGGTGCCGTCTGGCTCGACGGGGAGATGACGACGCCGTACGCGTTCTACCAGTTCTGGCTGAACGTGGACGACCGGGACATCTCCAAGTACATGCGCATCCTGTCCTTCAGGTCCCGTGAGGAGCTCGAGGAGCTGGAGCGGCAGACCGAGGAGCGTCCGCAGGCGCGGGCCGCGCAGCGCGCGCTGGCCGAGGAGCTGACGACGCTGGTGCACGGCGCCGACCAGACGGCCGCCGTGATCGCCGCGTCCAGGGCGCTGTTCGGCCAGGGCGAGCTCGCGGAGCTGGACGAGCGGACGCTGGCCGCGGCGCTGTCCGAGGTGCCGCACGTGCGGGTCTCCGAGCTCGGCCCGGTGGTCGACCTGTTCACCGAGGTCGGCCTGGTGCCCAGCAAGTCGGCCGCCCGCCGCACGGTGAAGGAGGGCGGCGCCTACGTGAACAACGTCAAGGTCACCGCCGAGGACGCGGTCCCCGCCGAGGAGGAGCTGCTGCACGGCCGCTGGCTGGTGCTGCGCCGGGGCAAGAAGAACCTGGCGGCCGTCGAGGTCACGGCCGGCTGAGCCCGTACGTAAGGCTGTACGGCGACTGCTGTACGGCTGCTGCTGTACGACGACGAGGCGGCGGGTCCGGCTACGCCTGCTGGGCCCGCTGCCGCTTCTTGTTGCCCCACAGGGCCATGTACGCCATGTCGCCGACGGCGACGATGATGATGGCGGCCACGAGCTGGAAGAAGTGCCGGCTCCAGTCGATGCCGCGGGTCGAGGCGACTCCGACCGCGCGGGCGACCGCGTTGCCGGCGATCGCGCCGAGCATGCCGAAGATCGTGGTCAGCCAGAGCGGGCTGTGCTGCTTGCCGGGGATGACCGCCTTCGCGATCAGGCCCAGCACGAAACCCACGATGATCGCCCACAACCAGCCCATGACTGCCTCCTCGTCCGGCTCGACGTGAGCCTTACGCTCAGTGTCGGTGGGGTGGCTGTACGTCGCACGTCGGGCGGGGCGTGCCGGGTCCGATCGCCCACCCGCGCGGACCGGGCATGGGCCGTTCGTGCAGGCAGGCGGGGCCCCGCCTTCCTGGGCCGGGGCCGTGCGGCGTACCGTGGGGAGGGCGCGGGCCGGTGGTCCCGACTGGTCACGGAAGGGACGCGCACCGGGTGCGCGCCGGGGAGTTGTCCGATACGGGCGGATGGTGGATGTGATGCGGAAACTGCATGGCGAGGGCAACGGCCAGGTGTTCCGGATCACGGGAGCCCGGGCGGGCCTGCAGGAGGACGTGCGTGCCCGGCAGCGCCGGTACGTCATCTCGATGTCGATCCGTACGGTCTCGGTGATTCTCGCGGTGGTGCTGTGGCACGTCGAGCACTACGTGGCGATCGCGGCGCTGGTGCTCGGCGCGGTGCTGCCCTACATCGCCGTGGTGATCGCGAACGCGGGGCGGGAGAACGCTCCCGGGCTGCCGTCCACGTTCGTCGCCATGCCGGTGAAGCCGGTGATCACTGCCCCGCGGACCGACGACGACTTCGCCCGGTCCGCCCCGGAAGACGCCACGGCCGATCCCGCGGCGGGCGCGGCGAGCGAGCCGCGCGACGGGGCCTGAACGGCGCCGGGAGGACCCCGGAAACCGTCTTCGGGCAGGCGCTTCGCGGGAAGCTCAAGAAAAGCTCAGATCAATCGTGCTGTTCCGGTGCCGGGCGACGGGTCGCCCATGACATACTTCCTACGCGCTCCGCATCCCCCGTCGGAGCGACGGACCGACGCCGGGCAGCTCCCCCCGTGGCTGCTCGGCGTCGCCTTGTTTGCGTGGCTGTGAGACTTTGCGTGGCTGTGAGACGAAGTGGTGACTGACGAGACCCCGATCTGCTCCGCCAAGGGCTGCCGTGCCGCCGCCGTGTGGGTCCTGGCCTGGAACAACCCGAAGATCCACACGCCGGAGCGCCGCAAGACGTGGCTGGCGTGCGAGGAGCACCGCGAGCACCTGTCGCAGTTCCTCGGGGTGCGGGGGTTCCTGAAGGACGTCGTGAAGTTCGAGGAGTGGGAAGCGCCCAGGAGCCCCGGGGGTCCGTGACGCCGTACCCGTCTCAGCCGCCGATCGCCGACATCGGCCGCTCCGGCTGGACGAACGAGGGGTCGTCCAGGCCCGCACCGGCCTTCTTGCCCCACATCGCCACCCGCCAGATGCGGGCGATCTCCTCGTCGGGGGCGCCGGAGCGCAGGGCGGCGCGCAGGTCGGTCTCCTCGGTGGCGAACAGGCAGGTGCGGATCTGGCCGTCGGCCGTGAGGCGGGTGCGGTCGCAGGCCGCGCAGAACGGGCGGGTGACGGAGGCGATGACGCCGACGCGGTGCGGACCGCCGTCGACGACCCACCGCTCGGCCGGGGCCGAACCGCGCTTCTCGGCGCCCTCGGGGGTCAGCTCGAAGCGGGTGCGCAGCGAGGCCAGGATGTCTCCGGCGGTGACCATGCCCTCGCGTTTCCAGCCGTGCTGGGCGTCCAGGGGCATCTGCTCGATGAAGCGCAGCTCGTAGTCGTGCTCCATCGCCCAGGCCAGCAGGTCGGGGGCCTCGTCCTCGTTCATGCCGGGCATCAGGACCGTGTTGACCTTCACCGGGATCAGGTCGGCCTCGCGGGCGGCCCTCAGGCCCTCGATGACGTCCTTGTGGCGGTCCCGGCGGGTGAGGGCCTTGAAGACGTCCGGGCGCAGGGTGTCCAGGGAGACGTTGACCCGGTCCAGGCCGGCCGCCTTCAGGGCGCTCGCCGTGCGCCTCAGGCCGATGCCGTTGGTGGTGAGCGACGTCTGGGGGCGGGGGTCCAGGGCCGCGACCCGCTCGACGATGCCGACCAGGCCGGGGCGCAGCAGGGGTTCGCCGCCGGTGAAGCGGACCTCCTCGATGCCGAGGCGGGTGACGGCGATGCCGATCAGGCGGACGATCTCGTCGTCGGTGAGCAGGGTGGGCTTGGCCAGCCACTGCAGGCCCTCCTCGGGCATGCAGTACATGCAGCGCAGGTTGCACCGGTCGGTCAGCGAGACCCTCAGGTCGGTGGCCACCCGGCCGTAGGTGTCGATGAGCACGTGGGCCCCCTCCCTCGTCGCGGATCCTGATCCCTGTGGCGGATCTCTCTTTCCCGTCTCCTGCGAGCCTACGCGACCCCGCTGACAACGACAGCGCCCGAAGCCATGGACATGTGGAAACGGCCGTGCCGCGGGGCTGTGCGGGCCCCACGGCACGGCGTTTCCCACGGTGGGCGCTCAGTGCGCTCCCGTGCCCGTCAGGGACCGCACCTCCAGTTCGGCGTACTTGGCGGTGTCCGGGGTCTCCTTGGACAGCAGGGTGCCCACGACGCCCAGCAGGAAGCCGACCGGGATGGAGATCAGGCCCGGGTTCTCCAGCGGGAACCAGTGGAAGTCGACGTCCGGGAACATCGACGTCGGCTTGCCCGAGACCACCGGCGAGAACAGCACCAGGCCGACCGCGGTGACGAGGCCGCCGTAGATCGACCACAGGGCGCCGGAAGTGGTGAACCGCTTCCAGAACAGGCTGTAGATGATCGTGGGCAGGTTGGCGGAGGCGGCGACGGCGAAGGCGAGCGCGACCAGGCCGGCGACGTTCAGGTCGCGGGCGAGGGCGCCCAGCAGGATGGAGACGGCGCCGATGCCGAGGGTCGCCCAGCGGGCGGCGTTGACCTCCTGCTTCTCGGTGGCGGTGCCCTTCTTGATGACGTTGGCGTAGATGTCGTGGGCGAAGGAGGAGGACGAGGCCAGGGTCAGTCCCGCGACGACGGCGAGGATCGTGGCGAAGGCGACCGCGGAGATGGAGGCGAGCAGGATCGCGCCCCAGTTGGAGTCGACTCCGCCCAGGTGCAGGGCGAGCAGCGGGGCGGCGGTGTTGCCCGCCTTGTTGGAGGCGATGATCTCGTCGGGCTTGATGAGCGCGGCGGCGCCGAAGCCGAGGGCGAGGGTCATCAGGTAGAAGGCGCCGATCAGGCCGATCGCCCAGATCACGGACTTCCGGGCGGCCTTGGCGGTGGGCACCGTGTAGAAGCGGATCAGGATGTGCGGCAGGCCCGCGGTGCCGAGGACCAGGGCGACGCCGAGCGAGAGGAAGTCCAGCTTGGTGGTGCCGGTGGCGCCGTACTTCAGTCCGGGCTCCAGGAAGGCGGCGCCCTTGCCGCTGGTGTCGGCGGCCTTGCCGAGCAGGTCGGAGATGTTGAAGTTGAACTTCAGCATGACCAGGAAGGTGAGCAGCAGGGCACCGGCCATGAGCAGCACGGCCTTGACCATCTGCACCCAGGTGGTGCCCTTCATGCCGCCGATGGTGACGTACATGATCATCAGCACGCCGACCAGCGCGACGATGGCGATCTTACCGCCGTCGCTGGTGATGCCGAGCAGCAGGGAGACCAGGACGCCGGCGCCGGCCATCTGGGCCAGCAGGTAGAAGATCGACACGACGATGGTGGACGTGCCGGCCGCCGTACGGACCGGGCGCTGACGCATCCGGTAGGCGAGCACGTCGCCCATGGTGTACCGGCCGGAGTTGCGCAGGGGTTCAGCGACCAGCAGCAGGGCGACCAGCCAGGCGACGAGGAAGCCGACAGAGTACAGGAAGCCGTCGTAGCCGAACAGGGCGATGGCGCCGGCGATGCCGAGGAAGGACGCGGCGGACATGTAGTCGCCGGCGACGGCGAGACCGTTCTGGAAGCCGGTGAACTGCCGTCCGCCGGCGTAGAAGTCGGCGGCGTCCTTGGTCTGGCGGCCGGCCCAGACGGTGATGACGAGGGTGGCGACGACGAACGCCGAGAACAGGGCGATGATCAGCGGCCGGTGCTCGCCCGCCTCGCCGACGGCAAGGGTGATCGCGGGGTTCATTCTGCGCCCTCCATGCGGGTCTTGATGGCCTCGGCCTTGGGGTCGAGATTGGCGGCGGCGTGCCGCGCGTACCACCAGGCGATGAGGAACGTGGTGAGGAACTGGGCGAGGCCCAGGACGAGTGCGACGTTGATGTTGCCGAAGAGCTTGGTGCCCATGAAGCCGCCCGCGTAGTTGGAGAGCAGCACGTACAGCAGGTACCAGGTGACGAAGGCGACGGTCAGCGGGAAGGCGAAGGAGCGGTAGGAGCGGCGCAGTTCACCGAACTCGTCGCTCTCCTGCACCGCGACGAACTCCTCGGCGGAGGGCAGGGGTGCCTGGGTTTTCGAGGGTGGCGGTGTCTCGGTGGCCACGTCTGTCTCCTCGCGTTGCGGGTGCGGATACGGATACGGATGCGTATGCGACAAGGGGGCTCGGTCGTGCTCGGGGTCCCCGCCCAAGGTCCACGGCGCCGCGCGGTGACCGGTTCAAGTCCCTCGTGCTTCTTTCGCAAGGGGCATGAACAAGTCATTGTCAAGTCATTGCTGGTGAGGGGGGTGGCGGGATAGCTTCAGCCTGCACACGCACCACCCGTCATGTACCTGCTCCTGGGTAACACCTGTGCCCAGGGCCGGTTCTGCACCCGGATGATGTGGAGACCCCATGGCTCATCTGCCTTCCCGACGCAGGCTCGCACTGGCCGTACCGGTCGTGCTGTCGCTGACCGCGTCGCTCGGCTTCCTGCCCGCGGCGGCGTCGGCGGCGCCCCACGCGGCCCCGGCCGCGCAGGCGAAGGACGCGGCCACGATGACGTACGTCGTCAACACCAAGACGAGCCGTCAGACGGTCGCGAAGGTGGAGCGGGCGATAGCCGCGGCCGGCGGGACCGTCGTGACGACGTACGACAGGATCGGTGTCGTCGTCGCCCACTCCGCGAACCCGGACTTCGCCAGGACCGTCCGCAAGGTCCCCGGGGTGGACTCCGCGGGTGCCACCCGTACCGCGCCGCTGAGCGCGGCCGGCACGACGGACGTCGGCGGGGTGCAGTACCTCTCCAGGGCCGAGGTCGCACAGCTGGAGAAGACCGCCAAGGCGTCGAAGCAGCCGAAGGGTTCGGTGCCCCTCGAGCCGTTCGAGGCCGACCAGTGGGACCTGCGGGCGATCGGCGCCGACAAGGCCGCCGCGATCAACCCGGGCAGCGCGAAGGTCACCGTCGCCGTGATCGACACCGGCGTCGACGACACCCACCCGGACCTCGCGCCGAACTTCTCCCCCTCCCAGTCCGCGAACTGCGTCAGCGGCAAGGCGGACACCACGTACGGCTCCTGGCGGCCGGTGGACGCGGACCACTACCACGGCACGCACGTGGCGGGCGAGATAGCCGCGGCCCGCAACGGCGTCGGGGTCGCGGGCGTGGCGCCCGGTGTGCGGGTCTCGGGCATCACGGTGGCCCAGCCGGACGAGAACCAGTTCTTCTACGCCGAGAGCGTCGTCTGCGCCTTCGTGTTCGCCGCCGACCACGACGTCCAGATAACCAACAACAGCTACTACGTGGACCCGTGGAAGTACAACTGCCCCGGTGACGCGGACCAGAAGGCCATCCTCGACGCCGTCGACCGGGCTCAGGCGTACGCCCAGCGCAAGGGCACCCTGCACGTGGCCTCGGCGGGCAACTCCAACCACGATCTGGCGGCCAAGTCGATCGAGGACACCTCCAGCCCGAACGACACCACCCCGGTGACCCGCACGATCGACCCGAAGAAGTGCCTCGACGCACCGGCCCAGCTGCCGGGTGTGGTGACGGTCAGCGCCACCGGCGTGCAGAACCTCAAGTCGTACTACTCCAACTACGGCAACGGCGTCATCGACGTCGCCGCGCCGGGCGGTGACAGGTACCAGATCCCCGACACCCCGTCGGGCAACGGCCGCATCCTGTCCACGATGCCGAACGGCGAGTACGCCTACCTGCAGGGCACGTCGATGGCGGCCCCGCACGTCGCCGGTGTCGCCGCGCTGCTGAAGTCGACGCACCCGAAGGCCACCCCCGCCCAGCTGCAGGCCATGCTCAAGGCCCAGGCGGACAACCCCGGATGTCCCATCGAGCCCTACGACCCGGACGGCAACGGCATCGTCGAGTCGTTCTGCAAGGGCAACAAGAACCGCAACGGTTTCTACGGCTCCGGCATCGTCAACGCGCTCCGCGCGGTCAAGTGACCTCACACCCCGTCACTTCCCCAGCCC
>NZ_POTZ01000940.1 GCF_003236365.1 Streptomyces sp. NTH33
CCCTCGTGCCGGCCCCGGTCCGTGCCGACCGTGAAGCCGATCACCGAGCCGCCGCCGGGACGCCGGAAGGCGAACGGGGCGCCGCCGTGGGCCAGGGCCACCTCGCGCACGATGGACAGGCCGAGGCCGGAACCGGGCAGGGAGCGGGCGTCGGCGGCCCGGTAGAAACGGTCGAAGACGCGTATCAGGTCGTCCGCGGCGATGCCGGGCCCGCGGTCGAGGACCTCCACGCGGACCGGGCCGGGCCGGGCGGGACCGGCGACGGTGATCTCGATGGGCGCCGTGCCGTCCCGGTCGAACTTGACGGCGTTCTCCACGAGGTTGGAGACGGCCCGCTGGAGCATGCCCGGCCGGCCCTCGGCCGTCGTGTCGCCGCTCGTGCGGACCACGATGTCGCGTCCGCTGCGCCGGCGGGCCACACCCGCGACGTCCTCGGAGATGTCGGCGAGGTCGATCCGCTGCGGCGGCTCGGTGTCGGACTGGCCGGCCGCCAGGTCGACCAGCTCGTTGACCAGGTCGGTGAGCTCGCGGGCCTCCTGGGTGAGGTCGGCGACCAGGTCCTCGCGGGTGGCGGGCGGCAGTTCGTCGATGCGGCGCAGCAGGGAGATGTTCGTCCGCAGGGAGGTCAGCGGCGTACGGAGCTCGTGGCCCGCGTCCTGGACCAGGCGGCGCTGGTCCTCCTCGGACTGGGCGAGCCGGCCCAGCATGCGGTCGAAGGAACGGCCGAGGCGGCCCACCTCGTCGTAACCGGTGACGGGCACCTCGATGCCGAGCCGGCGGGTGCGGGCGACGTTCTCGGCGGCGGAGGTGAGGATCACCAGCCGGCGCGTGATGCGGCGGGCCAGCCACCAGCCGCACAGACCGGCCGCGACCACCACCGCCCCCATCAGGATCAGCGTGCGCTGCTGCAGCGCCCGCAGCAGGTCCTCGGTGTCGCTGAACTCCTGGGCGACCTGCACGGCGCCCCGGCCGCCGCCCAGGGCGACGGTCGCGATGCGGAACACGTCACCGGCGACGACGACGTCCTTGTGCTCGGCGGTCCTCCCGGCCGCGGCGGCGGCCGCCACGGCCTTGTCCCGGGCGGTGACGGGCAGCTCGGGGCTGCCG
>NZ_POTZ01000941.1 GCF_003236365.1 Streptomyces sp. NTH33
GGGCGAGGGAGAGCGGGCGGGCGATCTCCCGGGCGATCCATCCGAGGAAGACGCCCTGGTGCTGGACTTGGATGGCGTTCGGGTCAGCCTCGTTGCCGGGGTCGCGGACGAGGTCGAGGAGGGTGCCGGCCGGTAGCTGGGCGAGGTGGTCGTCGTTGCCGCTGTGGCGGACGCCGCGCAGGGGGCAGGTGAAGGTCCACCCCCTTTCCGTCTGCCCGCACACCCGCGGGCTCGCCGACCCGGCTGCGGACGGCGAGGTCCAGGGTCCGCGCCGGGATCCGGACACGGTCAGTCTTGGGGCCGACTACCCGAACTGCAACCGGCCAATCGCACAAACCGTTTCTCGTACATTCCGTCACTTGGCTCCCGGCTGTCGGGAGTGCCGGAGCGCGGTGGCAGGTGCGGCGAGCATCCCGGCGAAGGCCACTGCCCACACCGCCAGCGCCGTCCACGCCTCGCCGGCGCCGGTCGCGGTCATCCAGTCCCAGCCTGCCGCCTCGCCCAGTTCCCGGGTCGCCACCCCGTACATGCCGATGGGGAAGACCATGCTTCACAGGCTCGTCTCGTACCGCAGTGGCACGCGGTGCAGTACGTGCCGCCACACGACCAGGGCGAGCAGGAGCGGGATCAGCCAGGTGCAGAACGACTACACCACCGCGGACGCGCCCAGTACGAGGGCTCCGGGCAGCAGAGCGTTTGTGGGCGGGAGGCGAAGGAGCCTCGCACCGGCCAGCACGCTGATCGCGGCGGCGCCCATGAATACCCGGTAGGGCGGGGCTAGTTCCTTCGGCTCGACGGGTTCCAGCAGCAGGCGGGCCAGTGCCAGCGCGGCCACCAGCAGGTACTGCAGCAGTCCGACGGCCCCGCACGCCGAGGCCAGGATGCCCAGGGCCCGGCCGCCGGTGTGCGGGGCGAGGGCAGCGGTGGCGACCGCGACGGACTGCGTGCCCACCACCCAGATGAACCAGGTGCCCTTTAGAAGCTGTTGTCTTTCCGGACGTGAGGACTGCGTTTTCGCTGGTGGGGCATAGGGGCGGCGATCTGGTGGGAGTGACGAACTGTCATGTCGTCGCTGCTGTGGGGGTCGTGGATGCCGTCGGTGGT
>NZ_POTZ01000942.1 GCF_003236365.1 Streptomyces sp. NTH33
CCGCTCGTCGCGCCCCTTGGTGCGGATCTCCACCGGCCGCCGGTAGACCACCACGCGCGCGCGTCGCCCGTCGCGTGAGGCGATCGTGCCTCCGAGCGGCACTGCCTCGTCGCTCCAGGGCTGCCCCACTCCAGGGACCTTTCACCATTGTTCGCACCTTGTTTCCCCGGCATTGTGCTGTACATCCCCACGCGCCCTTCGGACGGCGCTTGATCTTCAGGGAAGTGACCTGTGCATCTGACCCCACGTGAGCAGGAGAGGCTGACACTGTTCTCGGCAGCCGAGCTCGCGCGCCGGCGGCTGGCGCGCGGGGCGCTGCTCGGCGCCACGGAGGCCATCGCCCTGGTGTGCGACGAGATCCTGGAGATGGCCTGGGACGGCACGCCGCTCGAGACCGTCGTCGAACGCGCCGACGGCATCGTCCCGCGCGACCGGCTGCTGCCGGGCGTGGCGGAGGCCGTGCCCAGCATCCAGGTCGAGGCCCTCTTCCCGCACGGCTCCAGCCTGGTGCACGTTCCCGAGCCGTTCGGCCCGGCCGGGGCCACCGGCCCCGGCGCGGTGCTGGTCGCCGGCGGCGAGGCCGAGCTCGCTCCCGGCCGCCCGCGCACCACCCTGGACATCACCAACCGGGGGGCCCGGGAGATCTGGGTCTCGTCCCACTTCCCGCTGGAGGAGACGAACGCCGCCCTGGACTTCGACCGGGAGGCCGCCCGCGGCCACCGGCTGGACATCCCGGCCGGAACGTCCGTCCGGTTCGAGCCCGGGCGGACCCTGACCGTCACCGCGGTGGCACGAGGAGGAGACCGATGAGCCGGATGCCCCGGCACGCGTACGCGTCCTTGTACGGCCCGACCACCGGCGACCGGATCCGGCTGGCCGACACCGACCTGTGGGTCCGGGTCGAGGGCGACGACACCGAGCCCGGCGAGGAGCTGCTCGGGGGCTGCGGCAAGACGGCGCGCGACGGCCTGCTGGTGGCCGACCGGGCCCCGCGCGACAGCGCGCTGGACATGGTGATCCTGGGCGTGGTCGTCATGGATCCGCTGATCGGCGTGCGCAAGACGAACATCGGCGTCAAGGACGGCCGCATCGTCGGGGTGGGGC
>NZ_POTZ01000943.1 GCF_003236365.1 Streptomyces sp. NTH33
CGCACCCGCCTGCGCAAGCACCCCGAGTACGGCTACGTCACCCCGCTCGAAACCAGAGCTCTGGTGACCCAAGACCTCGCCCCCGCAGCGTAAACATCCGCTGTCCATGATCAGGGGGGAACTTCACGGATGCCTGAGGAAGATCGTTTGCTCGCGCCGTTGGGTTACAGTCCGGCATGGGCATCGCAGACACCTCCATAGCGGCAGCCTCGGCGGCTCTCAGCGGCTTGGCCGCCTGGGGAGCCTGGAAGGCTTCCTCCAAGGCGAACGACACTGCTGCGGCAGTGGCGCAGATCGAGCGGGATCGCTGGCACAACGCACTCACGCCACAGCTCCGCCTGAAACTGGAGCAGGACAAGCAGATGCTGTACGTCCGGTTCGACGGACCATCCCAGCTCGGCCGGCTGCACGTCAGGCTCACCATCCGCGATGACTTCGACCGCACGCGCGTGCCTCCTCTCGCCGGCGGCCCGACGACTGACGAGATCGCCCGGACCATCTGGGGCCCGTACCGGTTCCGGCCCGGAGTCGACGGCGCCGACCAGGACGGTCGAACGGCCGCGGCCCTCCCTTTGGAGGCAGGAGACCGGACCAGACTTGCTGTCGACCCCACGGTGAGGCCTGCCTGGTACGAGGGCGTCGAAGGTGAGGAACGTTGGCGACGGCAGTACCGCACCGCGACGATCCGGCTCTGGGGGGACTGCGAAGCGGAAGGGCACAAACCGTGGCGCCTGAGCTTCGGTGTCACCCAAGACGGCCGATGGGCCCAGACGGGGCGCGTTGTCGGGTCCTGAACAGCTACCTTCGGTGTCTCATGCGGGAGAGGGGAACGGCGTCTACGCCGTGAGGGGGGAACGTGAGCAGGCAGGACCGTGCTGACGCGGTGGACCGGGTGATGGCTGAGCGGCTCCTGCCGGAGGCCGCGGTGCAGGCACTGGGCCGCTGGTGGCGTGAGAACGAGGTGACGTACGGGGACGGAGGCTGTTTACTCCTCTGTGTAAGAGGTGATCTTGCTGGGTGCTGGTCGGGCCCCGGTTGACACCAGGAATGTGACGCACAGTGAGTGACCTGATGAACGAGACCAGCCCGTACGCCGAGCCCGTG
>NZ_POTZ01000944.1 GCF_003236365.1 Streptomyces sp. NTH33
GGCCGGGACGCGGAGCCGACGGCCGGGGTGATCGACTCGCAGTCCGCGCGCGGCACGTCGACGGTGGAGGCCGCGACCAGTGGCTATGACGGCGGGAAGAAAATCAAGGGCCGTAAGCGGCACATCGTGGTGGACACCCTCGGCCTGATCCTGGCGGTCCTGGTCACCCCCGCCTCGACGGGAGACCGGGACGCCGCCCAGGCCCTCCTCGCCCGGGCCACCACACGGCATCACCGGCTCCGCCGCGTGTGGGCGGACAGCGGATACACCGGCATGCTGGTGGGCTGGTGCGCAACCGCCCTGAACCTGATACTGACGATCATCCGCCGCAGCGACGACCACAAAGGCTTCGTCGTGCTGCCCAAACGGTGGATCGTCGAGCGGACCTTCGCCTGGCTCACCCGCTCCCGGCGCCTCGCCCGCGACTACGAGCGGCTGCCCGCGAGCTCGGAGGCGATGATCCTGTGGTCGATGACCATGGTCATGACCCGCCGCCTCGGCCGTCACCGCAGGCGAACCGGCCCGGCGCCGGCTCGTGCGCCCATCCCCGCGCAACGAGCCGCTTGAGCTTGCACCGCACGCCCTCGATCTTCGCCGCAACCACCTCCAGCCCCAACAAGGCAGTGATCTCACGGCAGTTCAGCGGCTGGCCGCCGGTGGCGCGGCGTTCGGCCAGCAGGCCCATGACCCGCTGATACTCCGGCGCCAGCGCCTCGGTCGACAGCCCCTCCCGCCAGGGAGGAACCACCGACCCGGGCCTCGCCGCCGGCGCAGCGGCCTCACTCCCGTCCGGTGTCCTTCGCGCCTCACCGTCCTGGCCTGCGATTTCGTCCCCGTCCCACACCTCGTTGAGCCGCCTGCGGGCGATCAGCCACTCGTCCCACTCCGATTGCGCCGCCTCCAGCTCGGCCTGCAACTCCTCCACCCGCTTCCGGGCCGCACGCTCCCGCTCCTCCAGCCGCCCCAGCACCGACGCCATCACGCACCTCCAGCACGCCACCACCACGGACGCACCGGACCTACCTCACCCACCCCGGCACCATGCCTGACCAGCACGAACCCAGCCCCCACACTCGGTTTCGAGAAGCCCTCT
>NZ_POTZ01000945.1 GCF_003236365.1 Streptomyces sp. NTH33
TCGGCGCGCACGAACCAGGCGTCGCGGCGGGTGGCGTCGGTGACCCCGGCGAACACCAGCGTCCAGGTGCTGCCGGCGAGCGCCAGCCAGTCGGCGCGTGCGCCGTGGGCCTCCGCCTCGCCGTCCCAGTCCCGTTCGAACCACAGCACCGACGTGCCGAGCACCCCGCGCCGGTCCAGGGTCTCGCGCACCCCGGGTTCCACCGTTCCCAGGTCCTCGCCGATCACCACGGAACCCGCCCGCGAGGCCTCCAGCACCAGGGTCGCGAGCATGGCCTCGGCGTCGTAGCGGACGTACGTGCCCTCCGTGGGCGGGCGGCCCCGCGGTACCCACCACAGCCGGAACAGGCCCATCACGTGGTCGATGCGCAGGGCGCCGGCGTAGCGGAACAGGGCGCGCAGCAGGCGGCGGAAGGGCGCGTACCCGGAGGCGGCGAGGCGGTCGGGGCGCCAGGGCGGCAGGCCCCAGTCCTGGCCGCGCGCGTTGAAGGCGTCCGGCGGGGCGCCGACGGACATGCCGGCCGCGAAGTGGTCCTGCTGGGCCCAGGCGTCGGCCCCGCCGGGGTGCACGCCGACGGCGAGGTCGTGCACGATCCCGACCGGCATGCCGGCCTCGCGGGCGGTGCGCTGGGCGGCGGTGAGCTGGTCGTCGGTGAGCCAGGCGAGCCAGGAGTGGAAGCCGACCCGGTCCGCCAGCTCGGCGCGGGCGCGGGCGGTGTCCGACGAGCGCGGGTCCCGCAGTCCTTCCGGCCACCGGCTCCAGTCGGAGCCGTGCACCTCCGCCAGGGCGTACCAGGTGGCGTGGTCCTCCAGGGCCCGGCCCTGTTCGGCGAGGAAGCCGGCGTGGGCGGCGCGGCGGCCGGGCCCGAGCGGCACCTGCCGCACCAGCTCCAGCGCCTGGCGCTTCAGCTCCCACACCGCGTCCCGGTCGATGAGGGCGCCCTCGTCCACTACGGCGGCGCGCAGCCGGCCGGCCCGCTCCAGCAGGGGCCGCAGCCGCTCGCGGTCCTCGGCGTACGCGAACTCGGGGACGTCCTCGACGCGCAGGTGCACGGGGTCGGGGAAGCGGCGGGAGGAGGGG
>NZ_POTZ01000946.1 GCF_003236365.1 Streptomyces sp. NTH33
GAAGTGGGTCCTGTGGGGTCTGAGTGCCAGGTGGTGGAGCTTCCTCCTGTCCCGTAATGTGGCTTTTGTCGTCAGGCGGCAAGAGGCCAGACGCGGTTCTGGGGAAGGGACTTGAGGGACCTGATGGAGCGCACCGTCGTCCGTTGTGCCGAGGGGCACGTGTTCAGTACCGCTTCGTTCCCGATGCAGCAGGCCGAGCGACTCGGCCCCTGCCGGCTCGTGAGATGTCCGCGGTGTGCCCGGCTCCGCAGTGCGGTGCCCGTGGCCCTCGGGAAGCGGTAGAGCATCGCGGTGACCGGCGCGTGGAGTCGTCCTGATTGTGGGGGCTCCGCGCGCCTTGCGTATCCTCGGGGCGTGCTTCTCTCAGACAAGGACATCCGGGCCGAGATCGACGCCGGGCGGGTGCGGATCGATCCCTACGACGAATCCATGGTGCAGCCGTCGAGTGTCGACGTGCGGCTGGACCGCTACTTCCGGGTGTTCGAGAACCACCGGTACCCCCACATCGACCCCTCCGTCGAGCAGCCGGACCTCACCCGGCTCGTCGAACCGGAGGGCGACGAGCCCTTCATCCTGCACCCGGGGGAGTTCGTCCTCGCGTCCACGTACGAGGTCATCACGCTCCCCGTCGACCTCGCCTCCCGGCTCGAGGGCAAGAGCTCGCTGGGGCGGCTCGGGCTCGTGACCCACTCCACCGCCGGGTTCATCGACCCCGGGTTCTCCGGGCACGTGACCCTGGAGCTGTCCAACCTCGCCACCCTGCCGATCAAGCTGTGGCCCGGGATGAAGATCGGGCAGCTGTGCCTGTTCCGGCTCTCCTCGCCCGCCGAGGCCCCGTACGGCAGTGAGCGCTACGGCTCCCGTTACCAGGGACAGCGCGGGCCCACCGCCTCCCGGGCCTACGTCAACTTCCACCGGACGCAGGTGTGAGAGAGCGGTTCTGAGAGTGCGGTACGTGAGCTTCCGTCCGCCTTGTCATCGCTCGATGGTGTGACGTTGGGGCATCGCTGCCGGTCAGGCGTTCGGGGTTCGCTTGAGTTATGGCATGAGCATGCGCAAGCCGTACCCGA
>NZ_POTZ01000947.1 GCF_003236365.1 Streptomyces sp. NTH33
CGGATCCGACCAGCGTGAACCGAAGATCCCGGAGCCGTTCCCTTTCCCCAGGGGAGGCGCCGGGATCTTCGGCATGTACGTGCTTGTACGCGTCTTGGTGTGTATGCGTCTTGGTGTGTACGTGCCTTGGTGTGTACGCGCCTTCCCGGCTAGGCCCGGCCCCGGGAGCGGGCCGCGCGGGCGATGGCCACCACCGCCTTCTCCAGGGCGTACTCGGGGTCGTCGCCGCCGCCCTTCACGCCGGCGTCGGCCTCGGCCACCGCGCGGAGGGCGACGGCCACTCCGTCCGGAGTCCAGCCGCGCATCTGCTGGCGGACGCGGTCGATCTTCCAGGGGGGCATGCCGAGTTCTCGCGCGAGGTCGGCCGGACGGCCACCGCGCGCGGAGGACAGCTTTCCGATCGCCCGCACGCCCTGGGCGAGCGCGCTGGTGATCATCACCGGGGCCACGCCCGTCGCGAGCGACCAGCGCAGCGCCTCCAGGGCCTCCGCCGCCCGCCCCTCGACGGCCCGGTCGGCGACCGTGAAGCTGGAGGCCTCGGCCCGCCCGGTGTAGTAGCGGCCGACGACGGCCTCGTCGATCGTGCCCTCGATGTCGGCGACCAGCTGTGCCGCCGCCGAGGCCAGCTCCCGCAGGTCGCTGCCGATCGCGTCGACCAGCGCCTGGCACGCCTCGGGTGTGGCCGACCGCCCGAGCCCGCGGAACTCGCCCCGGACGAAGGCGAGCCGGTCGGCGGGCTTGGTCATCTTCGGGCAGGCCACCTCCCGCGCCCCCGCCTTGCGCGCGGCGTCCAGCAGCCCCTTGCCCTTGGCAC
>NZ_POTZ01000948.1 GCF_003236365.1 Streptomyces sp. NTH33
CCCCCGGAACCGACCTGTCCGCCCTGCGCCCCGCCGTGGACGCCCTCGTCCGCCACCACCCGGCCCTGCGCACCCGCTTCCGCCGCACCGACGACGGCCGGCGCCAGGAAGTCCTGCCGGACGTCCCCGACGGCATCCTCACCCACCACGACGTGGCCGGCCTGGACGGCCCCGCGCTGGAGGCCGAGGTGCGGCGCGCGGCGGACGCCGCCCGGGACTCCCTCGACCCGGCCGCGGGCCGGGTGGTGCGCGTCCTGCTCTTCGACCACGGCCCGGACCTGCCCGCGCAACTCCTGTTCACCGTCCACCACCTGGTCGTCGACGGCGTCTCCTGGCGGATCCTGCTGGCCGACCTGGAGACCGCCCACCGCTGCGCCGCCGACGGACGGCCCGTCGACCTGCCCCCGGCCACCACCGCGTACGGGCACTGGGCGGCCCGGCTTCAGGCGCACACCCGCTCCGGCGCCCTGGACGGCGACCTCGCCCACTGGGAGCGCACCGCGGCGGCCCCCGCCGGCCTGCCCGCGGGCCGGCCCGGCCCGAACACCCACGGCACCGCCGCCACGGTCACCGTGGAGCTGGAGCCGGAGACGACCGAGGCCCTGCTGCGCCGGGTCCCGGAGGTCTACCGCACCCAGGTCAACGACGTCCTGCTCAGCGCCCTCGGCCGCACCCTGGCCCGCTGGTGCGGGCGCGACACCGTGCTGGTCGGCGTGGAGGGCCACGGCCGCGAGGACCTCTTCGACGACGTGGACCTCTCCCGGACGGTCGGCTGGTTCACCGCCGAGTTCCCCCTCGCGCTGACGGTCGCCCCCGACGCCGGCTGGCACGACATCCTGCGCTCGGTGAAGGAGCAGCTGCGCGCGGTGCCCCTGCACGGCCTGAGCCACGGCGCGCTGCGCCACCTGCTGCCCGACAGCCCGCTGACCGGCGCCCCCGCGCCGCAGGTCGGCTTCAACTACCACGGCCAGTGGGACGCCGACGGCGGCGGGAGCGGCCTCTACGGCGCCGCCCTGCCCCCGGCCGGCGGGTAGGTCCAGCCGAGTTCGAGGCGGCCGTCCTGGAC
>NZ_POTZ01000949.1 GCF_003236365.1 Streptomyces sp. NTH33
TCGCCGAGCGCCGCAGGAGCCGGCAGATCCAGGTCGGGTCGGTGGCGGTGGGCGGGGACGCGCCGGTGTCGGTGCAGTCGATGACCACGACGCGTACGTCGGACATCGGTGCGACGCTGCAGCAGATCGCCGAGCTGACGGCGTCGGGCTGCCAGATCGTGCGGGTGGCCTGTCCCACGCAGGACGACGCGGACGCGCTGGCGACCATCGCGCGCAAGTCGCAGATCCCGGTGATCGCGGACATCCACTTCCAGCCCAAGTACGTCTTCGCCGCGATCGAGGCCGGCTGTGCGGCGGTGCGGGTCAACCCGGGCAACATCAAGAAGTTCGACGACCAGGTCAAGGAGATCGCGCGGGCGGCCAGGGACCACGGCACGCCGATCCGGATCGGGGTCAACGCCGGGTCGCTGGATGGGCGGCTGCTGCGGAAGTACGGCAGGGCCACCCCGGAGGCGCTGGTGGAGTCGGCGCTGTGGGAGGCGTCGCTGTTCGAGGAGCACGACTTCCGGGACATCAAGATCTCGGTCAAGCACAACGACCCGGTGGTGATGATCGAGGCCTACCGGCAGCTCGCGGCGAGCTGCGACTACCCGCTGCACCTGGGGGTGACCGAGGCCGGTCCGGCCTTCCAGGGGACGATCAAGTCGGCGGTCGCCTTCGGTGCGCTGCTCTCGCAGGGCATCGGCGACACCATCCGGGTGTCGCTGTCCGCGCCGCCGGTGGAGGAGATCAAGGTCGGTATCCAGATCCTGGAGTCGCTGAACCTGCGCCGGCGCGGTCTGGAGATCGTCTCCTGTCCGTCCTGCGGGCGGGCCCAGGTGGACGTCTACAAGCTGGCCGACGAGGTCACGGCCGGTCTGACCGGCATGGACGTGCCGCTGCGGGTGGCGGTGATGGGCTGTGTCGTCAACGGTCCGGGCGAGGCGCGGGAGGCCGACCTCGGGGTCGCCTCGGGCAACGGCAAGGGGCAGATCTTCGTCAAGGGCGAGGTCATCAAGACCGTCCCGGAGTCGAAGATCGTGGAGACCCTCATCGAGGAGGCCATGAAGATCGCTGAGC
>NZ_POTZ01000094.1 GCF_003236365.1 Streptomyces sp. NTH33
GGGCAGTACGTGTCAGTGGGGGTGGGCATCGACGGCGTACTGCACTGGCGGACGTACTCGATCACGACCCCGCCGGACGGCTCCGGGCGTTTCGTGATCACCGTACGGGCGATCCCGGACGGGCGGGTGTCGCCGTACTTGGCGCACCGGGTCCGGCCCGGGGAAACGCTGCGCCTCGGTCCCGTCCAGGGGGACTTCGTGCTGCCCGGCCCGCCGCCGGCGCGCCTGCTGTTCCTGACCGGCGGTATCGGCATCACTCCCGTGGTGGCCATGCTGCGCGCGCTCGCCGGGCGCACGGGCCGCCGCCCGGACACCGTGCTGGTGCACAGCGCGCCGGACACCGACCTAGTGGTCTTCGGCGGTGAGCTCCGGGCCATGGCCGCCCGCGAGAGCTGGTTCACGCTGTACGAACACCACACCCGCCGGGAAGAGCGGCTGGACCGGGTGCGCCTGGACGCGTTGTGTCCTGACTGGGCGGAACGCGAGACCTGGGCCTGCGGCCCGGAAGGGCTCCTCGCGTTCGCCGAGCGAGCCTGGCGCGACGCGGATGCCCGGCGCCGACTGCATCTGGAGCGGTTCCGGCCGCCGTCACCGGCCGCGCCCGGCAGTGGACCGGGCGGGCATGGTGGGCGGGTGCGCTTCACCCGCAGCGGTGTCGAGACGGACGCCGACTCCGTCACGCCCCTGCTGGACGTGGGCGAGGCGGCGGGTGTCGTCATGCCCAGCGGCTGCCGTATGGGCATCTGCCACAGCTGCGTCAGCCGACTGTCCGCCGGCCGGGTCCGCGACCTGCGGACCGGCGACGTACACGGCGAGCCGGGCGATCTGATCCAGACCTGCGTGTCGGCCGCCTGTGGACCCGTGCACCTCGATCTGTAGAGCCAAACTGACGGGCCTTTGAGGAATGGAATTCAAGAAAGGGGAGGAACAGTGGCCGCTGCGCTCGCTCTCGCGCAGCCCGAAGCCGACGCCTTCGGGCAGGAACTGGACCGCATCCGCGCCGAGGTGCTGGCCGAGCGCGGCGCCGAGGACGCCCGCTACATCCGTACCCTCATCACCGTGCACCGCGCCCTGGAAGCCGGTGGCCGGGCCACACTGGCCGTATCCCTGCTGCCGCCCGCCTGGCTGGCCGGAACGGCGATGCTCACCACCGCCAAGATCCTGGAGAACATGGAGCTGGGCCACAACATCCTGCACGGACAGTGGGACTGGATGCGCGACCCTGCTGTCCACTCCACCACCTGGGAGTGGGACTTCCCCACCCCGGCCGCCGCCTGGAAACACACCCACAACAACCTGCACCACACCTGGACCAACGTCGTGGGCCGGGATCGGGACCTGGGCTACGTCGCCATGCGGATGAGCGCGGACCAGCCCTGGCACCCCGTCCATCTCCTCCAGCCCCTTTACGGCGGGCCGTTGCTGGCACCGCTGTTCGAGTGGGCCATCGCGCTGTACGACCTGGAGCCCGAGGCAGTCGTCCAGGGCCGCAAGTCCGGGCGCGCGTTCCTGGGCGACCTCGCCGGGATGGCCCGCAAGGCGGCACGGCAGTTCACCAAGGACTACGTCCTCTTCCCGCTGCTGGCCGGCCCGTCCGCACTGCCCTGCCTGCTCGGCAACCTCACCGCCAACGTGACCCGCAACATCTGGGCGCACACCGTCATCTTCTGCGGCCACTTCCCCGCCGGCGCGGAATCCTTCACCGAGGACGAGATCGAGGGCGAGTCGCGCGGCCAGTGGTATGTACGGCAGGCACTCGGCTCGGCGAACATCGACGGCGGCCCTCTCCTGCACATCTTCACCGGCAACCTCAGCCACCAGATCGAGCACCACCTCTTCCCCGACCTGCCCAGCAACCGCTACGCCCAGATCGCTCCCCGAGTGCGCAAGCTGTGCGAGAAGTACGGCATCCCTTACACCACCGGCCCGCTGCCGCGCCAGTACGCCTCCACCTGGGCCCGCATCTGGCGCTTGGCGATCCCGTAACACCCCCCGTACCAGCCGGTTCGCCGACGCACGGGGGCTGTGGCCCGCACCCGGGCCCGCCGCCTGTCGGTCCGCGCCGGGCGGTCACCGGGGCGCTCCGTCTCCGGTTTCGCCTCCTCTTCTGGTTCATCCGCTGCGGGACGGGTGCGGCGCTCGGCCCGGCACGCAGCAGTCGGGGTCGTCGTGTGGCCGTCGCGTGTGGCGCTCATGCTGTGTGGTGCCGGGCGACGATACGGGCGACCGTGACGGTGACGGTGGCCGCTTCCGGGGCGCCGTGTGCGGCGAGGTGGGAGATGACAGCGGCCCGTACCTGGTTGTGGACGTTCCGGGCGGTGTCCAACGCCCTGTGGCCTTCGGCCAGGACGCAGCACACCTCGATGTGCCATCCCGGGCCGTCCGGCGCCCGGTCGGTGCGGACGCCCGCCTCGGACTGGATGCGTTCAGCTGTTGTCTCCGCCGAAGGCAGCCGTACGCCGCCGACCGGCTCGGCGACGACCACTACCCGTACCCGTCGTACACCATGGGCAGTAGGCAAGGACGCCGAGCTGACCGGTGCCAAGTCGGTGGAGCATCGATCCACTGGTGTGTCAGTCCGCCGATGCGCCCGCGGTCTTCGGCGAGGGTTTCCATGACTGGAGGGGCGGCGTGGTGGAGGGTGTGGGAGATGAGGGGCAGTGGTGGTCGGCGGCCGAGCCGGGTTTCTGGCAGCAGGTCGTCGGGCAGCTGGGCACGGCCCTGCTCGTGGTGGACCCCGCCGGACGGATTCTCGCGGTCAACCCGGCCGCCGAGCGGCTGCTGGGCCGCGCCGCCGCGGCGATGCGCGGGGAGGACGCACACGACCTGCTGCACCGGGATGCGCACGGCGGCAGGATCCCCCGGGAGCAGTGCCCGCTGCTGCGGGCCGTGGCCGAGAGGGCCGAGGCGCGGGGGGAAGGCGACATCTGTCTGCGCGGTGACGGTCGCCTGATCGGGATCTCCTGGTCCGCTTCTCCCCTGACGGACGACGGCGCCTTCATGGGCATGGCCGTGCTGTTCACCGACGCCGTCGGCGACCGCAGCGCGCGTCGGGAGCGTGCGGCCTATACACGTGCTCTGGAGGACCTCACCGAGCGGCTGACGCTGGTCGCGGAGATCACCGACGTGCTCGGTCAGACGCTGGAGACCGATGAGGCCCTCGCCCGGCTGGGCCGCCTGCTGGTTCCCCGCCTCGCCGACTGGGCGGCGGTGGACCTCCGGGTCGGTTCCGGACAGGTCCACCGTGTGGCGGTGACGGGTCCCGAGGGCCGGGACGCCGCACAGGAGGACTGGCGCGAGCGCCTTCCCGAGGCCGGGGAGGAGGCCCGCTCTCCTCTGGTCCAGGTGCTGAATGGCGGTGATCCCGTCCTGCAGCGCGAGGCGGACGTGGCCGCACCGACCGCCTCTGCCCTGGCCGCCGTCCACGGCGGCTTCCTGCGGGCCGCCGGCGCGACGTCCGCCGTCACGGTGCCGCTGGGCGCCCGGCGGCAGATCACCGGCGCCCTGACGCTGGTGCGCACGGACCCGGCGCACCCCTTCGACACCGACGACCTGAAAGTGGTGAGCGACATCGGCCGCCGGGTCGGCCTGGTCATCGACAACGCCCGCCGCTTCGGCCGCCAGCGCGCCGTCGCCGAGGCCATGCAGCGCAACCTGCTCGCGCCACTGCCCCAGCCCGGCCGCCTGCGGCTGGCCGCCCGCTACCAGCCGGCCCCGGCCGGCTCCCAGGTCGGTGGCGACTGGTACGACGCGTTCGAGCGGAAGGACGGCACGCTCGCGCTGGTCATCGGCGACGTCGTGGGCCACGACCTGACCGCGGCGGCCGGCATGGCGCAACTGCACGGCATCCTGCGCTCACTGGCCTGGGACCACACCGGCCCGCCCGGCGCCGTCGTCGACCGCCTCGACGACGCCATGTCCGCCATCACCACCGTCCCCATGGCCACCCTCGTCCTCGCCCTCCTCGAAGGCAGCCCGCACACCGGCCCATGGACGCTGCGGTGGACCAGCGCGGGGCATCCGCCGCCCCTCCTGCTGACCCAGGACGGACAGGCGCGGTACCTCGAAGCGGGACAGGGACTCCTCCTCGGCGCCCCTCCGGGCACCGGCGCCGGCCGGCCGAGCGCCGCGCAATCCCTGCCACCGGGCTCCACCCTGCTGCTCTACACCGACGGCCTGATCGAAATCCCCGGCAGCGACCTGGACACCGGCCTCGCCCGTCTGCGCCGCCACGCCCTCGCTCTCGCCCACGAACCGCTGGACACGCTGTGCGACCGACTGCCCGCTCGCATGCCGCCCGGCAGCACCGACGACGTGGCCCTCCTCGCCCTGCGCCTGCCATCGCCGTGAGAGCCGTGACAGCGTGACGCGGGACGTGGTGCTCAGGTGCTCAGGTCTCGAGGACCAGGACGCGGAACGGGCCGAGCGGGGCCGTCCGAGGTGTGTCGCCTTCGATGTACCGCCACCCCCAGGACCGCAGCGCCTCGACGGTTCTGTGGTCGGAGCGGTTCACCAGCGTGACGGCGACGGCGGCACCGTGGTCGGTGAGCAGCCGTTTCTGCAGGCGCCGGGCGAGGTTCCAGGCACGGTTCTGGTTCTGCCTGCGTACGCGGGACGGAACGTGGATCCCGGAGATCACGAAGAGGCGTCCGGAGGCGGCGAGACGGAGCAGCCTCCCCGGAAGGTGTCCCTCGAAGCCCTCCCACCAGGGACCGTCGCCGCGTACGGGGAAGCCGTAGGCGCATCCGGTCAGCGCGGTGGTCTCCGCGATCAACAACTCGAATCCCGGTCGCCGTACGTCGGCCGCCAGCCGCCGCAGGAAGGCGCCGCGGGCCTGGTTCCACGCCCAGGGGCCGCCGCCGGACGTTTCCGCGTACAGATCGCCCAGTTCCTGCAGATGGTCCTCGATCTGACGCCGGGTCAGCGTGCGGACGCGTTGCCCCTCCCGGGGCGAGGAGCCTCGTTCCGGCCTCGACGGGCCGGGCTTCCGCGTACCGCGCCGGTCCGGGCCGGCGGGCCGCCCAAGGAGTTCTGTGGTCGTCGGCGAAACCGGCACGTTCATGGTCATGAGGCAAGCCCTGCCCCGGGCACGGGCGGATCCGGCCCGGCGTCGTCGGTCGCCGAGAGCGGCACCGGTGTCGGCGCGCGACATGCCCTCGGTGCATCCACCGTACTCCCGGGGCCGCGCCCCCCTGGTGGACCGACGATGGCCGAGAACGCCGGGACGGGTACGGCGGTGCCGTCCGCTCCCCATCGGACGGGGGCGCCCGGGAGTACGGTGGATGCACCGAGGGCATGTCGCACGCCGGGTCCTGCTCGCCCCCGGCCACGGCCGCTGGGACCTGCAGGTCGTGCTGCCCAACACCACCGAGGAGGCGGCCGAACCGCTCACGACCGTCGCGCTGAGCGACCGCGCCTGACGCCGGCAGGAGTAGCGTGGACGCGAGGAAGCAGGATGCCCTCCTCGGCAGCCGCTCCACCACCGGCAACAGCGGCCTGCCGCACCCGAACAGGCAGGTGAGCGCAATGCCCGACTCCGATTACCCGCCTCCGGCAGGACTTCTGGCGGACGGTGCGCGCGAGTCCGTGCGCCCCGGAACGGCACTCCTGCGGCTCACGGCCACCCACGACCGCCAAGGCATCCTCGACGGTGCGTGGTGGCCCCGTTCCAGGAATCTCACCGCCGAACTGCCCGGCCTGATCAGCGCGCTGACCGAGCTCCTCGGGCCGATCACACGGATCGGCCTCGACTCCGCGGCCTGGGACGAAATGCCGACGCGGATGATCATCGACGACCGTGTGGTGCACATCGACGTCTTCTCCGTGGGCGACGACACCGCGCTCGTGACCCGAGGGGACCAGGACCACTTCTCCCTGCTCGTGGTCCCACCGGACACGCCCCCCGAGGCGGCGCGGGCCGCGGTGGCAGAAGCGGTCCGTTCCGACAACTCCAAGCCGGCCGAGCAGATCCTGATCGACACCGGCACGGACAGGTGACTCCGGCACTGACAGCGGGTCGGCGCGCCGAGCCACGGCAGCAGCTGGCCCTCGTTCTCGTGCCCACCCGGGAGCTCGCCCAGCAGGTCACCGACGCGCTCACTCCTACGCCCGTGCTGTGAAGCTGCGGCTGGCCACCGTCGTCGGCGGAATGTCGATCGGCAACAGGCCGGTGCGCTGCGCGCGGGCGCGGAGGTCGTCGTCGCGACGCCGGGACGGCTCAAGGACCTCATCGAGCGTGGCGACTGCCGACCTGGCGACATCGATGCCACCGTCCTCGACGAGGCGACCAGATGGCCGACATGGGCTTCATGCCCCAGGTCACCGCGCTGCTCGACCAGGTGCGTCCCCAGGGACAGCGGATGTCGTAGCGCCGGGTCATGAAAGCACCTCTCCGTCCACGGGTGGTGCTGTGCCGCTGAGATGCCCAATGAGTGGGCATCCGGTGCGTTGCTGGGCGCAGGCTGGCGCGTCAGGTGGGCGATCCAGCCGTGACGTCGAGGCCGCGGGCGGCGACCAGCCGGGCGCTTTAGGTTTGTCGTTCTCGGATTCGACGGGACTGAACGTGCTGCTGTCGGCCCGGCGGCAGGCGGAGGGCGCAGGGGTGGTGATGGTGCTGGCGTGCATGCCGCAGTTGCTGCTCCAGCGGTTCGCCCTCACCAGCGCTGACACGGTCCTGCGTACTTACACCACGGTGGCGGAAGCGGAAGCCTCCTTTGCGGGCTGAGCGCAACCGTCGGTCGGTCCGGCTTTCGGTGTCCGATGCGGCTGTCGGCTGCACCACCTGCTGGGCGCCGGCGATCCCCATCCCGGTCAGGCTGCTGCCGGAACCCTGCCTGACGTGGATGGAGTTGTGGCCCTCAGACGATCGCAGGGCCGGTCGTCTGCCCAGGGGAATCCCGAGACAACGGCTGCGGCGACATCCCCTGCATCGTGCGGGCGGTACGTGTCGGCGACGCACCGGCTGACCGCCGGGCTCCTGCGTCGGTTCGCGCAACATGCGGTGATCGAGAGCCTGTTCCGGCCGCCCTGGACACAGTGCGGCCAGCCCCACAAGACCTGACCCTCGCGCAGTTCCGCCAGGTCTTCGTGGAGCGGTTTGGCCAGCAGGATGACATCGCAGTCGGCGATGAGTTCCTCGCGCGTGCGGAAGCCTGCGACGAGCGGGGCGAGCCGGCTGTCTGGGACGCCGAAATGCTCTCCGTAGTTTTCCTGGAGGTAGATGCGCCTGCGGAGACCGGCGTAGATGCGGTCGAAATGAGCGGGGTGAACGGGCAGACGATGCTCGTTTTCTTTGCGGGTCTGCGACATGGTTCCGAGCGTGAGCTGCTGCAAAATGCCCCTTTGGATGCGCCCTGTTAAGCACACCGGGGCAATCCGGCAGCCGGTCGCGACGGGCGGGGCCAGGGGCGAGTTTCTGGCGTCCTGGGCTGCCACGGCGCAGGCGGTGCCTGCCGAGCTCGATTCCGCAAGCTGACCCGGCTTCCCGTAGGGAAGGTCCGGTGCCCGGCATCGCGTGCGCCGGGCACGCTGTCACCTGTGCGGATGCCGTTGGGGCCCTGCTGGTACCCCTCACAGGGCGGACTCCCACGTCGTCGCGGCCGGCCGCATCCTTCGCGAGGCGACATGCGGAACGCTGGCCCTGGCGCGTTTTCGCTAGCGGCTGCCGTCAGGCCGATATAGCGTTGTGATCAGCAGTCGTGGTTCCGAAGTCCCGTTCGCCCGTGATCGCCATCACGGGCGTTCTTGCGTTCAGCGCCTCTCCGGACCAGGGCGATCACCTCCCGGGCGCGCAGGGCGCGGGCCCGGTTTCCCTCGAAGGAGACGGTCATGGCCAAGGGCACTGTCAAGTGGTTCAACAGCGAGAAGGGCTTCGGCTTCATCGAGCAGGAGGGCGGCGGCCCCGACGTCTTCGCCCACTACTCCAACATCGCCGCCCAGGGTTTCCGCGAGCTGCAGGAGGGCCAGAAGGTCGAGTTCGACGTCACCCAGGGCCAGAAGGGCCCGCAGGCGGAGAACATTCGCCCCGCCTGATCGCGCCGTCCTGATGATGCCCGGCGTCCCGACTGCGGAACGCCGGGCATCAGTCGAGGCTCACCCACAGGCTGTGAATGATGCGCGGATTGCGAGCAAGTAGCGTGGTGTGCCCCGTCGCCGAGACCACGCGCCCCCTGGCCGCGGCCGACGAAGTCGCCCGCCTCACCCAGCGTTCCCTGCGCGCCGCCGAACTGGCCGTCGGGCGCCCCCGCTCTCAGGCCGAGCGCGCCGAGCGGGCTCATGATGTCTATGAGCCAGAAAACCGCCTGGTCGCCCGCACCCTGGACAGCTGCTGGCAGACGCGCCTGGCCGAACTGGCCGAGGTCGAGCAGGCCCTGCGACGGGACCGTGGTGGCACAGGTCCTTGAGAGGAACGGCGTGGCATGTCCTGAGGGCAGACAGTCGCGACGCTGTGTGGGTTGAAGGACCGGGATGAGCTCAGCCAGCGAGAGTCCGACAAAATAAACACCGCTTCTCGGGCACACGGCTATTCAGGCCACCATGGTCCTGAGTGTCATACGGGTCTCGGAGTCGGCAGATTCATGCCGCCGGGCGTAAAGAGCAACGACCCACCAGACCGTTGGCGTTTCTGTGTGCTGTCGGCCACATTTGGGCAGGTCAGGTGCCGTTCTCGGGCAAGAAGCGAGGCTTGCCTCCAGGTCCGTGCCGGGGTCGGAATTTCGTCGCGAGTCTGGCCCTCGGACGCTTCGCGAAGCGTCCTTGACCTGCATAAATGCGTCAACAGGTGAGGCTGGTCGCGTCGTTCGGGTTGCCACGGGGCCGAAAAAGGGCAACGGTCAAAAGACCGTGTGCGTTTTGACGTGAACGCAAAAACTCCTGACCTGTATTTCTGCAGGTCAGGAGTTCTGTTCCGGAGTGCCCCCGGCAGGATTCGAACCTGCGCACACGGCTCCGGAGTGATTGCGCCGATCGAGCCGTGCATCCCCTCTGACCTGCGCGGGAGCCAGTCCGTTGTGGTACGGAGACACACAGTGTGTCGGAGCTGTGTCGCAGGAGCCCTCAGTTGGCCGCGGCCGGGACTGCGCCGGCCGCTCTTCCCGTGCGGTCTTGCTCCGTGATCGCGCGGCCGGACAGACTTGCTGCGGTGGCAGCCGACCATTGGTGGAGTGATGAGCACGGGCACGCGTGACGTACTGGGAGTCGTGGGCACGGCTACTGATGGTGTGGAAGTGCTGTGTACCGGCTTGGTCGAGCTCGCAATAACACAGAGGCTAGAGTCGCCACCATGTCCCGGCGGCGGAGCGATACTCACGGGTTAGATGCGTACCGCAAGCGCCGTTGAATTCGAAGTGGATAGAGGAGTCGATGGCGGACTACCGCGCCTACATCACAGACGCCACCGGCTCTGTGGAAGAGGTGCCACCCGAGAAGCTCACGGGGGTCGAAGGGTTCCTTGACTCCTGGCAGCAGTCACCCGAGACTCCTCAGGAGTTCAATGCCAAAGGCTGGCAGGGCTGCGATGATCGCCACCCAGCGGGCAGTGGGAAGCCCGCCTACCGCGTGGTTTACAAGACCCTCCGGCTCGTTCCGTATCCGGCACTGGAGATGGTTTGGCCGAATCTGCGGGTACGCTTTTGTAACGGCGATGTGCAGCGCGGGGGCATGCGTGTTCCGACAGCAATGAAGGGACGTACCGCACGGCATCACATCATTCCCGAGTTTGGGCGTGTATTTGAAGGACCCAACGGAAGCACGTATCTACCGTGCCCGGATCTGAACCTGGCTGTCTCAGGCTGGGAGGATGATCTCAAAGCCGTTTCTTTCGTCGAGATCATCTACGTCATCGACGACGCAGGCACAGATGACTACGAGGACCTGATGGTCAAGGGTCGCCAAGGCCTGGCGTCTTTGAAGACGCTGCTAGACCTACGGATCGGCCCCCGCCTGCTCGCCATCCCCATAACCGAAGAGGTCGGAGAAACCTTCGAGGACTGGCACTGGAACCGACGGATCGATACCGGGTTATTCTCCGCCGAGTCTCAGGCTGTGCTCCGGCATCTCGAAGCAAAGGCGTTGGCTGCAGATGTGTCGCCGCTAATCGAAAGGAACCAAGCCCTCGACTCTGACGAGCGCCGCCGCATCACACTGGCATGTCAGTGGTATTGGCGTGCTGATGCAGAGACTGACCAGACGGTGCGCTTCATTGCATGGTGGCTGGTGGTGGAGAGCCTTGAGATGGTCAGGACGACGGACATCAGGCCGGTCCGAACCCGTCTTGCTGATCTCCTTGCCATTCCTGAGGACGTCTGGCGCGGACCCGTGGGAAAGCTGTTTGGACTGCGTAGCAAGGTGGTTCATGGAGAAATCTGGGAAGTACCAGAAGGCCAGAACCGGCTTGTGGAATCGCTTGCTCGGACTCTCCTATGCGGACGACTGCTCGGAGAGGTGCCGGACGATGTTCGGCAAGCCCTGCTGGCAGCCGCACAAATTTCAATCAGGTAGGGAAAGTTCCGAACCCTGCTGTGTACCCCTCGTGAGCCAGAGCAGATCGGAAGTCGCCTCCGGCTCCTACGTCCATTGGAGAGGTCGGCTTCGCCGACGGGCTGTAACACCCCCTGCGTGTTGCAGCCGTCTGTGACCGGACAGCCCGGACAGCGGCACTTTGGGCTGTCCGGGCTGTTTGTGCAAGTGAGAGCCCTAACCGGACAGCCGGACAGTACGGACACCTCCCAGCGCGGTTCCATCAGACCCGGACAATCCGTCCGGGTCCGCTCCTGCTCAGTGCCGCACGCTGGTCATTGGCGGTAAGGGCTGAGATCACTTACTCCTTCCCCGCCGTGTCGGTACCGTGAAAGACGCCCCTACTCAGCAGCGGGAGGCAACACCACATGCGTGGTCTTGGAGATCATCTCAGCATCGGCGAGCGCATCGCGTTCTACCGGAAGCGCCGCGGCTACACGCAAGAGGTGCTGGCCGGTCTGGTCGGTCGTAGCACTGACTGGCTCGCGAAGATCGAGACGGGACGTCGGAAGCCGCCCCGTATCGACATGCTTGCGGAGCTGTCGCGCACCCTGCGCGTGCCTCTCGGGGATCTGCTCGGTCAGACCGTGCTCATGGAAGACGAGCGGCAACAGGACGATGTCCCCGCCGTACGTGATGCCCTCATGAGCCCGCGTCGGCTCTCGCGTCTGCTCTTCGGCCCCGAAGCTGAGACCCAGCTTCCGACACCTGCCCCTGTGGCTGTGCGTGTCGAGCAGGCATGGAACGACTATCAGGGCGGACGGCTCGGCAGCGTGATCGCAGCCTTGCCGGCGCTTCTTCAGACCGCACAGGAACTGGAGGACCGAGCGGCGCGCCGAGGCGATGACCGTGGCGACTGCTGGGCAGTGTCAGCCCGTACGCACCACCTTGCGGCTACGACTCTTGCGAAGATCGGCGAGTCGGACATCTCATGGCTTGCTGCCGAGCGCGCGATGCGAGCCGCTGACGAGTCGGACGACCCGCTCGTGTTGGCGTCGGCTGCGCGATCCGGCACGCATGCCTTGCTCGCCAACGGGCGCTATGACGATGCGCTGGAGCTGGGCAACACGGCAGCTACGTGGCTGTCGGCTCAGGTGACCGACAGCAACCCGGCGGCGCTCAGCCTTCTGGGCATGATCCACCTGCGTGCCGCCGTCGCGGCGGCACGGCATCAGGACCGGCCCACCGCAACGGCGCTACTGGACCGCGCCGAAGAACTCGCGGATGACCTCGGGTCGGATGGGAACTACTGGCAGACCGGGTTCGGGCCGACGAACGTACTGCTCCATCGCCTGTCCATTGAGCTGGACCTCGACAACGTCTCGTACGTGGCGGAACACGGCCGGATCAACGTCGACCACATGCCGCAGGAGCGCAGCGTCTCGCACCGTATCGACTTCGCCCGTGCTTTGTCCCTCGCTGGACAGGGGGATGAAGCGTTCACGGAGCTACGTACAGCTGAGCGGACATCGCCGCAGCTCGTACGCAACAATCCGAGGGTGCGCGAGACGCTGCGAGACCTGATCAAGCAGTCTCCCGTGACCGGCGGTTCGCGTTCGTCCGAGGTGTTCGTGATGGCTCAGCGATGCAGGGCGGTGCAGTGAGTTCAGGCAAGCGCGGGGTGCTCGGTGTGGTCGGGTCGGCAGCCGGAGGCGTTGAGGCTCTGCGTACCGGTCTTGTCGAGCCCGCGATGGACCGAGGATGGCAGGTGGCCGTCACTCTCACGCCGACCGCAGGTAAGTGGCTGCGGATGATCGGCGAGGTTGAGCGGCTGGAGAAGCTCACCGGCCTGCCTGTGCGTGACGAACCGCGTCTCCCCGGAGAGGACCGACCGCATCCGCCGGTTGACTGCTACGTGGTTGCTCCCGCGTCGGCCAACACGGTCGCCAAGCTCGCGACCGGCCTCATGGACAACCAGGCGCTGACACAGGTTGGCGAGGCCATCGGCACCCTCGGTCTGCCGGTTGTCCTCTTCCCCCGGGTGAACGCGGCGCACGCTCGCCACCCTGCGTGGCAGGGCCACGTCGACGCCCTTCGGGCCGGGGGAGTGCACGTCGTCTACGGCCCGGACGTCTGGCCGCTGTACGAACCGAGGGAAGCGCCGGCGGGGCGCGAACTCCCGTGGGCCGCAGTGCTCGACGCCGTGGAGGAAGCCACTCGGTGACGAGGCGTCAACCTGCTTGACCTGCAAGGAAAGAGGACCCGGACAGTCTGTCCGGGTCCTCTTTCGTTTCCGGCCGCATGCTCATTGGCATGTCAGGGATCAATGAGCGGAGCGGCGAGTTGGGAGGCCTGACTCCCACGGAACTTGCCTTGATTGAAGCGAGTCTGAGCGAGGCGCGCGCCACGGTCGAACGACTGCTACGGCGAGCGGACGAACTTACGGCGAGGGTGGGGTCTCGTCGCCGACAAGCTGTTCAAGGCGGTCCAGTCGCTCACCGAGCAGGCGAAGAGCGTCATGAATCGAGCTGAGTTCTGCTGCCAGTGCGGTGAACGCGGGACTACTGCCCGGCTCGGTACCGAGCGGCACCGACGGGTCTCGGACGAACGTCCCGCGACCCTGCTGGGTGAGAACCAGTCCCTCGTCACGGAGCTGGCCGTAGGCGCTCTGCACGGTCATGAGCTGCACGCCAAGGTCTTTGGCGAGCTTGCGAGCCGCAGGGAGCCGGTCTCCCGGATCGTACTTGCGGTTCGGGCCCGTGATCTTCTCGCGAAAATCCGCGGCGATCTCCTTGGCTGTGGGCGTCTGCTTGGGCGCTTCTGGACTCTGCTCCATGGGTTCGAGAGTAGCTGGACCTAGGTCAATCTCTACGCCTCCGCCCGACCCTCTTGACAGTCAGATTGACATAGGTCAATCTGAAACCTCCGCGGCGGCGGGACTCCCCAGCAAGGTCGCCCGTCGCTGCGGTTCTCCCTGCTCCTTCGACTCAGGAGAGCACCATGCGCACGTACGTCGGCCATCAACAGGCCGTATCCGCTGAGGACTTCGTGGAGTTGGCCCTTGGCACCCCGGTTGAGTTGTGGCTCGGGGTCGAGGGCGAGACGGACGAGGAGCGTGCGGCCCGCCTGGACGCGGCGCGCGACATCCTCGCCGACCCCGAGTACAGCAACCTGCCGGACGACGTGGCCCGCATCGCCGCCGAGGTGATCGAGGCGCACGCCCCGGAGCTGTTCAACGTCGTTCCGCTGGCGAGCCCGGCGAGGCGCCGCCGGTCCTCCCGGAAGGGAGCGGCGGCATGACGACCGCAACCGAGACGGCGCGGCCCACGGTGCCGCCGCTGACGAAGCCGGAGATGGGCCTTGCCGGATTAGGCGCGTTGGCCGCGGCCGGGGTTGGCGCCCTGGGGCTGATCGCCTCGTTCGACGCGGTCTCCTCTGCCGCCGCCCGTTGGGGCTTCGGCGCGCCGTGGATGCTGCCGGTCGGCATCGACGTGGCCATTCCGGTGTTCACCGTGGCCAACCTGCTGCTGATCCGGATGGACATGGCGTTGGCATGGGTGCGGTTCGTGCCCTGGGCGCTGACGCTGGTCACGTGCGGGCTGAACGTCGCCGCCGGGCACACGCTGTGGGCCAAGGTCGCACACGGCACGATGCCCCTGCTGTGGGTGGTGTTCTCCGAGATCGGCGCCCACGTCTACGCCGTCCGGATCGGCGCCGCCACCGGCAGGCGGATGGAGAAGGTGCGGTTCTCCCGCTGGATGCTCGCCCCGCTGTCGACGTTCGCCCTGTGGCGGCGGATGACGCTGTGGGAGATCACCTCCTACTCCGAGGCACTAAAGCGGGAGCGTGAGCGGCAGCTGGCCCGCGCCCGGCTGCGCGAGCGGCACGGCCGGCGGTGGCGGTCAAAGACCCCGCGCCCGGAACGGGTGCTGCTGAAGCTGGGCGAGCTGGCCCCGGCGAGCGAGGACGTCCCGCCCGTGCCGCAGCAGCAGACAGAGAAGCCGAAGCCGGAGGCGCCCAAGACGCCGCGCAAGCGCCCGGCCAGCACCAAGGGCAAGGCCAAGACTGCCAAGGCGCCGCGTACCCCGGCGGAACTGCTCGCCGAGGCACGCGAGGCCACGGCCGACTGGGCCGATGACGCGATCAACGCGGAAGCCATCCGGACCACGCTGCACTGCTCGGCTGGCAACTCCCGTGTGCTGCGCGACCTGTTGCTGAGCGAGCGGGCCGAGGGGCGCCGCCTGCACTCCGTCGACGGCGACGAGAGGACCGAGGAGGCGGCGGCATGAACACCGTGTTGACCATGCTGGCCGCGGCGGCGCCGGTCGCCTCCGGCTGGACGGCGCACACGCTGTGGCTACGGAGGCGCCTGAACGTCGCCCGCCGTGACCCGCTGACCGGGCTGCGGACGCGCGAGGCGTTCACCCGTCGCGCCACGGCTCTGCTGCGGGACCCCCGGGCGGTCGTGGTACTGGCCGACGTCGACCGCTTCAAGCAGATCAACGACACCTTCGGGCATGCGGCCGGGGACGCGCTGTTGAAGGCGACCGCGGACCGGCTCGCCCACCACGTCGGCCGCTCCGGGGTGGCCGGGCGGCTCGGAGGCGATGAGTTCGCCGCCGTCCTGATCGACGACCACGGCACCGCCTCCGACCTGCTCGCCGTGCTGCATGGCGTGCTCGCCCGCCCGGTCGACGGCCAGGACCCGGCCGTACACACCACGGTCTCGCTCGGCTGGGTGCGCGCTGCGGACTTCCCCGGCGACGACCTGTCCGCTCTGCTGCGGCGGGCGGATGAGGCGATGTACGCGGCCAAGCAGACCCGTGCCGGAACCCGCCGTGCTGGGCTGGGGCGGCTGTTCGCCACCATCACCGGACGTCGCGCCGGCCGCGCCGGGGCGCGCACCGATGCCCTGGTCGTGGGGGTGGCTGCCTGATGACCGCCTACGGCAAGTGCTTCGACCCGTCCGGCGCCCGGTTCGGGGTCCCCACGTACCCGTGGCGATTCGCCCCGGACGGCTACGCCACCCGCCGTCAGCTGCGTGCGGCCGGGCTTCGACCGGGCGGACAGCCGGTCGCCGCACAGGTGATGCGCCGCCACCGGGGCCGCAAGGCCAGGGTGCAGGTCGCCTACCTCTACCGCGTCGACCACGCGAAGCCGGTGCGGCCGATGACCTCCCGCAAGTGGGGTGCGCTCGCCCTGGCGATGCTCGCCCGCCGCACCTGCCCGCAGTGCCGGATCACCTACAGCTACTGCATCCCGACCTCGCTCGGGGTGTGCCTCCTCTGCGCCTATCCCGAGGAACAGCGCGCCGCCTGACCTGTACGGGGCCCGGTCCCAAACCGACCAAAGCAGCGGCCGGGCCCCGCATCCTCCCAGAGAGAAGGAACCCTCAGTGAAACATCCCGACGACGACAACGAACTCTTCAACCGGCTCGAAGCCGAGATGGCCGCCGACTCCGACGGCGCCGTGGTCGACCTGGGCAAGGCCCGGTCGGCCCGCACCGAGTCGGCCGACCGCGCGCCCGACGCGTCGCCCGATTCCAGGCCCGACCGGTCGGGCGACCCGCAGCCGCCCGAGTCGGCCGACCCGGGCGAGGGGGAGTCGGGCGACTCCGGCCCGACCCTGGTCGACCGTCCGGCGCCGACTCAGTCGGGCCCCGGGCTGATCGACCGCATCCGCGACTCCAAGCGGCTGGACATCCTCCCGGCGTGGGTGAAGTCGGGCCCGGAATTCGCCGACGCGATGCGGTGGCTGGCCGGGCACGTCTGGCACACCATCGCCTTCCACGCGGTCCGCGTGCCGTTCCTGTACGTGCCCAAGCTCATCTGGCGCTCGCCGCGCGGCCTGGCCAACACCCTGACCCGCGTGGGCCGCTGGGCCGTTGACGCGGAGGGCGAGCCGCTGCGGCAAGCCGAGGCGCGCAGGGAGAACTCCGAGCTCTACCTGAAGCTCTCGCGGCAGCGCGACCGGCGGGTGCGGCTGCGGATGCTCCTGACCATCCTCGGTGCCCTGGCCGCCCTGGCCATGGGCCTGTTCCTGGTCTACGGAGCCGAGCCGCACACGCAGGTCATCGCCGCCACGCTCACCGTGCTGACACTGGGCTGGCTGGGAGCGCCGGCGGATGCGCCGCTGGCTACCCGCGCCGTCATCAAGACCGAGGTGCAGAAGCTCACCAGCGACATCGTGGTCAAGGCCATGGCGTCCATCGGCATCGGCCAGATCACCAGTGCCGTGGCCAAGGGCCAGGACGGCATCAAGTTCGTCGCCCCGATCACCCGCGAGGGCCCGGGCTGGCGCGCGGACATCGACCTGCCGCTCGGAGTGACCGTCGCCGACGTGGCCGACCGGCGCGCCCGACTCGCCTCCGGCCTGCGCCGTCCGCTCGGCTGCGTGTGGCCCGACGCCGACCCCAACGAGCACGAGGGGCGCCTCATCCTCTGGGTGGGGGACCGGGACCTGTCCAAGACCGGACTCGTCAAGTGGCCGCTCGCCAACGCCCGCAAGCACGACATCTTCAAGCGAATCCCGTTCGGCATCGACCCGCGCGGCCGGGCTCAGTCCGTACCGATGATCCAGCACAACATCCTGATTGGCTCGCTGCCCGGCCAGGGCAAGACCGCCTCCGTGCGCGTGCTGGCCTGCGGCGCCGCCATGGACCCGTCCGTCGAACTGTGGCTGCATGAGAACAAGGGCACCGGCGACCTGGACTCCCTCGAATGCGTCTCGCACCGGTTCGTCTCCGGCATCGACGACGACTCGATCAAGTACGCGGCCGACTCCCTGAAGCTGCTGCGCGAGGAAGTCATGCGCCGCGCGGCTGCGATCAAGAAGCTGCCGCGGGACCTGTGCCCGGACAAGCGCATCACCCGGCAGATCGCCGACAAGCGCTCACTCAAGCTGTGGCCGCTCGTGGGCGTGTTCGACGAGTGCCAGAACCTGTTCGCGCACCCCAAGTACGGCAAACAGGCAGGTGACGACGCCGAGTTCATCATCAAGCTCGGTCGCGCCCTGGGCGTGATCCTCGTCCTGGCCACGCAGCGCCCGGACAAAGACTCGCTCCCGACCGGCATCAGCGGCAACGTGTCCATCCGCTTCGCCCTCAAGGTCGCCGGGCAGGTCGAGAACGACATGATCCTCGGGACGTCCGCGTACAAGAACGGCGTACGCGCCACCTCGTTCCGCCCGGAGATCGACGCCGGTAACGGCTACCTCGCCGGCGCCACCGCGCTGCCGGTCGTGGTGCGCACCGCCTACCTGGACGACCACGCCACCCACGCCATTGCCCAGCGTGCCTACGCCCTGCGCAAGGCCGAGGGCACCCTGTCCGGCCACGCGCTCGGAGAGGACCCCGAGGCCGTGACCGGCCCCTCGTACGACCTGCTCGCCGACGTCGCCGCGGTCGTGCCGCCGTCGGAAGAGCGGGTGTGGAACGAGCGGATCGCCGCCCGGCTCGCCGAGCTGCGGCCGGAGGTCTACGGCGGCTGGAAGGGCGAGAACGTCACCAGCGCACTCAAGCCGCACGGCATCAAGACCCGCGACGTGGCCGGGACCACCGACGATGGCACCCGCACCACCCGCCGCGGCATCGTCCGCGCCGACCTCACGAAGACGATTGCGGAGCGTGACGAAAAGCGAGGCGCCGCCTAGACCTGGACGGTGCTACCGGTAGCACCTCGCCCTGCTACCGGTAGCACCCCCGCTAGCACCCCGAACAGTGTCTGATCTGCGGTCTAGCGCATAGCACCCCACCTGCGAAAACCCCGAAAACCGCCTGGAAGGGCCTCTCATGACCCCCATCGCCTTTGCTGTCGCCTGTCTGTTCGTCATCACGCTCGGTTACGTCGGAATGTGTGCGGCCAGCCCGTTCGGCACCTGCCGCAAGTGCAACGGCTTCGGCTTCGCCATGGAAACCGACCGCAAGGGACGGCCCAAGCGCGGCAAGAGCTGCCGCCGCTGCAAGGCCACCGGCAAGCGCATACGCGCCGGCCGCTGGCTCTTCAACCGAGCCCAGCGGATCTACCGCGAAGGCACCCACTGACCACCCGCCCACCCCGCCAAAGGGAGGTTCCGCCCGTGGCCGTCACCGTCTCGCTCGTGGCCCTGTTCGGACTCGTCCTGTTCTTCCTGCTGCGCTCCAAGTCCCTCAGCTATGGCGCCGCGTTCACCGCCGCCGGGTTCGGCTTCTTCCTCGCCTCCACCGGCGTCGCCGGACCCATCAACCAGCTCGCCGCCGCCGTCATCGACGCCATCCAGCATCTGTGAGGAGTACCGCTGTGAACGAACCGCCCCTGCCCGCCCTCGCGCACGACGTGTCCACCGAGCCGTACGCGCCTGCCCCGGCCGCGGTCGAACTGGCCGCAGAGCGCGGGCCGGTGGTGTGGGTGCCCGACGCCTACGGGCGCATGGTCC
>NZ_POTZ01000950.1 GCF_003236365.1 Streptomyces sp. NTH33
GCTCGCGGGCGGTCAGCTTGCCCTTGGCGTGCTGCTTTTCCACGGCGCGCGCGGAGCCGGCGTGCGTCGCCTCCTGGATCCGGCGCTGCAGATCCGCGAGCTTGCCCGCGGTCGTACGGATGTCGATCTCTTGGCACTCTTCCGGCTCGGACATCGGGATCGCGGCTCCCTGCCTGCTCAAAAGGGGGGACGGTTACTCATTCGTAGAGTAGTGGGGGCCCCGCTGATCAGCAGTGCGGCGTATACCACACCTAGTGTGGCTTGCATGACGTCCCGAGATGCAGCAGACAACGGCTCCGAGAACATTCCGCAGGGCAGCCGCTGGTCCGATCTGGACCGCCCGCCCCTGAACGCCACGGCCCTGCGGCGCGGGCTGGTCCGCGCGGACGGCCTGTGGTCCCGGCTGGACGTGGTGCAGCGCACCGGCTCCACCAACTCCGACCTCGTGGCCCGGGCCGCCGCCGGCGAGGTGGCCGAGGGCGCCGTCCTGGTCGCCGAGGAGCAGACCGCCGGCCGGGGCCGCCTGAACCGTCAGTGGACGGCTCCGCCCCGCTCCGGCCTGTTCTTCTCCGTGCTGTTGCAGCCCAGTGAGGTCCCGGTGGTCCGCTGGGGCTGGCTGCCCCTGCTCACCGGGGTCGCGGTCGCCACGGGCCTGTCCCGGGCGGCCGGGGTCGATACGGCACTGAAGTGGCCCAACGACCTGCTGGTCACTGTCGGCGGCGAGGAACGCAAGGCCGGCGGCATCCTGGCCGAGCGGGCCGGCGACGACGGGGTGGTCGTCGGCGTCGGCATCAACGTCAGCCTGCGGCAGGAGGAGCTGCCGGTTCCCCAGGCCGGTTCGCTGGCCCTGGCCGGGGCGGTGAGCACGGACCGCGATCCGCTGCTGCGGGCGATGCTGCGCTCCCTGGAGGACTGGTACGTGCGGTGGCGCGCGGCGGGCGGCGACCCGGCGGCGAGCGGCCTGCAGGAGACGTACGCGGCGGGCTGCGCCACGCTCGGACGCCCGCGCCGGCGCCGCCGGACTGCGAGAGCGGGTCGCCGCCGAGGTCGTAGAC
>NZ_POTZ01000951.1 GCF_003236365.1 Streptomyces sp. NTH33
GGTCTGCCCCGCCCGACTCATGCCTTCCCCCCGCCGTCACCGTCCCGAGGACCGCCCTGCTCCGGCACCCGCGCGCTGCCGAGCGCTTCGGCCGCCGCCTGCTGGTAGCGCAGCACGGCCTGCTCGGCCACCCGCAGGTCGCAGGGCGCGCTCCACAGCATGCGCCGCGCCGCGTCGTACCGCTCGACCAGCAGCGGGTCCTCCGCCAGGCCGTGCCGGGCCACCTTCGCCTTGTACGCGTCCAGCCGCCCGCGCAGCTCGGCGCGGACCGCCAGCGGAGCGGTGACCGCCGTCAACGACTCGCGGGCGCGCAGCAGTTCGTCCTCCGCCTTCTGCTCCAGGGAGTCCAGCAGCGGCGACAGGCGGTGCCACTGGGCCTGTCTGCGGTACTCGGCGGCCGTCGCCAGCTGCTCCTGCAGCACGGTCGGCGGGCCGCTGACCACCGGAACCTCCGTCGCCGCGATCTTCGCCAGCACCTCGCCCCGCGCGGCGCGCGCCTCGGCGAGGGTGCGGTCCGCGCGCGAGAGCAGGTCCCGCAGCCTGATCAGCCGCTGCTCGGCGTCCTGCCGCACCCCGAGCACGGCGTCGATCTCCCGGCGCACCTCCTCCAGCGCCCGCGCCTCACGGTCGTACACCGTGGTGTCCGGCCGGCCGCCGCCCGGCGCCGAACTGCCCTGCGCGGGAACCCAGAAGGCCAGCGGGTCGGAGACCACCTCCTCGCGCAGCCTGGTCAGCGTGCGCGTGATGCGCTCCAGGTCGTCGCCCGCCGGGTGCTCGCCGGGGCGGACGCCGACCGAGTGCGCGAGCCGGCGGGTGCGCTGCAGCTCGGCGGCCAGCAGATCGATCCGCGCGGGCAGCGCCGACCACACCGCGTCGGCGGCGACCACCATGTCCAGGCCGGCCGCGTACAGCTCGTTCATCCGCTCCACCAGCGCGGCCAGGGAGAAGCTCTGGCTGAGCCTGCCCGGGCCGGCCAGGGTCGGCGCGTTCGCGGTGGCCGTCGCCGAGCCGGCGACCGTGACCGCCTCGCCGCGCAGCAGCTCCGTCAGCTCC
>NZ_POTZ01000952.1 GCF_003236365.1 Streptomyces sp. NTH33
GGTCGGCGGTGGTCGGGTGTGTGACACGCTGGGGGCATGACGACACCACCGGGCGGGCTGCCCGTCTACCGGGTGCTGACCGGGCCTGACGACGCGGCGTTCTGTCACCGGGTGAGCGAGGCCCTGGCGATGGGGTACCGGCTGCACGAAGGGCCGTCGGTCACGTTCGACGGGGAACGGGTGATCGTCGCGCAGGCGGTCCTCTGGTCCGGGTACCGGGAGCGGGAGACCGGGGACTGAGCCCGCGGCCGCGTGCGGCCGATCGGGGGCATCCGCCGGCTTTCGTACATGCCGGACCCGCGCGGTGGTCCATATGCCTCTTGCGGACACACTCCGACGAAAGGCATGTCATGAAGGTCGCAGTCATCGGCGGTACCGGGCTGATCGGGTCGCAGGTCGTCAAGAAGCTGAACGCCGCCGGGCACGAGGCGGTGCCGCACTCGCAGTCCACCGGAGTCGACGTCATCAGCGGCCAGGGGCTGGACGAGGCGGTGGAGGGAGCCGGGGTCGTCGTCAACCTGACGAACTCCCCGACCTTCGACGAAGCCTCCGCGGCCTTCTTCCGGACCTCGATGGACAACCTTCTGGCCGCGGCCCGGAGGGGCGGCGTCGGCCACTTCGTCATCCTCTCGATCGTCGGCGCGGACCAGGTGCCGGAGCTGGACTACTACCGGGCCAAGGTGCTCCAGGAGAGCATCCTCGCGGCCGGGCCGATCCCCTACTCGATCGTCCGGGCGACGCAGTTCATGGAGTTCATGGACGCCGTCCTGTCCTGGACCGCCGACGACGACACCGTCCGGCTGCCCGCCACGCCGATCCAGCCGATCGCCTCCAAGGACGTGGCCGACGCGGTGGCGGAGGTCGCCGTGGGCGCCCCGCTGAACGGCGTCCGCACCATCGCCGGGCCCGAGGTCTTCCCCCTGGACGAGCTGGGCCGCATGACCCTGTCCCGCAAGGGCGACCACCGTACGGTCGTCACCGACCCCACCGCCGGCATGTTCGCCGTCGTCAAGGGCGACGTCCTCACCGACCAGCACGCCCACCTCGCCCC
>NZ_POTZ01000953.1 GCF_003236365.1 Streptomyces sp. NTH33
GGTGCGGGCGACAACGTGGTGGGGACGCAGTCGCCGTAACGGCGCGTGGCCCGCGGGCGGTCAGCCCCTGCGCGGATAGCGCGCCAGCCACGCCGGGGACGACCCGGTGGGCCCGTGCAGTGCGGGTCCCTGGGTCATCTCCATCGCGAAGTCGTCCGCCAGGACCAGCAGAGTGGGACGGCCCTCCAGCTCGGCCAGCCAGGCCGGCGGGAGGGCCGTCTCGCCGTACAGGGCCCCGAGCAGCCCGCCGGTGAGGGCACCGGCCGCGCCCGAGGGCCCGCCCTGGTTCACGGCCAGGCACAGCCCGTGCCGTACGTCCTCGCCGACGAGCGCGCAGTACACGGACGCGGCGAGCACCTCCTCCGCCGTCCCCTCCCCCTCCAGCTCCTCCACCCGCGCCGGGCTGGGCGCGCCCTGCCGTACTACGCCGAGCGCGTGCTGCAGGGCATCGGACACGGGCTGGTGTCCGGGCCGCACGGCGAGCAGCGCCAGCGCCCTCCGCACGGCCTCGTCGAGACCGTCACCGCGGGCGAGGGCGTGCACGATCACGGCGTACGCGCCGGCGGCGAGACAGGCGGTGGGGTGCCCGTGGGTCTGCGCCGCGCACTCGACGGCGAGCTGTACGACGAGTTGCGGCTCCCACCCGACGAGAAGCCCGAAGGGAGCCGATCGGACGGCCGCCTCCGGCCCGGCCTCGGCGGGGTTCTTCGGCGCGTCGAGGGTGCCCATGGTGTCGTCCCCGAACCCGATGAGGAGCGCGCGGGCGGGATCCCGGCGGGCGTACAGCCACTCCTCCCGCGCCAGCCACCCGTCCTCCTTGCGCCGCTCGTCGGGCCCCCAGTCCCGCTGGGTGGCGGCCCACCGCAGGTACGCCCGGTGCAGATCGGTGGGCGGATGCCAGACCCCGGTGTCGCGCCGCACCTGCGCCCGGATCAGCCCGTCGACGGAGAAGAGCGTGAGCTGCGTGAGGTGGGTGACGGCCCCGCGCCGCCCGTAGGCGGGCGCGAGATCCACGATCCCCTCGCCCCCGTGGTCCTTCCGTATCC
>NZ_POTZ01000954.1 GCF_003236365.1 Streptomyces sp. NTH33
CGACGGGTACCGCGTCCGCCTCTACACCAAGGCGTTCCACCCCGACCCCGCCGGGCTGCTCAACGACACCCCCGACGCCTAGCTACGCCAAGGGCGGCCCCCACCTCTCGCCAAAGAACGCGGGGCCGCCCTTGCCAGCCAGAACCCATCAAGGAACTGGAGACCTCCAGCATGACCCATGACCCCCAATCCGCGCTGCTGTCCGCAGCGCTGGACGCCGCCGCGCGCGGCTGGCACGTCTTCCCGCTCCGTCCCGGCACCAAGCGGCCCGCGCTGCACGGAGAGAAGGCGTGCACCCGTACCGGGCCGTGCGCGAGCGGGCACCGCAAGTGGGAGCAGCGCGCGACCTGTGACCCGGATCGTATCCGCGCCGCCTGGTCACGCGCGCCGTTCAACGTCGGCATCGCCACCGGCCCCTCCGGGCTGGTCGTCGTCGACCTGGACACCCCAGAGCACAAGGGCAGTTCGGACGCGCCTGACGGCGCGGCGACCTTCAAGGCGCTCTGCGAGCGCGCCGGGCACGCCGTCCCCACCACCTACCGCACCCGGACCGCGAGCGGCGGACAGCACCTGTACTTCACCGCCCCGCCCGGCGTCCGGCTCGCCAACACGGCGGGCACCGTGGCCGCTTCGGTCGACACCCGCGCATGGGGCGGCTACGTCGTCGCCGCCGGCAGCACCACCCCCACCGGACCCTACGAAGCGCTGTGCGGCCCTGAGACGGCCGCACTGCCCGGATGGCTGCAAACCATCCTGCAACCCGCCCCCGCACGCCCCGCGGGCCCGCTCAGGCTCCCTGCGGTGGACGGCAGCCGCGCGGCGCTGGCCGCACTGGAAGCCGAATGCGCCGCCGTTGCTGCGGCCCCGGACGGGCTGCGCAACGTCACCCTCAACCGGTCCGCCTTCAAGGTGGGGCGCTTCGTCGCGTGGGGCGACCTCCCCCGCCACGTGGCCGAGGACGCCTTCCAAGCGGCTGGGGAGGCCCGGGGACTCACCGCCGCCGAGTGCCGCGCCACGATCCGCAGCGCCCTGGACAGCTCCC
>NZ_POTZ01000955.1 GCF_003236365.1 Streptomyces sp. NTH33
CGCTCGGTGTGCGCGTCGGCCACGTGCTGCGGGGACAGGGGGCTCGTCTCCTGCACGGCGCCGTGGGCGGTGCGGTCGAACATGCCGCGCTGGAGCGGGGCGGGGTCGGCGAGTGCGGTGACGAAGGCGTCCACCAGGCGGGTGGGCGTCTGGGCATCGAACCAGGCGTGCCACAGCCGGGGGCCGCGGGAACCGTGTCCGGGCTCGTGCGCCTCCACGTGCCAGGACACGGCGGCGTTCCGTTCGGGGCGCCGTTCGACGCGGCACGCGGCGTCCGGCGAGCTGGCCGCACCGCGCGCATCGATGAGCCAGCCCGCGGCGTCCGCCGCGTCCAGGGGGTCTGGTGGCTCGGCGACCGAGGGGGTGACGAGGGCATCGGTGACCGCGCCCAGGACCTCGGCGGGGACGAGTTCACCGAATTCGGCGTACCAGCCGGGTTCGGTGTCGGTGGGCTCGGCCCGCAGCCGCCACCGAGCGGCGGTGGCGGACTGCGGGTCGAACTGCAGGCTGTGCCGGTGGTCCGGGCTCGTCAGCACGATCTCGGGGCTCAGCGGGTCGGACGTGCGTGTCCATCCGGCCGCGGCCAGGCCGTGGGTGACGTGCCGGCCGTCGCCGGGGCCGGCCAGGTGGCGCGGGCTGGTGTCGAACGGGACGCGCCAGGCGTGGGTGTCGGCGAAGGCGGCCAGCTGCCGTTCGCTCACGGGCACAGGCTGCACTCCGGCATGGTCTCGGGCGCCTTCCGGTACAGGCCGCGCAGGTCGTCCAGGGCGTAGTGGAGGGTGTGCTGGTCGGCCTGCTCCCACGCGGCGGTACGCAGCTCCTGGATCAGGAGGTCGGTTCCGATGGTGCGGGGGGTGTCGGGGTGCTCCTGCACGGCTCGGGCCAGGGCGCGCAGGACGTCGGCGAGCTGGACGGGGACACCGGTGTATTCATCCAGCAGCGGCTCGATGAGGCCGAGCGCCTCGGCGGGCTCGGGATTCTCGCGCAGGTACTCGGTGAGCCGGGCCAGGGTGTCGGTGGCGGCGTGGATGTC
>NZ_POTZ01000956.1 GCF_003236365.1 Streptomyces sp. NTH33
GTCCGGGCCCGGTTCCCGTGACGCCCGCCGTGAGGTGCCCGGTCCCCGCGGAGGTGCTGACCGCGAGGGTCAGCACCGTGACGGAGGCGAGGGCGGCCGCACGGCGCTTGCGTATCGGGTGGCGGGGCGGCTGCGGCTGCATACGTGAACCCTTCGCGCCAGGCAGCCACCGGTTTCCGGCTGCACCCTTGCGATCACCCTGTGTCGCGGGGGCGGTCGGCGCGCGTTGGAGCCGTCCGGTCGTGGGACGCCTCGCCCGGTCGTGGGAACGCATGCGGCCGGGTGGGTGCGGTCCGGGTCCCGCAGGATTTGCGGCGGGCGGGAAACGGCCGGGGGAGTCCTTCCCTCCGTTCGGTCCAGTGTTCGTGCGATCCGGTGAACCTCTCCCCGGATCGCCCCGCCGTTCGGGAGATGTTCGTCGAGCACGGGCCCGAGGTGCCGCCCTCGGTGAGGGGCGTGGACGACGGGACGGCCGTACCGGTCATCACTCACTGAGCGGTACGGGCGAGCGGTACGGGCGGGGCGAGCGGTACGTGCCTCAGCGGAGCCAGGGCAGGTCCGCGCCCGCCTCGTTCGGCTGGAGTCCCTCGGCGACGATCTGCATGATCTCGCCGAGGGACTTCTGCTGTTCGGGGCTGAGCCGGTCGAACAGCGCCTGGCGCACGGCGGCCACGTGGCCCGGCGCGGTGCGCCGCAGCACCTCCATGCCCTGGTCGGTCAGCACCGCGAACTGGCCCCGCTTGTCGGAGGGGCAGTTCTCGCGACGCACCCAGCCGTTCGTCTCCAGGCGGGCGATCGCGTGGGAGAGGCGGGAGCGGGTGATCTTGGCGTCCATGGCCAGCTCGGTCATCCGCAGCCGGCGGTCCGGGGCCTCGGCGAGCTTGACGAGGAGGCCGTAGTAGATGTGCGGCATGCCCGCGTCACGCTGCAGCTGACGGTCGAGGTGGTCCTCGAGGAGAGTGGTGGCGTGCAGGTAGGAGCGCCAGACGCGCTGCTCCTCGGCGGTGAGCCAGCGGTGGGTTTCGGCGGGTG
>NZ_POTZ01000957.1 GCF_003236365.1 Streptomyces sp. NTH33
TTCGCGCCCCGGTGCCCCCTGCGCCGCGAGGCGTGCGACCGTTCGGAGCCGCCCCTGCGCAGGGCCGGGCCCGGCGCCCACCTCAGCGCCTGCCACTTCGCCGGCGAACTCGTCGGCACCGGCGCCGGGGACGTCTTCGACACGGCCGGCGCGGACACCGAGGCGCTGGCGCGCTTCGCCGACACACCGCCTTCGACGCACGCCGAGGAGGACCCCGCATGAGCGCTTCCGCGCAGACCGCCCCCGCCCTGCCGCCGCTGCCCGGTCACGGCGGCACCGGCGAGCCGGTCCTGCAGGTCCGCGACCTGGTCAAGCACTTCCCGGTGATGTCCCGCGGCGTGATCCGCCGGCGGGTGGGCGACGTGCACGCCGTGTGCGGGGTCTCCTTCGACCTGTACGAGAACGAGACCCTGGGTCTGGTGGGGGAGTCCGGCTCGGGCAAGACGACGATCGCCCGCACGGTGCTCAACCTGGAGACCGCCACCTCGGGTCAGGTCTTCTACCGGGGCCAGGACCTGACCCGGCTCAGCCGGCGCCGGATGCGGCCGCTGCGGCGCGAGCTGCAGATCGTCTTCCAGGACCCCTACGCCTCCCTCGACCCGCGCGTCTCCGTGCACGAGATCGTCGCCGAACCGCTGCGCATCCACGGCCGCTACGGCCCGCGGGCCGGTGACGAGGTGCGGGAACTGCTCCGTCTCGTCGGCCTCAACCCCGAGCACGGCAACCGCTTCGCGCACGAGTTCTCCGGCGGCCAGCGCCAGCGCATCGGCATCGCCCGGGCGCTGGCGCTGCGGCCGAAGGTGATCGTCCTGGACGAGCCGGTCTCGGCGCTGGACGTGTCCATCCAGGCGGGCGTCCTGAACCTGCTGATGGACCTGCAGAGCGAGCTCGGCCTGTCCTTCCTGTTCGTCGCCCACGACCTGTCGGTGATGCGCCATGTCGCCGGCCGGGTGGCGGTGACGTACCTGGGCCGCCTGGTCGAAGTCGCCCCGTCCACCACGCTGTTCGCCCGCCCCGCGCACCCCTACAC
>NZ_POTZ01000958.1 GCF_003236365.1 Streptomyces sp. NTH33
GTCCGCGGGGGCGGACGAGTAGGACGCGTGCAGCGGGGGGTTGTGGATCAGGGAGAATGGGCGCCATGAGCGTTCGTACCCAGTCATCCGAGCAGCCCACCGAAGCTGTCCACCGGGCCGGCTTCGCCTGCTTCGTGGGCCGCCCCAACGCGGGCAAGTCCACCCTCACGAACGCTCTGGTCGGGCAGAAGGTGGCGATCACCTCGAACCGGCCGCAGACGACGCGGCACACCGTGCGGGGCATCGTGCACCGGCCGGACGCCCAGCTGGTCCTGGTGGACACGCCGGGGCTGCACAAGCCGCGCACGCTGCTGGGGGAACGGCTGAACGACGTGGTACGGACCACGTGGGCCGAGGTCGACGTGATCGGCTTCTGTCTGCCGGCCGACCAGAAGATCGGGCCCGGTGACCGGTTCATCGCCAAGGAACTGGCCGGGATCAAGAAGACGCCCAAGGTCGCGATCGTCACCAAGACCGACCTGGTGGACTCCAAGGCCCTCGCCGAGCAGCTGATCGCGGTCGACCGGCTGGGCGAGGAGCTGGGGATCACCTGGGCGGAGATCGTGCCCGTGTCGGCCACGGCCGGCAAGCAGGTAAACCTGCTCGCCGATCTGCTGGTCCCGCTGATGCCGGAGGGGCCGGCGCTGTACCCCGAGGGCGACCTGACGGACGAGCCGGAGCAGGTGATGGTGGCCGAGCTGATCCGGGAGGCTGCGCTGGAGGGTGTGCGGGACGAGCTGCCGCACTCGATCGCGGTGGTGGTCGAGGAGATGCTGCCACGCGAGGACCGCCCGGCGGACAAGCCGCTCCTCGACATCCACGCCAACGTGTTCATCGAGCGGCCGAGCCAGAAGGGCATCGTCATCGGCCCCAAGGGCAAGCGTCTGAAGGAAGTCGGGATCAAATCCCGCAAGCACATCGAGGCGCTGCTGGGGACGCCGGTGTTCCTGGACCTCCACGTGAAGGTCGCGAAGGACTGGCAGCGGGATCCGAAGCAGCTGCGGCGGCTCGGCTTCTGAGGTCCTTGCCC
>NZ_POTZ01000959.1 GCF_003236365.1 Streptomyces sp. NTH33
CCCAGGGCCGCACCGAGTACGCCGTCCACTGCAAGGGCGAAGGCGGCTGCGGCATGGTCCACCGCCACATCGCGCCCGGGGTGCGCACCGCCCCGTGCGGCGCCATCTACACCGTCCCCGGCGGCGAACTCGCCGACGACACCACCACTTCTTAGGACACCGTGACCCGCCTGCCCGCGCCCGCCGCCGAGCCCCGCCACCGCCGTGGCGGGGCCGGTGGCGCGGGCCCGGCCCGGCGCCGGACACCGGGCCGGCGGTCGGACCGCCGCCGGCAGCCGGTGCCGCCAGCGGCGAGCGCACGGCTGCGGCAGTGGGTTGAAGGGCTGTCGGGGCTGTCGTCCCGGGCCCGTCGGCTGCTGCTGGAGGGCGATACGGACGGCCGGTACGCCGGGCGCAGCGCGGGAGAGAGCGGCTACCGGCTGACGATGGCCCTGGCCGTGGCCTGTTCGCAGCCGGGCCGGGCGTGGACGCCCGCCCAGTTCTGGGAGGCGCTGGTGCTGCGGCCGACGGCCGGCGGGGCGTGGGCGCGGTCCCTGCGCGCCCGCAAGGGCGACAGTTACGCCGAGGGCAAGCTGGCGGCGATGCTGGACAAGGCCCGCGCGTTCGTGGGCGCCTCGGAGCCGATCGCCTCCCGCCCGGATGCGGTGGTGGCCATCCAGCGGGTCAGGGACGCGGTGGAGGCGGCCGTCTGGCCCGGCCGCAGCGGCGGCGTCGACGAGAAGAACCTGGTGGCCCGGCTGCGGCTGGCTGAGCGGTCGGGCGGCCTGGACCACCAGGTCTCCGTGCGGCAGCTCGCCGAGCTGATGGGCTGCGCCAGGTCGACGGCGGAGGCCAGCAACGCACGGCTGCGGCGAGCGGGCTGGCTCAAGCTGCTGAACGCCCACACGGGGGCGAACGCGGGCCACGTCCTGCAGCGGCAGACCGCGGCGGGCCGCGATCGCCTCGGGACGCTGCAGGCCCTTGAGGGCCTCCACCGTGGCGTGCACGATGTTGATCTGGTTGTCGGAGCCGAGCGACTTCGACAGC
>NZ_POTZ01000095.1 GCF_003236365.1 Streptomyces sp. NTH33
CCGGCCCCCTGCGTCGTCCCGCACCGAGCCCGACGCCGACGAAGCGACCCCCGCCCCGGCCGACGGCTGGGGCGAAGCCGAAGCCACCGTGGAGGCCCTGGTCACCGAGGGTCGGCTCGCCGAGGCGTACTGGGTGAGCCGTGCCGCCGGCGCGTCGGAGCACCGCACGTTCGCCCTCGCCTTCGCGGACGCCGCGTTCCACGATTCGCCCGCCTCAGCCTCCGACCTGCAGGTGAAGGCCGAGGAATTCCTGGACGCCGTCATGCGAAGCCGTCCCCTGGAGGACGACCGCGACGCCCAGTTCATGCTGCTGACGGCAGCCGTACGTAGCGGCATCTCGGCCCGCTGGGCGAGCAGCGTCCTCACCGGCGACCACACGTCCGTCCCCGGTCTTCCTGACCCTTGGGCGAGGGCTCTCGACGGCTTGGTGCTCGCCGTACGCAAGGGCGCGGAGATCAAGCCGGGCGGTCTGCGCGCCGGCGTCGCGGCCGCTGAGGCCAACCGGTTCGAGAGAATCGCCGACCAGGCCCGTCAGCTCGCGGTCGACCTGCCGAAGCGGAAGATCCGCTACCAGCGGGCCACGGTCGTCCTGCAGGCGCTGGCCGGGCCCGAAGGGGTACTCGGCGAGACCCTGCACGCGATCGAGGAGTGGGCCAGGAAGGGTGGCAAGTCCGGCGCGGAGAAGCTGTCCGGGCTGATGGAGGAGCACTTTCGGCGCGCCGATGCCGCGGACCGCCTGATCGACGACACCGACCGGGTCAAGCGCACCACCAAGCAGGCCAAGAACGACATCCACTCCGGCGCCCGTCTTCAGCTCCGCACGCACGTCAAGAGTGTCCAGGACCTCCTGAAGGCGGCCCTGCGCGCCGCCGAGGCGCCGACGGCGTCGGGCAGCGGCGCCATCGGTCCCGAGCTGCCGACGGCGCTCGAGGCCGCCAGGGAGGCGGGGCGGCCCCCGGGTGTGGGCGGCGCGCTGTTCGACCTGCTGGTGCGATGGCTCGACCGGTCCTACACGCCCGGGACCAGGGACGAGGACGTCCGGTTCCCGCCGCCGGCGGACGCGCTGCTGATGCTGCCGGGCCTGTCCTGGCACCCGGAGGGCGGCAGGTACCTGCCCGACGTCGCTGGCCAGGAGGCGTTCTCCGCGCTCGCGAACATACTCGGCCCGAATGACCCAGCCCTCGCCCTCGCCTGGCACCGCACCCGCGGTGACCTGCACCTCGCCGAACGCCTGCTGGACCGGATCTCCCGGGGCGAGGTGCCCGGCGTCGAGCTCACGGCAGTCCAGCTCGCCGAGCAGCGGCAGGCGCTCTCCGACGCGACCGGCCAGTGGAAAGACCGGTGCGCCAAGGAGCACCGCAGCGCCCAGCTGGCGCTGGCCCGGGTCCGCGCGCAGAACCTGCTGACCCACGAGGTGGAGCGCGAGTTCGCCGGCCGTCTGCTGGACCTGGAGGGCGAGGGCCACGGCGGGAGCTTCGGAGAGCGCCTGCGCTCCGTCGAGCAGGTCGCCGAGGACCTGCGCCTCTTGGAGCAGGAGCGCAGCGACGACCTGCGCCGGCAGCTCGGGCAGGTGCGGCTGACGGAGCAGGACGCGAGTCGGATCCGCGATCTCCTGGACCGCGGTGAGACGGTGGCGGCGGAGGAGCTCCTGACGTTCACCCGCCGGGGGCAGCCCTTGCCGGGGCCGGCCGAGCCGACCGGAGAAGTCCTCTCCCGCTTCCTGGCGGGCGTGGCCCACCCGGACGCACCCAGGCCCGACTCGTCCGGCGGCAGCGCCCGTTGGTGGGCGGACCACTACGCCTCAGGCGAGGCGCTGGTGCAGAACGCCCTCTCCGGCCTCGACGCCTGGGACCGGCTGGGGCAGTTGAAGGACGCCCGGAAGGTCGGCAAGGCGGTAGTCAGTGTGCTGCGGCTGCTCGGCCTGAACGCCTCCCAGCCCAACGTGGAAGAGGCCAGGTGGGGCGTCACCCGGCTGAGCGTGCGGGCCGACATCACGGAGAGCACGCCCGGTTACGTCGCTGCCCTCGGCTCGCACGCCCGCCGCATGTACAAGGTTGTCGTCATCACCGACGAGCTGCGGGGTGAGGGCCCGCTGCGCCATCTGCCGGCATCGGCGATCGAGGCCAACATCATTCTGTACACGCAGCCGCTGGGCGTCGAAGGCCGTCGCAGGCTCGCGCAGGAGTCGCGGGGCCGGAGCCACCAGGCGCTGGTCGTCGACCCGGCCGTCGTCGGCTGGGTGGCCGCGCACGCGCCGCGCTCCTTCCGCGCCGTCCAGCAAGTCACCCTGCCGTGGACCGGCTACACTCCGTACACCCCGCATGTCGCGGGTCTGGTGCCGCCCGAGGTCTTCAAGGGCCGCACCGACGAGATGCGTGCCGTCCTCGACCCGCAGGGGCCGATCTTCCTCTTCGGGGGGCGCCAGCTCGGCAAGTCGTCCCTGCTCAGGCAGGCCGTGGAGGTGTTCCAGAAGGACGACCGGGAGAACCGGGTCGCCGTGTACGTCGACCTGATGAAGGCCGACATCGGGCACGCAGAGCCACCGGAGGGCATCTGGCGGATGCTGCTGGCCGAGCTGAAGCGGCGCGGCGTGATCAGCGAGAGCGTCGCCGACCGCGCGCCGGGCAACGTGATCGCGAACGAGGTTCAGCAGTGGATCGAGGAGCGGCCCGAACGCCGTCTGCTGCTGCTCGCCGACGAGGCCGACGCCTTCCTCACGGCGGACGCCCAGGCCGTCTACACCGGCGGCGGCCAGTCCACGTTCCCCACCGTGAAGCGGCTGCAGCGGCTGATGGAGGACACCGGGCGCGATTTCAAAGTGGTGTTCGCCGGTCTCCACCAGGTCCAGCGCTTCAACCGGCTGATCAACGTGGTCACCGCGCACGGCGGTCGCGACGTGCCGGTCGGCCCACTGAAGCCGCAGGACGCCGTGGAGCTGGTGGAGGAGCCCATGGCGGCGGTGGGTCTCACCTTCGAGACCCGCGACCTCGTCTGGCACATCCTCGGCCTGACCAACTACCAGGCCAACCTGCTGCAGATCTTCTGCGACCGCCTGGTCGCCTACATGCAGCAGCGTTCCATGCCCGCCGACGGCCGACACGCCCCGATCACCTGGGAGGACGTCCAGCAGGTGGCCGGCATGGAGGAGGTCCGCGGGCTGATCGCGGAGCGCCTTCGCTACACAATCAACCTGGAGGACCGCTACCGCGTCCTCGCCCTGCTGATCGCCCTGCGCAGCTTGGAGCAGGGCCACGGGCACGGGTACCGGCCCGCCGAACTCCTCGAGCGCGCCCACGAGCGGTGGCCGGACGGCTTCCCACTCAATTCCGAGCGGCAGCTGACCATCTACCTCGAGGAGATGGTCAACCTGGGCCTGCTGATCCGGCTCCCCGGGGATGAGCGTGTCTACGCTATGCGCAGCCCCAACGTGGTGAACATGCTCGGCACCCAGGCCGAGCTGGAGAACGAGCTGCGCGACACCCAGTTCGACCTGCCCTACGACTACAACCCGAGCGTCGCCCGCCGCTCCCTCGGTACCGACCGGCGGACCCGGGTGCAGCGGATGAGCCCGCTGACCGACGGGCAGCTGAGTGACATCCTCACCCACCCGGTCCGCACCACGCTGGTGCCCTGCACCCCGGCGCTCAGCGCCGACCTGGTGGAGCGCGGCATCCAGCTCCACATCGACGGCCACGGCCTGGCCGTCGTGCGCATCGGACCGGACGACGACCTGACCGAGTTCATCACGGCCAACTCCCGCCGCAAGAGAGGCTCCCGGCTGCTCTTCGTCGACCTCAGAGGCCAGGACACGGCCCGGCTGCAGGAGGCCACGGATCGGCTCCTGGACCACACCCGGATCACCCAGCCTCGCTCCGACAGCTCGTCGTCCGTGCCGCGCCGTTACGCCGTCGTCCTGTGCGACCCGGACACCGCCGCGGGCGTGGTGTCGGCCGCCGGGCTGGTGCGCCCCGAGCGGTGGACGGTGGACAGCGTGCGCGCCTGGCCCGAGTCGCCCTTCGGCTCCCCGCGTGAGCGGCGCAGCCTGATCGAGGTGACCGGCGGCTGGCCGATGCTGGTGGAACTCGCCATGCACAAGGTCCGTTCCGGCATGCGTCAGCAGGAGGTCTTCGACGAGCTGCGGGCCGAGATGACCGTACCGGAGCGTGCCAAGGCCCACCTGAAGCTGGCGGGCCTGAGCTCCGACGACGTCGGCCGACTCGCCACCTGGGCGCAGTTCTACACCGAGGAGGAGCACCACGCCGGGGTCGCCGTCGCCGCTGCGGGCGACCTCCAGGCCGCCTTCCACGAGGCGCGTCTGTACGACGAGAGCGACGCCGGGGGCGCGCTGCCCGCCGCGGAACGGCTCCTAGACCGCCTCGACATCCTCGGCGTCCTCGACGTCACCGACAAGGGCGAGACCCTGGACCCGGTCACCTTCCGGGCCGTCAAGGCGATCGGCGGTGACCTGTGACTGCCGGCCTGTGGGGCGGGAACGAGCCGGGCGGGGCGCACGGTCAGCAGGGGGCACAAGCCCGGGAACGCGGGGCCGCCGTCCCGGCCCCACCGGCTTCCGAGCGCGACCTGGTGCGCCTCCCCGGCCCGCGCCGCCACCTGGACCGGCTGGAGCGGGACCTGAGGTCCGGCCGCAGCTGCGTCTGGTACTTCCCGGACCCGATGGTCGACTCCGGCCGGGCGGAGCTGTTTCTGAGGGAGCTGTACGCCCGGTTCGAGGAGCCCATACCGGTCCCGGGCACCGTCACCGCGCTCGCCGACCGCACTGGCGACCGTGGAAGCGCGGTCGTCATCCCGACCCAGCGTTCCACCACGCCCGAGCCGGAGGCCGCGTTCGCCGGAGCCAGCAACCACTTCGCGCTCTGGCACGATGACGACGGCTTCGACGCCGAAGACCCCTACGGAGCCCTGCTGGGCTCGCTGGCCGCCGCCCCGGCCAGCCCACCACCGCCCTCCAGCCACCGCGGCGCGGCCCCGGGCGTCGCAGCGCTCGCCTCGATGTCGCTTGGCGAGCGCCTGGCCAAGGAACTCGGCGTCACCGGCGACCCGTTGAGCGAGCTGGTCAGGCGGGCGGACCGGCTCCGGAACGACGTTTCCGGCGACGACGGTCTGGAGGATGACGCCCTACCGAGCGCACCGCCGCTGATCGTGGTGCGCGGCTGGGACGAGGACTCACCCGAGGAGATGGGCCGACTGCTCCGCACCGCCCATGCCGTCTTCCGCGACGAGGGCCTCGGCGCGGGACACCGCCCCCGCTTCCTCATCGCCGCCCGCATGGGCGACCTGCCCAGCACCGCCTTCGGCGTCGGCCCGAGCCACGACCACGTCACTCTGCACTGGTGGTGGCGGGTGTGGACCCGCCTCGACAGTGAGGTCCTGCTCGCCTGGCGGCCCCGTCCGAACGCCGGGGCCGCCGAGGCACTGCTCCACCGGGTGACCGACGCAGTCGTCGCCGAGGTCTGCGGCCCCGACATCGACAGCGCACTCGCCCTCCGGGAAGCCTGGAAAGGCGGCGACCTGGACTCCCTGCGCCGCGCCCTGGCCGACATCCTTCCCAGCGAGGCGGCCGTCCTGGACCGGACCTGGCCCCGCCGCATGTCCACCGCCCACGCCTCCGCCCCCTCCGCAGAGCTACGCGACGCCTGGTCGACCGGCGCCGTCGACAGCTGGGACAGCCATGTCCGCCCTGTCCTCAGTCACCACCTTCTCGACCCCGATTCCACAGAGCTGCGCACTCTCGTCTGCCACGCCCAGAACCGCGTCCTGCTGCCCCTGGTGGACGAGGCCCGCACCGCCTTCATTGATCTGGTCCCCGGCCTCCTGCGCAAGGAGATCAACCTCGACTATTTCCGCGAGCAGGCTCGCTCCCAGTACCAGGTCAAGAAACAGCTCCCCGCCGCCCCGCTTGTCGAACTGGAGGTGGCCGACCTCCAGCGCGCCTCCCGTCTCCTCACCCTCACCACCGAACAGCAGCGCCGCCTGGACATCCTCTGCGACGCCCGCAATTTCCTCTCCCATCTCCAGCCGCTGGCCTATCGGCAGCTCATGGCTGTGGCTCAGGCGCTCATCAGCGACTGGGTGGCGGACGACGTGGAGTGAGAGGATCCCGGGGGATTCCGTAGCAGGCGGGCCGCTGCAGGCGCTGGACAGACGCGATGCGGAATGAGTCCCACCGGGGCAGGGATCTCGCCAGTTCGCTGCCTGCGCTCCCCTTGAACCGCCCTACGTAGCCTACCTGGAGAACGACGACGGCTTCGAGGTCGAACTCGTTGCAATCAAGTCACCCGAGCCGAGCTGGGATCAACCAAGTCCACAAGTCTTGATGCGATGAAGGGGCGGGGCCTCCCCGTGGGTTTCCCGGGTAGGTCCCGGGTGCTCACGCTCGTCACGGCGAAGGAGGCCCCTGATGAGTGAGTATGACGGACACCAGTACGTCGGCATCGACCTGCACCGCAGGCGGTCGCTGAGGGAGAGCAACTGAGCACGGTGCGTATCCTCAATGATCCGGTCGCGCTGGGGCTGGAGATCGAGAAGGCGGGGAGTCACCCGGACGTGGTGCTGGAGGCCACCTACGGCTGGTATTGGGCGGCCGACGCACTGCAGGCCGCCGGGGCCGAGGTCCACCTGGCCCACCCGCTGGATGTGAAGGGCTTCGCCTACCGGCGCGTGAAGAACGACGTCCGCGATGCCGCGGACCTGGCAGACCTGCTGCGCATGGGCCGGCTGCCGGAGTCCTGGATCGCCCCGCCCGACGTGCGGGAGCTGCGCGAACTGGTGCGCTACCGTGCCAAACTCGTCGCGCTGCGCTCGGACCTGAAGGCCCAGGTCCACGCCGTGCTCGCAAAAGCCGGCGTGCTCATCGCCGTCTCCGACCTGTTCGGCGTCGACGGCCGCGCCCGCCTGGAGCAGACACCCCTGTCCGGCGCCTACGCCCAGCGCGTGACCTCTCTACTGCACTTGATCGACATCTTCGACGCCGAGGTAGCCGTCTTTGACCAGCACATCGCCGGCCGGCTGCGCGGGCACCCCGGCTGCGGAGCCATCCTGTGGCTACCCGGCGTCGGCCCGGTGCTGGCCGCCGTACTGGTCGCGGAGATCGGCGACGTGCACCGGTTCGCCTCCGCCGAGAAGCTGTGCTCCTGGGCCGGGCTGACCCCGCGCCACTACGAGTCCGACACCCTGGTCCGGCGCGGTCACGTCACCAAGCAGGGCAGCAAACTGGTCCGCTGGGCCGCCGTGGAGGCGATCCAGCGGAAGGCCACTCCCAAGATCACCGAAGACCGGGCCCGGATCGAGGCCCGCCGCGGCAAGAACATCGCCAAGATCGCCGCGGCCCGCAAACTGCTCACCCTCGTCTACTACGGCCTGCGCGACGGGCACATCCGCGCGCTGGCCCGCTCCCTGGCCGAGCAGGCGGGATGAGCAGCCCGGACGCGGCAGGCGCGAGGCCGGGCAATTGTCTGACCCCCACACGGCGCGGTCGCGGTTTTGATTGACCCCGCTTGCCGCACGTCGCAGAGCTCCATGCGGCCGGGCGCCGCGAAGGAATGACCGGCAGCCGAGAAACGGCCCTGCCCCTCCCACATGACCAACCGGAGACGAACGACACCCACAACCACATCGTTGCCCGCCCGCTCGCCATCAGCATCCATCGACAGCGAGCCGGGCGTCCCTGCCCGGAACCGTCAATGACCAGCGTCGGCACCGCTCTTGACGACACTCGCCCCTTCAGGAATGACAATTATTCCCACGCCCCAGGAAGACCTTCAGAGAGGGTGGAACGGCGGAACCACTTCGACCACGGCGAGAAGAGGTGGTCGGCTGTACGGCAGGGACTGAGTCGTGAACCAGCCTCCGCACGGCAGGTCATGCCGACGGGCAGTCCCCGAGGTCGGCTCACCAAGCTCGGCAGGATCAATACCGAGGTTCGCCATCTCGACGAGCTGATCGGCGATGTCCTTCACTTCGTCGCGGACAAGCCGCGAATAGCTGATCTCGTCCTCGGCATGGAAGACATACTCCCATACCCAGAGGTCGTCAAAGCTCACCGAGCGTCCGCCTCGTGGAGGCCCACCTCGACTGCCGCACTGCGACGGATGCGGCTGATCTCCGCGGCAATCGTCCGCGCCTCGTCCATGCTGGTAACCCTCGCCGCACGCGCCTCCAGGTCACGGAGCCGGGCGGATGTCTCCGGCCTGCGGGCTATGGCCACCTCCACAGCCCAGCCCTGCACGAAGTTTCGCAACGGCGTCGCGGAGACACTGAGCCTGGCCTTGGCCGTGGCCGCCACCCGCGCCTCGTCGAACCGTGGAAGAAGGTCCGGGGCGACCTGGGCCAGCGCCGAACGGATCGCCTCCACCTGCATAGGCGGCTGCGGGACGTCGGCCGCCGCCTCGTGTGCAGGCTCACTCATATGTCAGCGCTCCTCTCCTGGACCCTGTCCCGACGAGCGTGCACCCATGCCCCTCCCGTTATCAAGCGCACCCGGAAAACAACACCCGATCGAAAGCTCCCTGCCCCACCGAAAGCCTGAACGGCCAGGACCCGGCGGCTCGGCGCATCACCCTCTGTAATTGAGTGTGCCTGGTAGACCGGCGCCTCACAGTACGCAACACGCACAGGAGCACTGTGGTGAGGAACGGTCGCCGGCAGAGTCTCTCGGCCCTCCCTGCCCACAGGCAGTTCGAGCGTCGTATGAGCGTCAAGGTTTCCCGCAAGTTGGCTCGTCTCAGACCTCCCGCGAATCTCGTCAGCAGAAAACCCGCAGGTGGGGGCGGGGCGACTCGTCCGACCTGTTGCACACGGGAAAACGGGTCGAGGGTCGACCCGGAACGGAAAACCCGCAGGTCAAGCAGCCTTCTTAGCGAGCTCCAGAATCGCCACGCACTCCACGTGCGACGTCATCGGAAAGATGTCACTCAGTGAGGGACGTGACATACCAGCAGGTCAACAGCTGTTTTCTGGTCTGCCGGAGGGGCCTTCGGGCACTCGGAGCGTCAAATGAGCGTCACGACCGGCCGGAGCGGCTTTAGCACCTGATCGCTTCCGCCAGGTCTGCCAACAGGACGTCAGCCACCAGTTCCTCGACCACGGCGGTGCCGTGGTCGGTCATGGCACGGGTCAGCTCGGGGTCCCAGGGAGCCTCGGTGAGGCGGCCGGGCTCAGGTCCGTGCGGTGTGCGGGCGGCTGCGGCACGGTAGTCCGCCGCCGTCATGCGCCAAGGTCGGGCCGGGGTCTTGTCCAGGAGATAGGCGGCGATGCGGATGCCTTCGCCGTCGAAGTCGCCGTGATAGCGGAGGACGGCTCCCTGGTCCGCGAGGAGGCGCAGGAGGTGGATGGCCGCGCTGTTGGGCCAGCCGGATGTGCACACGAGCGGCGGACAGTCCGAGCCGAAGCGGCGTACGGCCAGAGCCAGGATGCTGGGGTTCTCAACGGCGTGGACGACGGGTGCGGGGTCGGATGCGAGGGTGAACTCGCCCGGGGCCCGCAGTTGGGCGAGAGTCAGGCTGGCGGCCTGACCGGCCTCGGCACCGACTCGGGCCACACGGGCGAGCGGGCCTTCACCGGCCGGACGCAGTCCACCGACGAGAACGGTGGCCGACAGGTCGTCGTCGGCGACGCCCGCGCGAGTCCACAAGGCGCGTCGGTCCGCCGCGGACTCCGGTGCGGCGGTGTCGTGGAGGGCCGCCAGAGCACGGAGGACGAGGGTGGACAAGCGGGTACCGTCGTCGAGTGCGTGGGAGTCGCCCCTCAGGACCCGGGCAGCGAAGACGGGCAGGGGCTCGGCCTGAGCCGGGAGTTCCGCGAGTACGGTCAGCGCGTCTGCGAGCAGTGTCCGGGTGAGTTCCGGTGAGCCACCGATCAGGCCGGTGGCTCGGCACGATGCGGTCCAGCCGGCGAGCACGGGCTGGGCCCGCACGGTGGCGTGGCCGTCCAACCATGCCCACAGCTCGGCACGTTCGTCTTTCTTGCGGCGTCGTTCACCTGCACGGTCGTCGAGGGGGCCGACGAGTTCGGTGACGGTTTCACGCACCGTACGGCCGGACAGTTCGGTGACAGCCTCTTCCAAGCGCGCCAGGGAGACGGAGGGGCGAGGGTCCGGCAGACGGTCCAGACCGAGAAGGTCGGCGAGGGACTCGCGTTGGGCATCGTCGAGCGGGCCGAGGCGCACCCGTGTGACGGGGCGGCCGGAGGAGAGGCGGCTGTGGACCGTGTGCCAGAGCGGGCGGAGTTCGGGACGGCGCAGGGTGTGTTCGCCCGGGACCGGTTCGGAGTGGGTCATTCCGTCTCCCAGTCGGCGCCATTCCAGACGAAGCGGGCGCTGGTGACAGCGTCGTCGTCCCCGTCGGTGAGGAGCTGGTGGACCGCGATGCCCGGCAACTCGCGGTAGCTGCACCACTCGTGGTCGGAGGTGACCATGAGATCAAGGTCGAGTGCGGTGAGCAGGGCGAAGACCTGCCCGCGGTTGACCGCGTCCACGCCGACGAAGACCTCGTCGAGCAGGATGGGCCGGGGCGCCAGGGGCACGGCCTCGTAGTGGGCGGCGACGGCGGCGAACAGGGGCAGGTGCAGTGCGATGGCCTTCTCTCCGCCGGAGAGCGCGCCGTGCAGCTTCTTGGTCAGCGGCTGCCAGCCGGTTCCGTTCGCCCGGTCGAGGCGCACGGTGAAGCGATGCCAGGCGGTGTAGTCGAGCACCTCGCCGAGCTGTTCCTCCCAGCTCGCGGCCGTGTCGCTGCCCTTGGCCTCCTCGATGCGGGCGCGGAAGAACGCGTGCAGGGCTTCCCGGTCGGTCTCGTTGACCCGGCCGGGGTCCTTGAGCAGTAGCTGACGGGCGGTGCGGGTGCCGTCCGGGAGATCCGGTCGGACGTCCCAGACAAGCTGGACGGAGACGTTGGAGGCGGTACGAACCCGCTCCAGGTGCCCGTTCATGCGGTCGACGAGTTCGCCGGCCTGGCGAATGCGTGCCGCGAGGTGGCGGCGGATGTCGCCGGTGAGGATCTGATCGAAGAGGCGCCGCTCGGCGGCGGTGATGTCGTCACGGCTGCGGTCGCGCTCCTGGGTGAGCGTGGTGAGCAGGCCCGTCGCCCCCACGCGTAGGCCGTCCAGGGTGGCGGTGAACAGTTGGACGTCGTCGTCGGGCTCCAGGTCCAGGTCGGCACGGGCACCGAGGCGCTGGCGGGCTTCGTGGACCGCTTCGGAGAGGCGGGTCGCGGCATCGCCCAGGTTGCGTGGGGCGTGCGGGATGGCGGGCCACTTCGCCGCCGTGGCACGTGCGGCCTCCAGAGTGGCTTTCGCGCCGTCCCCGGCATCGAGTTCCGGTGTGATACCGGCATCCTCCGCCAGCCCCACCAGGCACAGGTGGCGGAACCGGTGCGCCGCGCGGTCCCGGGTGGCGACGGCCTGCTCGCGTCGTTCCGCGTCCTGACCACTGGTGGCCCGCAATCCTCCGATACGGCCTTCCAGGCGCAGAAGGAGATCGGCCGCCCGGCCGGCCTCCTCGCGGCAGCGCCGCAGTTCGGCGCGCGCCTCGGCAACGCGTGCGACGATCTGTCGGTAGTCCTCGCCGACGGTGGCCTCCACCGCCTCAAGGCGCGCCCTCAGTCCTGCCGCCTCCGCTTCGGCGGCGGCGGCGCCCTCGGCCTGCTCCTCGGCGGCTCGGCGCGAGCGGTCTGCCTGCGCGGTCATCTGCCGAGCCCTGTCGCCGGCGGCGGTGGCGGTGAGACGGGCGTCCACCCAGCTGTCGGCGGTGTCCCGGAACCTGTCGATGCCGGTGGAGAGTTGATGCAACCGGTCGCGGTCGGTGGGCAGTCCGTGTTCTGCGGCCCGGCGGCTGAGCGTGCGCAGAGCGCCCGCCACCTCGGTCTCACACCGGGCCAGATGCGCAGCCGCGTCGCGCACGGCATCGTCCCTGGCAGCCACTTTTTCCTCGGCTCGATCCCAGTCACGTCGACGGGTGTCGAGTTCCCGGTAGTCCGGTCGAGCCGCGCGGTCGGCGTCCAGTCGGGCGCGGCGAGCGCCGAGACCGCGCAGTTGGTCGTCGAGCACGGCGAGGGAGGCATTCATCTCGCCGATGCGCTCGGTCAGTTCACCGATCTTGCGCTGCCGGGCCCGCTGCCGCGCGAGGGCACCGATGTAAGCCGGTTCCGGCTTGCTCCAGGTCCCGGTGGCGATCGCGAGACGCCAGGCACCGTCGGCGGAGACGGCCGCGGGGTGATCGCCGGGCAGTGAAGTGCCATACGCGACACCGGCGAGGATGCGGGTCACAGTGTCGACCGGGACGGGGATGTCCTCCTCGGGCTTCAGCACCTCCAGCAGACTGGGCCCCGGGGCGGTCACGGCCAGGGCTGCCTCTGCTCGGGTGTCATGACCCGGCAGCATGATCCCGTCGTAGGGGCTGACCCAGGCATCCAGGAGGCCCGATGCCTCCAGTGCCGCCTCCACCGCGGCCTGGACCGGGAGCGGAACACCTTCGCGAAAGGCGATCAGCCGCCACAGGGATGCTCCCTGCGTCGCCGTGCGGACGGTGGTGCGGGTGGGAGGAGGCGGCAGGTCGGTCTCACCGCTCAGCCGCCGGACCTCCTCCTCAAGTCGGCTCCGCTCGTCCCGCAGTCCCACATGTGCGGCTCGCGCGGTGGCCTCCGCTGTGGCGATCTCTTGTTCCAGCGGGCGTGCGGCGGCTGTGACCAGCGCGGTCACCTCGGCCTCGGTCGCGGCTCTGGCCGCCAGTTCACCGGCGTCGGCAATGCGCAGTTCCGTGCAGTCGCCGGCCCAGGCGAGCAGCCTTTCCGTCTGCGCGGCAAGGGCGTCGTCCCAGGCGTCGGACGCCTCGTCCCGCCGGGCGATCGCCTCCGCGAGCCGAGTACGGGCGTCCTCCAGCAGGCTCTCGGCTGTGCCCCGGTCGCGTACCGAACGATCGTGCTCGTCCATCGCCTCGGTGATGAGGGTGACCTGCCGCCGTCGGGCGGTGACTGCGCCCCGCAGCAGCCGACGGGCCGGTCGGGCCCCGTCCTCGCCCGCCGTGCGTGCACCGGCGGAGCCCTCGGGTCGACGGCCGCCCGCCTCAGGCCCCGGGCCGTCGGCGGGGGTCACTGCGGAATCCGCGTCGAGGAGCGCCTTCACCTCGTGATGGATGGATTCCATACCCGCCGCTCGGGCCGACCGGCGTGCGTCCTCGGCGGCTTCACGCGCGTGCTCGTCGAACGTACGGGCCTGGGCCGCCGCCTCATCGGCGTGCCTCTGGTCCTTCTCCGCCCTGACCTGAGTGGCTTGGGCAGTGGCGCGCTGTCGCCCGGCGACGGCTGCCGCTTCTTCCGTGCGACGCCGGAGCCTGTCGAGTTCCTCACCCTGCTTGTACGCGTCCCTCTCGCGCAGCCCCTCGACGGTCTCGTCCAGGGCCTGCGCGCGCAGCTCGTGTTCCTCGTGCCGGGCCTGAGCGGACTTCCTTTCCGCCAGCGCCTGTTCGAGTTCCTCGGCGCTCCGGCGAGCGGCGCGGGTGAGGTCGTCCATCTCGGTGGTCGCCGAGATCAGCGCGGCCGAACCGGCACGCAGGACCCGTCGCGCGTAGGCGCGCTGTCGGGCTGCGACGGTCTCGGCCGCCGTCACCTCGTCGTCAAGCCGTTTGAGGTGTTCGCGCTGGCGGTCCAGCCGTTCGAAGCCTTCGGCGAGTTCAGCGATCTCGCCTTCGCCCAGTGGGGGAAGGGCGCGGGACAACAGGGTGGAGAGCAGGGACGGATCAAGTCGTTCGGACAGTTTGGGCTGGCGCAACTGGAGCAGGGCGGACAACAGCGACTCGTAACGCTGCTCCCCCATGCCGGCGAACAGTTCACGCCGTACGGCCGTGCGGTAGTCGGCGGCCGAGGCGTGGACCTCGCCGCGGTCGCGAAGGGCCTCGGCAAGCGCTGCGCGAGTCAGCGGCTGTCCCGCCTCGTTGACGAGGAGCACGCCGGCGGGGTGGGCGATCCTGGAGCCGGTGGTGAAGTAGTCGGCGTGTACCCCGCTGGTGTGCACGCTCGCCTGCAGGCGCGCCCCGCAGCCGAACCACCGCTCGGTGCCGTCGTCCCCGACGCGGCGGAACTCCATCCACACATACCCGACACGGGTCTTGCCGGAGGCGCCTTCGCCGAGCAGGTTCCAGTGCATGGTGCGTTCCGAACCGCCGAACGTGGACAGGCGGTTGGGACGCAGGCTGGCGTCGAAGAGGAAGGGCAACAGAAGCTCAAGGGCCTTGGACTTGCCCGATCCGTTCTGGCCGCGAAGCAGCAGGCGGCCCCGGTGGAAGGTGAAGGTCTCGTCGTAGTAGCGCCAGACGTTGAGGATGCCCGCGCGGTGCGGCTGCCAGCGGCTGTGGGCCGCGTCCACCGCGGTTGCCGGTGTCGCGGGCGACCCGGTGGGCTCCGGCCGCCGCGGGACGGGAAGCTCTGTCACGCTCACTGCTGATCCCCTTCTGCCGCAACACCACCGGAAACCATGGTGCCTGCCGTCTTGTGCGGGCCCGTCCCCCAGTCCGGTCCGGGTTCGTCATCCGGATCCGGACTCTTCGCCTCCGTCAGGCGATAGCGGTACGCGGCCGGGCATGCGACGACACGGCCCCCGGCCCTGCGGACGAGACCGACATCACGCAGGACGCGTACGGCGTCGTCGGAAAGCCGGGCCGCCCCATCTTCGGACTGATACGCCTTGGCCCAGCGCGAAAAGCGGCGCAGCAGACCCGCTCCGGCCTCGGCGAGCTGTTCGGGCAGCATTCCGGCAGGCGCGGCGCAGAGTGGCTCCAGAAGGAGCAGTGCGGCGACCCTGGCAGTGGATGTGTCGTCGGGGAAGCGGACATCGGTGGCGATCCCATCCGGGTCCACGAGCAGGAAGCCCTCTGCACGTTCCTCCAGGAGGAAGCCGGCCTGTTCGACCGAGCGACGCAGGATCTGGCGTCCGGTCAGGGACATGACGTATGCCAGTTCGTCCTCGGCGAGCTGCGCCCGGTACAGCACGGGGTCGTCGAAGAGGCGACGCAGCACCGAGTGGCGCAGCCTCAGGTTGCGTTGTGCATCAGTGGCGGCGCTCTCGTTGTGCGTCTCGTCGGCCGTCCCGTCGACGACCGTGCCGCCGTAGCGGCGCTCCCGTACAAGGCCCGTGAGGAGTTCCTCGAACCGGGCGGGCACCTCGTCCGGGGGTACGGCGAGCCGGGAGGCGCCGACGGGTGCGGCGGGCAACCTCATCAGCAGGGTGGCGTCGACGCGGTAGAGGACCTTGGCCTCCGCGGACTCGACATACGTTTCGGTCGTCCCGTCCACCGCTCGCAGCACGTCGTACGATTCCAACAGCTTGAGCACGTCGACGAACGCCATCCGCTCCGGCCGGTGGACCGGGTCGAACGCGGCCAGTGCCCGGTCGGCCGCCGTGGCCTGCACGACACGGTCGGCGAGCATACCGATGGTCGTCATCGGTATCGACAGCAACTCGGCCGCAGTCACGCACAGCAGCACGTAACGCCGGCGGTCGAACGGAGCCCGGCCGGAGCGCGCCCTACGAGCCGGGCGGGAACCGTCCGGGTCGGCGCGGACCTTGGTGAGGCGGGCGTAACCGCGGCGAGGCTCCACCACCAGGCTCCAGCCGCAGGCGTAGTCGAACCACTGGGCCAGTGGCTCGCGACGACGTCGTACCAGTTCGAAGCCGGCCGGGTCGGCGGTCTCGGTCAGCAGAGGGCGGGCGAGGAGGAGACGGATGGCTCGGGCGACCTCCTCGCGTTCCGCCGCGGCCAGTTGGTTGGCGAGGGTGCTCATCCCGCAGCCTCCTGCGGCGTGGCGCGGGGGGCCGAGTGGACGCTCGCTCCGCCCGCCGCTGTGATGTGGACGACGTAGTCCGGTCCGGTCAGTGAGCCCTTCGTGGTGTGCAGTACGGCGGTGCGCTCGTCGGGAGGCTGAGCCAGCGCGATCTCCACCCGGCCGTCTCCCGTCGTGGCGCGCCTCAGGCCACCCACGTCCGGCCGGGCGGACAGGGCCCGGCCCAGCAGGTCGAGCAAACGGTCGAAGACAGCGGGATCCAACGTGCCGAAGGAGGACAGACGCACGGGTCCATCCGTCTCCAGCACCTGCCAGGCGAGTGCGAGTTCCGCCCGCTCCGTGCGGGCCCGCTCGGCGCGCTCTGCCCTGACTGCCGCGACGTCCCGCACCTTGGCCGTGCGAGTGAAGCGCTCCGTCCGTCCGCTGGTCCGCAGCAGCGCCGACACCTCCACCGGTGGGGCCTCGGACCAGGACTGGGACGACGGGATCAACTCCGGGTCGGAGTGGGCGAGGTGAGCGTGGCGTGCCGGGCCGAGGCCGAAGGCCGCCGACCACAACCGGTGCAGATCCTCTTCCGCGGGGGCCGCCGCGAACCAGCGCGCCAGCTCCCGAAAGTCCTGCACGGCGCTGGAGGAGCGGCGCCGCGACTCGTTGATCCGCTCCAGAACCTGCAGGAGCGAGACGATGGCGCGTCGGGCTATGTCGTGCAGCTGCTCGATACGCGGTCGCGCCCCGTCGTCCGGCAGGAACCATGCCCGCAGGCCCGCCCAGCGCGCCCGCCTGCTCTCCAGCCAGCCGGCCGCGGGATCCTCACCGGCCACCGGCGGCAGCTCGGCCCCACGCAGAGCCCGCTCGCGCAGCACGGCGGCGCCCCGCTCCTCCACCCGGGCCACGGCAGCGGCGACTGTCTGCCCGCGCCGGTCGAGGTTGACCAGGAACTCCTGAAGATACGCGACGGTGGCGGCCTTGACATCGCGGAACACCTCCAGATCCGCGCCCTCGGCGCGCAGGAGCCGCTGCAGCTCGCCGTTGAACGCCTTGGTGTTCTCCACCAGAGCGTCCAGATGTCCCTCCAGCTCCCTCAGCGTGCTGAAGATCCGTCGATCGGCCGACGCGGGTTCGCCGGAGAGCAGGCACAGCTCGTCGAGCCGGTCGGCGATCGCCTCCAGCACGGCCGTCTGCAGCGCGCCCGTGGAGGCGAGAACCTCAAGCGCGTGCCGCACTCCGGCGAGAGCGGCCTCGCCCCGGCGGGTCAGCGAATACTGCAGGTTGCGCCGTTCGTACTCCTCGGCCGTACGGTAGTTCTCCGCGTGGTTGTGCACCACGTCCAGGAGCTCCCACTGCACGAGTTTCCTGAGCGCTTCATGCAGTTCCTCATCCTCGACCGCCGCCGCCCAGCCGACCCCGCGCAGCCGCTCTCGCACCGCGTCGAGACTCAGCGCCGTCTCCAGGTGTTCACCGGCCACGCCGAAGGCGTCCAGTACCGCCCCGTACAGATCGGACCTCTCCACCGTCGTGAACCGGAACATCTCCGGTGGCACCCTGCGCACGCCTGTCGCCCCTCCCCACCGCCTCAGCGGCATCCGGATCTCCACCGTAGAGGGCGGCACCGACATTCAGGGGCGAGTCATGGAACAGCGGATTCAACCGGTGAGAATCGGGTGGCCCAGGAGCAGGAAACCAGCCCATGAGCCGGTCAGCATCACTGCCGGCCATCGGCCCGCGTCATCACAGCGTGCGGGTGGGTCACTGAGGGCTGGGACGCCGGCGCCCTCCGTGCGTTCGGACCGCTGACGCGGGCGGAGGCGGAGGAACGGGACGGAGCCGGGGACCCCTATGTGGTGCTGCACCGGGTCCCCGGGCGCGCGGTCCCCGCAGAGGTGCACCTCGTCGCCTGGCGTGATCGTTTCGTCGGGCAGTGGGCCTATGACGAGCTGGGACGGCGAACCCACGAGGTCGATCTCCGGCTGCTGGAGGACGGCCGTCTGTTCCTGCGGCAGTACGTGGAACGGCGGTACGCCTCACCGGAACAGCCGGACCTGGCGCCCGACGCCTGGCGGCTCACGGTGGAACTCCTGCCCGGTTGCCGAGGCAGCAAGGCGCTGGAGGAACATGGACGGAACGGCGGGTCGTTCCACACCCTGGCCGATGTGCCGGAGGAGCGGCGGTGGCACGACCGGTGCGGGTTCGGAGTCCGGGCGGCCGACTCGTCCCGGCCGTCGGACGGGCCCGAGCCTGGTGACGCCACAGCACAGGAGGTGGCTTTCGCGGGCGACGAAGACCCGCATCGTTGTGGCGCCCGCCGAAACCCATGCGTATGGAGTTGCCCGTCGACGACCTCTTTCAGCCGGGGAACCCCTTCTCCGTGGAACCCTGGGACGAGACGGAGACAGCCGAGCCGCGGCACATCGCCATGGTGCGCATCCCGAGCGGGCGCCTGGCCGTCTCGGACCCTCTCGACGAGAAGCCCCGGGAACTCACCGAGCGCATACCCCCCGGAGAGTACGCGCTGGAGGCGGCCGTGATCGCTGGCGAGGGCGAGTACGGCGGGGATCGGTTCCCGGTCACCGAAGAGCCCGCCGTGCGCCTGTTGATCCGGGACGAACCCGCCGTCGCCTGGGAGTCGGCGCTGAGTGAGGGCGAAGACCCCCGTCTGCTCCTCGACGGCCACGCCTACGGCTTCAGCACCGACGCAGCGACCGGCAGCTTCGCGGACGCCGCAGCCTGGGAGACGCTGTCCGGAAAGGTCGGGCGCCACTACGAGGAGCAGGACGACGGCGCATGCGAGTCCATCGGCAACGGCCGCATACGTGCCGTCGACGAGGCGACCGGAAGCGACCTGCTGTCGTTCTGCACGGGGCGACGGGACATGGCCGGTATGGCTCGGCCGCTCCGCCACCGGCGAACTCGTCTCGATCGTGGTGATCACGTCGTACCTCTAGCGTCGCACCATGCAACACCGTGGACGTACGGGCGCATTCGCGGACAGGCGGCATGCCACCAAATCCCCCGGCTTCCGCGGCTTCCGCGCGGTCCGCCCCGCCCCGTCCCGCGCACTCCTCACCC
>NZ_POTZ01000960.1 GCF_003236365.1 Streptomyces sp. NTH33
TGACAGCCCCGGCACCCCCGACGCCCCCGACGACTCCGAAGGAGGCCCGCAGTGAACGACGCGGTCGACGTCGCCCTGCGACTCCTGATCGTCTTCGTGGTCTTCCTCACCTTCCCCCTGATCATCGGTCAGACCGAGCACAAAGTGATGGCCCACATGCAGGGCCGCCTCGGCCCCATGTACGCCGGCGGCTTCCACGGCTGGGCCCAGCTCGTCGCGGACGGCGTGAAGTTCGCGCAGAAGGAGGACGTGGTCCCGGCCGGCGCCGACCGCCGGGTCTTCCAGCTCGCCCCCGCCGTCGCCCTGCTGCCGTACCTCCTCGTGCTGCTCGCCATCCCGATCGGCCCCGGTGAGGGCGCCGTCGGCCAGGTCCTCGACGCGGGCATCTTCTTCGTGCTCGCCGTGATGGGCGTCGGCGTCCTCGGCTCGCTCATGGCCGGGTGGGCCTCCGCCAACAAGTTCTCCCTCCTCGGCGGTCTGCGCACCGCCGCCCAGCTCCTCGCCTACGAACTGCCCATGCTGCTCGCCGCCGCCTCCGTGGCGATGGCGGCCGGCACGGTCTCCCTGCCCGGCATCGCCGACGCCTTCCAGTGGTGGTGGCTGCCCTGGCAGATCGTCGGCGCGGTCGTCTTCTTCGTCGCCGGCCTCGCCGAACTGCAGCGCCCGCCGTTCGACATGCCCGTCGCCGACTCGGAGATCATCTTCGGCGCGTACACCGAGTACACCGGTCTCCGCTTCGCCCTCTTCCTCCTCGCCGAGTACGCCGGGATCGTCGTCCTGTGCGGTCTGACCACCGTCCTCTTCCTGGGCGGCTGGCACGGCCCCTGGGGCGCCGACGGACTCGGCTGGCTGTGGACCCTGCTGAAGACCGCCGTTCTCGCCTTCGTCGTCATCTGGCTGCGCGTCACCTACCCCCGCCTGCGCGAGGACCAGTTGCAGAAACTCTCCTGGACCCTCCTCGTCCCCCTCTCCCTCGCCCAGATCGCCCTCACCGGCATCGTCAAGGTGGTGATCTC
>NZ_POTZ01000961.1 GCF_003236365.1 Streptomyces sp. NTH33
GGTGCGTCTTGTGGATCTGGCCGCGTCGCTGCGGCACCCAGGCGGTGAAGGCGGCGTCCATCTCCTCGAGGGAGGAGAAGGCCCGGCCGGACAGGACGTGGTCGCGGACGATCAGCACCTGGCGTTCGACGCGGCCCTTGCCGGTGGGCCGGTAGGCGGCCAGGACGTCGATGTCGAAGTCGTAGTGGCCGGCGAAGCCGACCGCTTCCGGGTGCAGCGGGACCGCCTCGCCCGGGGCGACGTGCCGGCGCACGACGGTCTTGGTGCGGTCGTAGACGATCGTCATCGGCACCCCGCCGAAGTGCGCGAACGCCCGCCGGTGGCAGTCGAAGAAGGTCTGCAGGTCCTGGCTGGTGGTGAAGCAGCAGAACGGGTCGCGGGAGTACGACAAGGTCATGTGGAAGGAGTAGACCTTCCCGATGCCCATGTGGGCGAGGATCTTGCCCTCGTCGCCCCAGTCCACCTGGGCCTGGGCTCCCGGGATGACCTCGAAGCGGCGGTGCATGCCCGCCAGCTCCTTCGGGGTGATGCCGAGTTCCTCGGCGATCCGAGGGCGGGCTTCCTGAACGTAGAGCTTGACGCGCTGGTAGTTGCCGGTGAACCCGTACTCAGCGGCCAGCCGCTCGTGGATCACCGATGCCTTCATCAGGACCTCGGCCCGCAGCATCGAGTCGATCAGCGGCGCGAACTCGTCGATCTTTCTTGCCAGGGACCGCCCGTTCGCCGACCGGCGCGGCGGGGTCGCCGGGCCCGGCGCCGAGAGGTACTTGCGGACCGTCTTGCGGTCCAGCCCCGTCTCCCTGGCGATCTCCGACAGGCTCATCGCCCCGGCCTCCAACAGGCCACGGAAACGCCGTAGTTCCAACCAGCGATGCGGATCCAGAACCACTGTCGACCGCCCCTCCGCCGCCTACACCGACCAAGCAGCAGAGTGCCGAGCAGCACCCCTCAGCGCATCAGGAACTGGCCGCGTTCATCCGTACGCGGGTGGGGACGTTCACGTGTACGCCGACA
>NZ_POTZ01000962.1 GCF_003236365.1 Streptomyces sp. NTH33
ACTCCGGCTACTTCGACCACACCCCGCAGGCCGTCGGCATGGACTTCCGCCGCCAGGCGATCACCATGCTGGAGTCGATGGGCATCTCGGTGGAGTTCTCCCACCACGAGGGCGCGCCGGGGCAGCAGGAGATCGACCTGCGCTACGCCGACGCGCTGTCCACCGCGGACAACATCATGACGTTCCGCCTGATCATGAAGCAGGTCGCGCTGGAGCAGGGCCTGCAGGCGACCTTCATGCCGAAGCCGTTCTCGGAGTACCCGGGCTCCGGCATGCACTCGCACCTGTCCCTGTTCGAGGGCGACCGGAACGCGTTCTACGAGTCCGGCGCGGAGTACCAGCTCTCGAAGGTGGGCCGCTCCTTCATCGCGGGTCTCCTCCGCCACGCCGCCGAGATCGCCGCGGTCACCAACCAGTGGGTCAACTCCTACAAGCGCATCTGGGGCGGCTCCGAGCGCACCGCGGGCGCCGGCGGCGAGGCCCCCTCGTACATCTGCTGGGGCCACAACAACCGCTCGGCCCTGGTCCGCGTCCCGATGTACAAGCCCGGCAAGATGGGCTCCGTGCGCGTGGAGTTCCGCTCCCTCGACACCGGCGCGAACCCCTACCTCGCCTACGCCGTCCTGCTGGCCGCCGGCCTGAAGGGCATCGAGGAGGGCTACGAGCTCCCGCCCGGCGCCGAGGACGACGTCTGGGCCCTCTCCGACGCCGAACGCCGCGCGATGGGCATCGACCCCCTCCCGCAGAACCTGGGCGAGGCCCTGTCCCTCATGGAGGCCAGCGACCTGGTCGCCGAAACCCTGGGCGAACACGTCTTCGACTTCTTCCTGCGCAACAAGAAGCAGGAGTGGGTGGAGTACCGCTCGGAGGTCACGGCCTTCGAACTGAAGAAGAGCCTGCCGGTGTTGTAGCGAACCGGCCCGCACCGGGCGACCGAGTGACGCGAAGCCCCGCGACTCCGGCAGCCACCTCGCGGACGAGGCCCGCCGTCGCTCCGGACCCCCCTGAGCTC
>NZ_POTZ01000963.1 GCF_003236365.1 Streptomyces sp. NTH33
GGGTCGTACAGGTCGGTGGCGTACTCGGCGGTGATGTCGAGGCCGGCGGGGCGGCCGTCGGGGGTGAGGTGCTCGTCGAAGCCGATGGTGAGGTCGAACTTGGCGGTGCGGGTGGCCGAGTACTCGGCGCGGGCCCGCAGTCCCGGGAAGTCGGCGCCGGGGTCGGTGGAGCCGGCCTGAACCAGGGTGAGCATGACCTGGAAGAGGGGGTGGCGGGCGCCGCTGCGCTCGGGGTTGAGGGCCTCCACGAGCCGGTCGAAGGGGAGGTCCTGGTGCGCCCAGGCGGCCAGATCGGTCTCACGTACCCGCTCCAGCAGTTCCCGGAAGGTCGGGTCGCCGGCGACGTCGGTACGCAGCACGAGGGTGTTGACGAAGAAGCCGACGAGGTCGTCGAGGGCTTCGTCGGTGCGGCCGGCGACCGGGGAGCCGATCGGGACGTCGGGGCCGGCGCCGGAGGCGGCGAGCACGGTGGCGAGGGCGGCCTGCGCGGCCATGAAGAGGGTGGCGCCGCTCTCGCGGGCCAGGTCGGCGAGCGCGGTGTGCGTCTCGGGCGGGCAGTGCACGGTGGCGGTGTCGCCGCGGTAGGAGGCAACGGCCGGGCGCGGCCGATCCGCGGGCAGCGTGGCCTCCTCCGGAAGCCCGGCCAACCGCTCCTGCCAATAACTGAGTTGCCGGTTCATGAGGCTGTCCTCGGCGTCCGGCTCACCGAGCACCTCCTGCTGCCAGAGGGTGTAGTCGGCGTACTGGATCTCCAACGGCTCCTGCTCGGGCGCGTGTCCCGCCGTGCGGGCCCGGTAGGCGTGGGCGAGGTCGCGCAGCAGGGGGGCGATGGACCAGCCGTCGGAGGCGATGTGGTGCATGACGACGAGCAGGACGTGCTCCCGCGCGCCGAGCCGGATCAGCCGGGCCTGGACGGGCAGGTCGGCGGCGAGGTCGAAGACGTGCGCGGACTCGGCGGCGAGGACGTCCGCGAGGGTGTCCTCGCCGGCCACCAGGAC
>NZ_POTZ01000964.1 GCF_003236365.1 Streptomyces sp. NTH33
TCAAACTGCGGTATTCACCGGACGTGTATTCACTGCCGCGATCGGAGTGCGCGATGCAGCCCTCTTTCAGCGCGCCGCGGCCGGCAGCCATCTTCAGCGCATCCACCACGAGCTCGGCCCGGTGGTGGTCGGCCATCGCATACCCGACCACCTCGCGCGTGGCCAGGTCGATGACCGTGGCCAGGTACCACCAGCCGGCAAGCGTGGGCAGGTAGGTGATGTCGGAGACCAGCTTCGTGCCGGCCTCGGCGGCGGTGAAGTCCCGCCCGATGAGATCCGGTGACGGTGCGGCCTTGGTGTCCGCTTTCGTCAGGCTGCGGCGCTTGCGGCGGGTGACACCGCGGATGTCGCGCTCCCGCATGATCCGCTCGACCTTCTTTCGGTTGATCCGCCGTCCCTTGCGCCGCAGTGTGGCCGTCACGCGCGGGGCGCCGTAGGCACCCCGGGAACACGTGTGGATCTTCCGGATCTCGTCGGCCAGCTCGTCCTCCTCCGCCTGCCTCGCCGCAGCCGCGGGCTTCGCCGCAAGATAGGCGTAGTACGCCGAACGAGTGACCTTCAGCACCCGGCACAAGAACGCGACCGGCCGGCCGCCGGGGTTGGCCTCGGACACCTTCTCCGCATCGATGAACGCGTAGCGCGCGGCTACTTCGTCTTCCGATTCGCGAAGAAGGCGGTCGCTTTTCCCAGCACCTCGATCGTCTGTTCCTGCTCGCGCACCTTCCGGCGCAGCCGGACCAGCTCCTCGCGCTCGGCCGTGGTCAGCGCGCCGGCCGGGCCCTCGCCCCGGTCGATCGCGGCCTGCTTCACCCAGCCCCGCAGGCCCTCGGCGCTGACCCCGAGCTCCCGGGCCACCTCCGTCACCGTCCGCCCGGAGGAACGGACCAGCTCGACGGCATCCTTCTTGAACTCGGCCGTGTACCGCTTGCTCGTGTTGCTCTTCTTACTCACTACCTGGACTGCTTCCTCCGGGACCCGTACGTCCCAGTATCA
>NZ_POTZ01000965.1 GCF_003236365.1 Streptomyces sp. NTH33
CTTCGGCGCGGGTGCGGGAGCGGGCGCGGGGGCCGGCTCGTCGGTGCGGCCGAACAGGACGGACCGGTAGACCTCGGACGACTTGGGATTGGCCGCGCACTGCCACACACCGTGCGGACAGTAGTCGGTCAGCGTGTTGTAGAGCGGCTTGTGCGCGTCCATCCACGCGAGCATTCCCCGCATCCATTCGGGATTGTCGCCGTTGCGGAAGAGTCCCCATTCGGGATAGGAGATCGGTTTTCCGTGGGCCTTCGCGAAATCCACATGCGCCTGCAGCCCGTAGGGCTCCTTCACCTGCTTCTCGAAGGAAAGCCCGGCCGGCTGGTCGTAGGAATCCACGCCGATGATGTCGACCACGTCGTCACCCGGGTAGCACTGCGTCCAGGGAACGGCGTCCAGGCCGCGGTTCGGCGTGAAGTCGAAACGGAATTTCTGGCCCGGCACCGACCGCATGGTGGTGACGATCCTCCTCCAGTACCTCTTCCACGCCTCCGGGTCCGGCCCGCAGCGGTGGGTGTACGTGGTGCCGTTCATCTCCCAGCCGAGCACGAGGACCGTGTCCGGCACCTTCAGCCGCACCAGCCGCTCGGCGAGGACGCGGAAGTGGTGGTCGAACCTCCCCGCCGCGCCCTGCCGCACCAGCTGCCTGACCACGCCGTCGGGGACGTTGCCCTCGTTGCGCTCCTGCAGGGGGACGTTGAGGACGAGCATCCGGTCGGGCCGCTCGTTGCGCCAGCGCGCCCAGGCCTGGAGGAAGCCGGCGTCGCCCTCGATGTCGCTCCAGGTCTCGCCGGGCAGGTAGGTGTGGCCGACGCGGAGTTCGGCACCGCCCAGCCAGTCGCTGAACTCCGGCATGCGGGCCACGCCCCGGGCGTCGGAGCTGAGGAAGGCGCCGAAGGCCGGGAGGTCCTCGAGGGGCACCAGGATGTTCGGCGTGGGCGGCTTCGGCGGCGCGGGGACCGGCGGCGTGAGGGCGGGTACGGCGGGGG
>NZ_POTZ01000966.1 GCF_003236365.1 Streptomyces sp. NTH33
TCCCCGCCCTGGGTCCGTCCCAGCCGCTTACGCGCGGGCGGTCACCGATCTCCGCGTGCCCGGATCGCGGCCGCTCTTCGTCGGCCGGCTCGTGCCTCGGCCAAGTTGAGTACGCGTACTCAGGCGCCGAGCCCTGCCCTCGCCGGACGATCGGAGAATGCTGTGGTCCGACCCCGAGAACGAGCCGCCGAAAGAACTGCGGGACACGCAGGAGATGCTGCGGCGGCTGGGTGTTCTCGTGGCGGCGGCCATGCTGCTGGCGATGTTGGTGATCGGACTGAGGTGAGGCCGGTCAGCGCCGCCTATACGCTGACCGTATGACAGATCAGCCGCGCCGCCGACTCGTGCTCGCCTCCCAGTCCCCCGCCCGGCTCGGGCTGCTCCGGCAGGCCGGGTTCGACCCGGAGGTCGTCGTCAGCGGCGTCGACGAGGACGCGATCACGGCACCCACCCCCGCCGAGCTGGCACTCGCGCTGGCCGAGGCGAAGGCCTCCGTGGTGGCGGCCCGGCCGGAGGTGCAGGGCGCACTGGTCATCGGCTGCGACTCGGTGCTCGACCTGGACGGCCAGGCCCTCGGCAAGCCCGCCGACGCCGAGGAGGCCACCGCCCGCTGGAAGGCGATGCGCGGACGGGCCGGCACCCTCCAGACCGGGCACTGCGTCTGGGACACGGTGCGCGGACGGTACGCCTCGGCCACCGCCTCCACCGTGGTCCGCTTCGGCGAGCCCACGGACGAGGAGATCGCCGCGTACGTCGGCTCCGGCGAGCCGCTGCAGGTCGCCGGCGCCTTCACCCTGGACGGCCGCTCGGCGCCGTTCATCGACGGCATCGACGGCGACCACGGCAACGTCATCGGCATCAGCCTGCCCCTGATCCGCCGGCTGCTGGCCGAACTGGGCGTGGGCATCACCGAGTTGTGGGCGCCCCCGGCCGAGGGCTGAGCAGGGGGACCAGAGGGATCAGGGGGCGCCCACAACTCGGTGATGC
>NZ_POTZ01000967.1 GCF_003236365.1 Streptomyces sp. NTH33
CCTGCCGCCCCGGTATCCTGCGGATGTCCACCCCCACCCATCCACAGCCGAAGGGCATCCCGTGAGCGCCATCCGCCCGGCAGCCGTCGTCGTTCTCGCAGCGGGTGAGGGCACCCGTATGAAGTCGGCCACACCGAAGGTTCTGCATGAGATCTGTGGCCGTTCCCTGGTGGGCCATGTGCTCGCCGCCGCCCGTGAGTTGAAGCCGGAGCAGCTCGTCGTCGTCGTCGGGCACGCGCGGGAGCAGGTCGCCGCGCACCTGGCCGAGGCCGACCCCGAGGCCCGTACGGCGGTGCAGGAGGAGCAGAACGGCACCGGGCACGCGGTCCGCATGGGGCTGGAGGAGCTCGGCGGGTCCGTCGACGGGACCGTGATCGTCGTCTGCGGGGACACTCCCCTCCTCACCGGTGAGACGCTGCAGCGGCTCGCCGCCACCCACCAGGACGACGGCAACGCCGTCACCGTGCTCACCGCCGAGGTGCCGGACGCGACCGGGTACGGCCGGATCGTGCGGGACGACGCCACCGGTGCCGTGACCGCGATCGTGGAGCACAAGGACGCGACCGAGGCGCAGCGGGCGGTCCGGGAGATCAACTCCGGGGTGTTCGCGTTCGACGGGCGGTTGCTGGCGGACGCGTTGGGGAAGGTCCGGACGGACAACAGTCAGGGTGAGGAGTACCTCACCGATGTGCTCGGGATTCTGCGTGAGGCGGGTCACCGGGTGGGTGCGTGTGTGGCTGGTGATCACCGGGAGGTCGCGGGGATCAACAACCGGGTGCAGTTGGCGGAGGCGCGGCGGGTTCTCAACGACCGGCTGTTGACGGCCGCGATGTTGTCCGGGGTGACGGTGGTGGATCCGGCGACGACGTGGGTCGATGTGACGGTGACGTTCGAGCGGGATGTCGTGGTGCATCCGGGGACGCAGTTGCAGGGGTCGACGCATCTGGGTGAGGGTGCGGAGGTCGGGCCGGGCAGCCGGCTGAGG
>NZ_POTZ01000968.1 GCF_003236365.1 Streptomyces sp. NTH33
CCGCCGGTGTGCGGGCCGCGCGGGGGCAGCAGCGGCAGCAGTTCCTCGTACACCGCCTGGGCACTGGCCGGGCGGTGCTGGGGGTCCTTGGCGAGCAGCCGCAGGACGAGGGTTTCGAGGACGTCGGGGACCTCGGGGCGCAGCCTGCGCAGGGGCACGGGCGGCTCGTAGAGGTGGCGGTGCAGCACGCCGAGCGCGGTGGAGCCGGCGAACGGGACGTTTCCGCTGAGGAGTTCGTGCAGCAGCACGCCGAGCGCGTACAGGTCGGTGTACGGGCCGACGGCGCCGCTCATGGCCTGTTCGGGGGCCATGTAGGCGGGGCTGCCGATGGGCGAGCCGGTGTGGGTGAGGCGGGTGGTGTCGGAGTCGAGGACGGAGGCGACGCCGAGGTCGAGGACGGTGACGGTGCCGTCCTGCCGCACCATCACGTTCCGCGGTTTGAGGTCGCGGTGGACGATCGGCACGGCGTGCACGGCGGACAGCACGGCGCAGAGCTGGGCGGCGACGGCGACCGCCCAGTGCCAGGGGTACGGCTCGTGCTCGGCGAGGTGGTCGGCGAGGTCGGCGCCGTCGACGTACTGCATGACGAGGTACAGGTCCTCGCCCTCGCTGCCGGCGTCGTGCACGGTGACCAGGCCGGGGTGGTCGACCTGGGCGGTGACGCGGCACTCGCGGACGAAGCGGCGGCGCAGTTCGTCGGCGTCCTGGCTGTCGGGTCCGGTGACCTTGTCGGGGCGCAGCAGTTTGACGGCGACGCGGCGGTCGAGCCGCTGGTCGTAGGCCGTCCAGACCTGGCCCATGCCGCCCTGTCCGATGAGCGTGGACAGTTCGTAGCGGCCGGTGATGACGCGTGGGGTCACCGGCCGTCCCCCGTACCCCGGTCCTTGCCCTGGTCCTGGCCGCGCAGGAAGTCGCTCAGCTCGTCCAGTTCGGCGCGGACCTGGTCGATCCGGGCGGGCGCGGGGCGCTGCGGCTGGGGCG
>NZ_POTZ01000969.1 GCF_003236365.1 Streptomyces sp. NTH33
CTGTCGACCGCCCCTCCGCCGCCTACACCGACCAAGCAGCAGAGTGCCGAGCAGCACCCCTCAGCGCATCAGGAACTGGCCGCGTTCATCCGTACGCGGGTGGGGACGTTCACGTGTACGCCGACACTCCCTGCCGCGAGCCGACACGACAAGGCCCCGCTCACCCTCCGTTCGAGCGTGAGCAGGACCTCGCGTTTGTCGGTCAGTCTTCGTCGGCCGCTTCCAGAGCGCGTTCGATCTGCTGGTTCGCGCGTTGTTGGTTCCGGTGAATGGCCTTGGCGTAGAAGCGGAACAGGACCGCGATGCTGTGGCCTGCCCGGCGTGCGACTTCGGCCGGAGAGACGCCGGACTCAAGCCAGAGCGAGACACCCGCGTGGCGCAGGGAGTACGGCACGCCAGCCAGGGGCGAGGCTGTCTCGGACTCCGTCAGTACTGCGAGCCGGGCCGCCTTCCACACCTCCCCGTACTCCTTTGAGAGGAGGTGGCCACCCTGGGCCGCACGAAAGAGCCGACCGTCCTCGGCGGTGCCGAACTCCTTGACATGCTCGCGGATCATGCGCACGAGAACGGAGGGAATCGGCACCGACCGGGTCGCCTTGCGAGCCCGCTTCTTCAGGCCGCGCGTATCGAACGACTCGCCCGTGTCTGTCCAGCCGGAGCCGACTCGGGGCATGCTCGTCGAGAGCAGCACTTCACCCCAGCCCTCTTCGGGAAGGGTGAAGTCGTCCGCACGGAGACTGGCCGCCTCACCAGGGCGGTTGGCCGCGTAGTAGAGGCAACCGAAGAACGCCTTCAGGTGCCGTCCGCGTTCGCCCTGCTCTCCAACAGCATCGATCAGCGACTTCGCTAGCTTAGTGGTTCGGACCGGAAGTCCTTCGGGGGTTGATCATGTAGCTGGCTCGGCGGAGGATTCTTCGTGGTGATCGGTGGTGTGCCGGTCGAGTCTGGCCAGCAGATCGTCCAGGTCGGAGGTGGTG
>NZ_POTZ01000096.1 GCF_003236365.1 Streptomyces sp. NTH33
CTCCATAGGGGGACACGTGGGGGGCCCGTGGCCAGGAATGCCGTCAGTGTGCCTTTCCGGGCCGACCGTGAGGTACCGGGCCTGATCGTGAAGTTCGGGGACTATCCGCTGCACCACGGCGGGGTGGGCGCGATCCGCAGCCTGGGCCGTCTCGGCGTCCCCGTGTACGCGATCACCGAGGACGCGTACACGCCCGCCGCAGCCTCCCGCTATCTCACACGCGCGTTCGTCTGGCCGACACGGGGCACGGAGGGGGCGGACCACCTGGTGGAGGGCCTGCTGAGGATCGGCCGCCGCATCGGCCGGCCCGCCGTCCTCGTGCCCACGGACGAGGAGGCCGCCGTCCTGATCGCAGAACACCAGGACGAACTGGGGAGCCGCTTCCTCTTCCCGCGCGTCGCCCCCGGTCTGCCGCGCCGTCTGGCCAGCAAGCAGGGCCTGCACGAGCTGTGCGTGGAGCACGGCATCCCCAGCCCCGCGGCCGCCTTCCCGCAGTCGTACGACGACATCGTGGCGTTCGCCGACAAGGCCCGCTTCCCGGTGGTGGCCAAGAACCGCGAGGCGTTCGTACGGCGCAGCAGCCCGGCGGTGAACGGCACCACGAGGATCACCACCCGCGAGGGCCTGCTGACCCTCGCCCGTGACTGGGGCGAGCGGCCGGGCGTGATCCTCCAGGAGTATCTGCCGCGGGAGAAGGCCGAGGACTGGATCGTGCACGCCTACTTCGGCCAGGACTCGGCCCCGCTCGCGATGTTCACCGGCGTCAAGGTCCGCTCCTGGCCGCCGCACGCGGGGATGACGGCGAACGCGTACGTCGTCGACAACCCGGAACTCGCCGACCTCGCCGCGCGTTTCATCAAGCAGATCGGCTTCACCGGCATCGTCGATCTCGACCTGCGCTTCGACCGGCGCGACGGACAGTACAAGCTCCTCGACTTCAACCCGCGCATGGGCGCCCAGTTCCGGCTCTTCGAGAGCGAGTCGGGGGTGGACGTCGTGCGTGCCATGCACCTCGACCTGACCGGGCGCGCCGTACCGGAGGGAGAGCAGCGCGCGGGTCACCGGTACGTCGTGGAGAACATCGACCTGCCCGCCCTCCTCGCCTACCGCCGCAGCGGCTACACGACGCCGCACGCGCCGGCGAGGGCGAGCGGGACGGAGCTGGCCTGGCTGGCGGGTGACGACCCGCTGCCGTTCCTCACCATGCTCGCGCGCTTCGTGCGGCCCGGCGCGAAGCACCTCTACCAACTGTGGCGGACCAACCGCCGCGGCAGCACGACCGGATAGGGCAGCCGGCCCCGCGGTGGCTCAACCGACCCGCAGAGGCGCACGGTTGAGCAATCAAAGAGACTCCCCGCCCGGGACGCCGAAGCGCCCGCCGGAAAGGGGAGTTGAGGGGAGGGAGCCGGAACGGCCCTGCCCGTGGCCGTCGTCCGGTTCCCGTCGAGTCGCGGGCGCGGCGGGTCCGTATTCTCTGATCATGGCCCCTCCCCTCGCATACGCCCTCATCGCCACCGACCTGGACGGAACGCTGCTGCGCGGCGACGACACCCTGTCCGAACGGTCCCTCGCCGCGCTCGCGCGGGTGGCGGACGCCGGTGCCCGGCACCTCGTGGTGACCGGACGGTCGGCGCCGAGGGTACGGCCGCTGCTCGAGACCCTGGGCACCACGGGGCTCGCGGTGTGCGGTCAGGGCGCACAGGTCTACGACGCCGGGACGGACCGTCTGCTGTGGTCGGTCACCCTGGACCGGGAGCTGGCCGAGACCGCGCTCGGCAAGATCGAGGCCGAGGTGGGCGAGGTGTACGCCGCCGTCGACCAGGACGGCGTCGACGGGCTCACGCTCGTCGAGCCGGGGTACCGCATGCCGCACCCGACCCTGCCCGCCGTGCGGGTCGACCGGCGCGACGACCTGTGGCGCACGCCCATCAGCAAGGTGCTGCTACGCCATCCCGTGCTGTCCGACGACGAGTTGGCGGTGGCGGCGCGCGGCGTGGTGGGCTCCCTGGCCACGGTCACCATGTCGGGCCCGGGGACCGTCGAGCTCCAGCCGTGCGGCATCACCAAGGCGACCGGGCTGGCGCTGGCCGCCGAACGCCTGGGGCTGGGCCGCGAGAGCGCCCTCGCCTTCGGCGACATGCCCAACGACATCCCCATGTTCCAGTGGGCCGCCCGGGGCGTCGCCATGGCCAACGCCCATCCCGAGCTGAAGGCGGTGGCGGACGAGGTCACGCTGTCGAACGAGGACGACGGCATCGCCGTCGTCCTCGAACGATTGTTTGCCCAGTAGGCCTAGTAGGCGCCGGAGACGTTGTCGATCGAGCCGTACCGCTTGGCCGCGTAGTTGCAGGCGGCGGTGATGTTCGCGACCGGGTCGTAGATGTCGTACGAGGTTCCCGGGACGTGGTAGGCCCGGAAGGTCGGGTCGATGACCTGCAGCAGACCCTTGGACGGGATTCCCTTGGCCGCGTTGGAGTCCCAGAGGTTGATGGCCCGCGGGTTGCCGGAGGACTCGCGCATGACGTTGCGGTGGATGCCGTTGTAGGTGCCCGGGATGCCGTTCTTCCGCATGACCTCCAGGGAGGCCCGGATCCAGCCGTCGAGGTTGTTCGGGTAGCCGATGCCCGTGGCCGTCCTGACGGTGGCCTCGCCGGCCGGAGTCGCCGCGGACGCGCTGGTGGCACCGAGGAGCGGAACGGCGAGGACGGCGGCGCCCGTGCCGGTGACGGCGAGGGCGCGGACGACACGGGACATGCGGAAGCGGTGGTGCTGACCCTTGGCAGGCATGGGGAATTTCCTCTCCGTCGCCTGCGGGGTGAGCTGTCGGGTTCGGGCGGGGAGGTGCCCGGCCGCGCCCTTGAGGGCACGGCTTCACCCCGAGCCGTTCCGGCGCGGCGTACGACACAGGACGTACGGCGCCCGGCCCGGCGACTTACCTGGGTCCCCCGCTCCTGCCGTGCGTGACTCGGTCGATGGGATCGCGGGCGGCGGCAGGATTCGGCGTCCGCCCGTCGGCCGGGAACGTATGCGAGAGCACATGTCCGGAACAAGGGCCGGATTCACGGATCACCCCGATTGGCCTTGATCCAAGGGGTATGAGGTACTTGATCCTTTGCGTCCGCCAAGGCTCAACTGGCATACGGGCAAAGGCGAAATCAAACCGACCGGAGGGAAACGAGCGGAAAGGCCGACGTGACCCAATTCACGGTTTGACGGCACGAGGAGCAATTGCGGCCAACGGGAATTGAAATACCAATAGGGGTGAATCGGGCCGTAAGAGTGAGCGTCCGTACGGGCCGCGCGGCAGGCGCGTGATGGTGGTCACGTCGGGTGATGCCGCCTGACCCGTATCGGTGGGCGCTATCGGTGATCGAAACTTGACCGGATACGCTGACTTGAGTGATGGCAGCGACCTATCGACAAGCCGTGTGACCGCCAGCTGACACCAGCAGACAGGAGACCCCTCGTGACCGTCGTCGGGCCGTTCGGGCTGAACGTACGGGACCAGGCTCTCGAAGCCGATGTCCAGACCGGGCTGGCGGCTGTCGAGGAAGGGCTGCTCGAGGCCACCAAGAGCGAGGTCCCCTTCATCACGGAGGCCGCCCAGCACCTCGTCAGGGCGGGCGGGAAGCGGTTCCGCCCGCTGCTCGTGATGCTCGCGGCCCAGTTCGGAGACCCGTACGCGCCGGGGATCGTGCCGTCGGCCGTGGTCGTGGAACTGACCCACCTGGCGACGTTGTACCACGACGACGTGATGGACGAGGCGGCGGTGCGCCGCGGAGTGGCCAGCGCGAACACCCGCTGGGGCAACTCCGTGGCCGTCCTGACCGGCGACTTCCTGTTCGCCCGGGCCTCGCAGATCCTCGCCGACCTCGGGCCGGAGGCGGTCCGGGTGCAGGCCGTGGCGTTCGAGCGGCTGGTCACCGGGCAGATCCTGGAGACGGCGGGCCCGCAGGACGGCCGGGACCCGGTCGACCACTACCTGGACGTGTTGGGCGGCAAGACCGGGTCGCTGGTGGCGGTGTCGTGCCGGTTCGGCGCGATGATGTCCGGTGCCGACGAGACGGTCGTGGACGTGCTGACGCAGTACGGCGAGCGGCTGGGCGTCGCCTTCCAGCTCGCGGACGACGTCCTGGACATCGCCTCCGACTCGCACGAGTCCGGCAAGACGCCCGGCACGGATCTGCGGGAGGGCATCGCCACGCTGCCGGTCCTGCGGCTGCGTGAACGCGCGGCCCGGATGGGACTGGCCGAGGACGTCGCCCTGTGCGAGCTGCTGGCCTCCGACCTGAGCGACGACGCGCGGCACGCCGAGGCACTGGCGGCGCTGCGCACGCACCCGGCGCTGGAGCAGGCCCGCCGGGACACCGTGCGCTACGCCGAGGAGGCGCGGGCCGCGCTGGCTCCGCTGCGCGAGTGCGCCGCGAAGGCCGCGCTGACGGACCTGTGCGACGCGGTGGTGCACCGGGCCGGCTAGGCCTGTCCGGCGGACCGGGCCGGTTCCGGGCACGGGGCCGGTCAGGGGCTCCGGCTGCTCCATTCGGGTGGCGCTCTCCACCCCGACCCCTACGGGGTGACGGAGGCGCCGCCCTTTTCGTGTCATACCGCAGGCGTACACGAGTTGGCTCCGGAGGCTGACGCTTCCTCGTGGCCGATTTGGTCAGATGGAATACACGGACCACACCACTCCTCACCGGTTTGGGTGAGAATGGCGGCTCGGAGTGGACCCTGTGCGAAGGACAGCCGCCGCCGACGACGGAGGTAGGGCACACATGGCACCGTACGAATCCGACGACAACACGGGCGCCGGGGAGGCCGACGGCCTGCACCCGGGACGGCGCAGGGCCGTACGCTACGTCGTTCCGGTCACGGTGGTGGGGGTGGCGGCGGCGACCATCGGGCTCGTCCCGGCACTCGCCGACTCCGGCGACCCCGACCTGCCGAAGATCACCGCGCAGCAACTCGTCGAGAAAATCGCCCGGTCGGACGTCCAGCGGATGTCCGGCACGGTCAAGATCAGCACCGACCTGGGCCTGCCCGACCTCGGCGGCCTGGAGAGCGGTCTGATCTCCGGCGCCGGCAAGGGCGGTGAGGGTTCGTCGGCCGACCCGACGTCCAAGCTGACCGAACTGGCCTCCGGCACGCACACCCTGCGCGTCGCGGCCGACGGCCAGGACCGGCAGAAGGTCTCGCTGATCGAGAAGGCGGCCGAGTACAGCCTCATCCACAACGGCAAGGACGTCTGGGGCTACGACAGCAGGTCGAACGAGGTCTTCCACGGCACGGCGGCCGACAGCGGCAAGAGGCACAGGGCCGAAGTGCCCGCCATGCCCGAGGACTTCGCCGACCAGGCCCTGAAGTCGGTCGACGACACCACCTCGGTGACCGTCGACGGCACCGCGCGGGTCGCCGGCCGCGACGCCTACCGGCTGGTCGTCAAGCCGAAGCACGCCTCCGGCACCACGGTCGGTGCGATCAGCATCGCGGTGGACGCCGGGACCGGGCTGCCGCTGAAGTTCACGCTCACCCCGGCGAGCGGCGGCGCCGCCGTCGTGGACGCGGGCTTCACCCGGATCAGCTTCGCCAAGCCGGCCGCCGCCACGTTCGACTTCACCCCGCCCAAGGGAGCGAAGGTCACCGAGGAGAAGGACACCGGCAAGGACGCGGGCAAGGGCGCGGGCAAGGACACCGGCCCGGCGCGGAAGGACCTCGCCGCGAGCGGCGGCCCGACGGTCCTCGGCAAGGGCTGGAACTCCGTCGCCGTGTTCGGCTCCGGCGCCGAGGGCGGCATCCCGTCGTCCTCCGGCAAGGGCGACCCGAGCGGCTTCCTCGGCTCGCTCGGCGACCGCGTCTCCGGCAAGTTCGGCAAGGGCACGGTCTTCTCCACCCGCCTGATCAACGCCCTGATGACGGACGACGGCAAGGTCTACGTCGGTGCCGTCACCAAGGACGAGCTGGTGAAGGCGGCGAACACCGGGCGGTGACGCCGCGCGGTGCGTACCCGACGGGCACGACGGAACGAGGGAGCCGATGGACGAAGGGGACGACGGTGTCATCCACACCCGCGGGCTCACCAAGCGCTACCGCGGCGGACAGCTCGCCGTCGACGGTCTCGACCTGACCGTCCCGGCGGGCAGCGTCTTCGGCTTCCTCGGTCCGAACGGCTCGGGCAAGACCACCACCATCCGCATGCTGATGGGGCTCGTCGAGCCCACCTCCGGCACGGCGCGGGTGCTGGGGCACGCCATGCCCCGGTCCTCGCGCGCCGTGCTGCCCCGGGTCGGCGCGCTCATCGAGGGCCCGGCCCTGTACGGCTTCCTGACCGGCCGGGACAACCTGCTGCGCCACGACGCCGCCGACCCGACCGCCGACCCCCGCACCCGGCGCGTCCGGGTCGCCGCCGCGCTGGACCGGGTGGGCCTGACGGCGGCCGCGGGCAAGAAGGCAAGGGCGTACTCCCTGGGCATGAAACAGCGCCTCGGCCTGGCCGCGGCCCTGCTCCAGCCGCGCGAGCTGCTCGTCCTGGACGAGCCGACCAACGGCCTCGACCCGCAGGGCATGCGCGAGATCCGCTCCCTGGTGCGGGAGCTGGCCTCCGACGGCACGACCGTCTTCCTCTCCTCCCACCTGCTGGACGAGATCGAGCAGGTGTGCACCCACGCGGCCGTCATGACCCGGGGCCGGCTGGTCACCCAGGGCGCGGTGGCCGAGCTGGCCGCCGGTGCGCGCGGCCGGCTGGTGGTGACCACGCCGGACACCGGGGAGGCGGCCCGGGTGCTGAAGGAACAAGGCGTCGGCGATGTCGTCGTCGACGAGGACCGGGTGACCGGCGACCCGCCGGAGCGCGACCTCGCCGAGGTGACCGCCGCGCTGGTGACGGCGGGCGTCCGGGTCCGTGGTCTCGGGCTCGAACGGGCCTCGCTGGAGGACGCGTTCGTGGCACTCACGGGGGAGGGCTTCGATGTCGCGGGCTGAGGCCGTCGTACGCGCCCCGGGCCCGCTGTGGACCTTCGGGCTGCTGCGCAGCGAGCTGGCCACCACCTTCCGGCGCTGGCGCACCCTCGCCCTGCTGGGCGTGCTGGCCGCCGTGCCGGTCCTGGTCGGAGTGGCCGTCAGGATCGAGACGGGCGGCGGCTCGTCGATGGGCCACGGGGGAGGCGGTGAGGGACCGGCGTTCATCACGCAGATCACCAACAACGGACTGTTCCTGGTCTTCACCGCGCTGGCCGCCACCCTGCCGTTCTTCCTGCCGATGGCCGTCGGCGTGATCGCGGGCGACGCGATCGCCGGGGAGGCGAGCGCGGGCACCCTGCGTTATCTGCTGGTCGCCCCGGCCGGCCGCACCCGCCTGTTGCTGACCAAATACGCCACGACGATGGCGTTCTGCCTGGTCGCCACCCTCGTGGTCGCCGTCTCGGCGCTCGCCGTGGGCGCCCTGCTCTTCCCGCTCGGCGATCTGACGACCATCTCCGGCACGCGGATCGGCTTCGCCGAGGGCCTGGGCCGGGCGCTGCTGATCGCCCTCGTCGTCGCCGTGTCCCTGGCCGGTCTCGCCGCCCTCGGCCTGTTCGTCTCGACGCTGACCAACAGCGGCATCGCGGCGATGGCCACGACCGTGGGCCTACTGATCACCGTCCAGATCCTCGACCAGATCCCCCAACTCCACGCGATCCAGCCGTACCTCTTCTCCCACTACTGGCTGTCCTTCGCCGACCTCATGCGCGAGCCGGTCTACTGGGACGGCCTGGTGAAGAACCTTCAGCTGCAGGCCCTGTACGCGGCGGTATTCGGCTCGGCGGCCTGGGCACGGTTCACGGCCAAGGACATCACCGCGTAAGGACCGGCCCTCGTGACGGCGTCGGCCACCGGTTCCTGGTGCGAGTCTGTGACGCCGCGGTGACGTGGGCAGGGCAGGCGGGCGGCGAGACTCGGCAGTATGCGTACGACCGGAGGGCACTCACCCGAGCGGGGGAGCCCATGTCCCGACTGAGCCGCGAGCCCGCCACCGCCCGCGGTTTCGACGCCGTCGCCGAGGCCGTGCTCGGCGAGGACTCCAGGACAGCGGCCGGCGGGACAGGCGCCGTCCTGCTCGCCGAACCCCTGGCGCGGATCAACGAGGCCGTGAAGGGGGGCCGTATCGGCGAGGCGGCGACGGTCGCGGAACGCACCGTGGCGCAGGCCTCCGGCACACTCGGCCCGGACCACCCCGAGGTGCTGCGCCTGCGCGAACTGACCGCCTACATCGCCTACCTGGCAGGCGACCCGCTCCGTTCCTTCCGCCTCTGCATCGACCTCGCCCGCATCCACCACCGCAACCGCGACGCGGAGGCCGCCTACGGCGACATCCAGAGCGCGGCCACCGCCTGGCGCGCGGTCCGCGACCCCGAGCAGGGCCTGCGCCTCGGCCGCGACCTGATCGGTCTGTGGACCGAACTCACCATCGAGGACGGCCCCGCCGCCGACGACATGGAACAACTGCACTCCGCCCGCACCCGCATGGGCCGCCTCGCCGCACGGGCCCGCAGCACGCTCGCGCCGAGTGCCTTCAGCCGCTCCACCTCGTCCGCGCGCCGGCCCTCGCCGGGATGCAGGTCGAGGTGGAGCCGGTTCTTGCCGGCCTTGGCCTCCGGCACCCGCTGGAACAGCAGCCGCCTGCCCAGACCCGTGCCGCGCTCGGGGTCGTACGGGTCGTCGGGGTGCCGTACGGCGATCAGGTCCCGGAAGGCCGGGCGGCCGTGGAACTCGACAGTGGCCTCGCCCGGCAGCGCCCCGGACTCCAGCAGCCGCTCGACGAACGCGCTGTTGTCCTCCACCTCGTAGTGCAGCGCGGCGGCCCAGAAGTCGGCCTGCGCGTGCGGGTCGGTGGAGTCGATGACGAGCTTCCAGTGCAGCGGGGCGGGCGTGGAGGCCGTGGACGGCTGTGTCATGTACCAGTTATATCGGCTGACGGCCGGCGGTCCGGTCGCTTTTCGTCTCCCGGCTCACCGTGTACGGCACCCGGATCCGGGCCTCGCGGCGACGCCTACGCGTCCACCGGGTCCACGCTCGCCACCGCCGCCGCCCGGGGAGCCCCGAGCCGGGCCCTGAGCATTGCCGCCTGCCGGACCGTGCGCAGGCCGTCCCAGGTCAGGAGGGTCAGGGCCAGCCAGACCAGGGCGAATCCGGCCCAGCGCTCGGCGGGCATGGACTCGTGGAAGTAGACGATGCCCAGCAGGAACTGGAGGACCGGGGCCATGTACTGCAGCAGGCCCAGGGTGGAGAGCGGCACCCGTATCGCGGCCGCGCCGAAGCAGACCAGGGGCAGGGCGGTGACGATGCCCGTGGAGGCGAGCAGGGCGGCGTGCCCGGCGCCCTCGGTGGCGAAGGTGGAGCGGCCCTGGGCGCTCAGCCACAGCAGGTAGGCCAGGGCGGGAAGGAACTGGACGGCGGCCTCGGCGGCCAGCGACTCGACGCCGCCGAGGTTGACCTTCTTCTTCACCAGACCGTAGGTGGCGAAGGAGAAGGCCAGGCACAGGGAGATCCACGGCGGGCGGCCGTAGCCGATGGTCAGCACCACGACGGCGGCGGCGCCGATGCCGACCGCCGCCCACTGCACGGGCCGCAGCCGTTCCTTGAGGAGCAGCACGCCCATCGCGATGGTGACCAGCGGGTTGATGAAGTAGCCGAGGGAGGCCTCGACGACGTGCCCGCTGTTCACGGACCAGATGTAGACGCCCCAGTTGACGGTGATCACCGCGGCGGCGACCGTGACGAGGCCCAGCCTGCGCGGCTGCCGCAGCAGTTCGCCGGCCCAGGCCCAGCGGCGTACGACGAGCAGCGCGGCGGCGACGAAGGCGAGGGACCACACCATGCGCTGGGCGAGGATCTCGACCGCCCCGGCGGGCTTGAGCAGCGGCCAGAAGAGGGGGACGATGCCCCACATCCCGTAGGCGGCGATGCCGTTCAGCAGTCCTGTGCGCCGTTCACCCCTCGGCTTCTCGCTCAAGAGATCCTCCTTCGATGCCTTGGCCGCGTGCCGTGCGGCACGCACGAAGGTAACGCCGGGCGCCCCCGCCTGTCATACCCGTACTGCAATACGGTCATGACAGGCGGGGGCGCCCGGCGCACTCGGAGGGAGGCGGCGTACTCAGCCGACGACGGTCCAGGTGTCCCCGCCGGCCAGCAGCGCCGCCAGGTCTCCCTTGCCGCGCTGCTCGATCGCCGTGTCCAGCTGGTCGGCCATCGCGGCGTCGTACACCGGGCGGTCGACGGAGCGGAGCACACCGATCGGCGTGTGGTGCAGGGTGTCCGGGTCGGCGAGCCGGGACAGTGCGAAGGCCGTGGTCGGCGAGGCCGCGTGGGCGTCGTGGACGAGGATCTCGGAGGCGTTCTCCGGGGTGACGTCGACGATCTTCAGGTCGCCGGTGGCCGCGTCCCGTACGACACCGCGCTCGTTGTCCGCGCCGAAGCGGATCGGCTGTCCGTGCTCGAGGCGGATCAGGGCCTCCTGGGCCTGCTGGCGGTCCTTGAGGGCGTCGAAGGCGCCGTCGTTGAAGATGTTGCAGTTCTGGTAGATCTCGATCAGCGCCGTGCCGGGGTGGGCGGCGGCCTGGCGCAGCACCTCGGTCAGGTGCTTGCGGTCGGAGTCGATCGTCCGCGCCACGAAGGACGCCTCCGCGCCGATCGCCAGCGAGACGGGGTTGAAGGGCGCGTCCAGCGAGCCCATCGGCGTCGACTTGGTGATCTTGCCGACCTCGGAGGTCGGGCTGTACTGGCCCTTGGTCAGGCCGTAGATCCGGTTGTTGAACAGCAGGATCTTGAGGTTGACGTTGCGGCGCAGGGCGTGGATGAGGTGGTTGCCGCCGATGGACAGCGCGTCGCCGTCACCGGTCACCACCCACACGCTCAGGTCGCGCCGCGAGGTCGCCAGGCCGGTGGCGATGGCGGGGGCACGGCCGTGGATGGAGTGCATCCCGTAGGTGTTCATGTAGTACGGGAAGCGGGAGGAGCAGCCGATGCCGGAGACGAAGACGATGTTCTCCCGGGCCAGCCCCAGCTCCGGCATGAAGCCCTGGACGGCCGCGAGGATCGCGTAGTCGCCACAGCCGGGGCACCAGCGCACTTCCTGGTCGGACTTGAAGTCCTTCATGGACTGCCTGGCCTCGGCCTTCGGCACCAGGGAGAGCGCCTCGACCGTGCTCCTGCCTTCCGTAGACGTCTCAGCCATCGATGGCCTCCTTCAGAGCCGTGGCGAGCTGTTCGGCCTTGAACGGCATGCCGTTGACCTGGTTGTACGAATGCGCGTCCACCAGGTACTTCGCCCGCACCAGCGTGGCGAGCTGCCCGAGGTTCATCTCGGGGATCACCACCTTGTCGTACGCCTGCAGCACCGCGCCGAGGTTCTTCGGGAAGGGGTTGAGGTGGCGCAGATGGGCCTGCGCGATGGACTCCCCGGCCGCGCGCAGCCGGCGCACCGCCGCCGTGATCGGGCCGTACGTGGAGCCCCAGCCGAGCACCAGGGTGCGTGCCCCGGTGGGGTCGTCGACCTCCACGTCCGGGACCTCGATGCCGTCGACCTTGGCCTGCCGGGTGCGGACCATGAAGTCGTGGTTGGCGGGGTCGTAGGAGATGTTGCCCGTGCCGTCCTGCTTCTCGATGCCGCCGATGCGGTGCTCCAGGCCCGGCGTGCCCGGGACCGCCCACGGCCGGGCCAGCGTCTTCGCATCCCGCTTGTACGGCCGGAACACCTCGGTGCCGTCGGCCAGGGTGTGGTTGGGGCCCTGCGCGAACTGCACGGTGAGGTCCGGCAGTTCGTCCAGCTCGGGGATGCGCCACGGCTCGGAGCCGTTGGCCAGGTAGCCGTCGGAGAGCAGGAACACCGGGGTGCGGTACGTCAGCGCGATCCGGGCCGCGTCCAGGGCGGCGTCGAAGCAGTCGGCCGGGGTGCGGGGGGCGACCACCGGGACCGGGGCCTCGCCGTTGCGGCCGTACATCGCCTGCAGCAGGTCGGCCTGCTCGGTCTTGGTCGGCAGGCCGGTGGACGGTCCGCCGCGCTGGATGTCGACGACCAGCAGCGGCAGCTCCAGGGACACCGCCAGGCCGATGGTCTCCGACTTCAGTGCCACACCCGGACCCGAGGTGGTGGTCACGGCGAGGGAGCCGCCGAAGGCCGCGCCCAGCGCCGCGCCGATGCCGGCGATCTCGTCCTCGGCCTGGAAGGTCCGCACGCCGAAGTTCTTGTGCCGGGACAGCTCGTGCAGGATGTCCGAGGCCGGGGTGATCGGGTACGAGCCCAGGTACAGCGGCAGGTCCGCCTGCCGCGAGGCGGCAATGAGGCCGTAGGCCAGGGCCAGGTTCCCGGAGATGTTCCGGTAGGTGCCGACGGGGAAGGCCTTGGTGGCCGGGACGACCTCGTAGGAGACCGCGAAGTCCTCCGTCGTCTCGCCGAAGTTCCAGCCCGCCCGGAAGGCGGCGATGTTGGCGGCCGCGATGTCCGGCTTCTTGGCGAACTTCTTCCTCAGGAACTTCTCGGTGCCCTCGGTGGGCCGGTGGTACATCCAGCTCAGCAGGCCCAGCGCGAACATGTTCTTGCTGCGCTCGGCCTCCTTGCGGGACAGGTCGAACTCCTTCAGCGCCTCCACCGTCAGCGTGGTCAGCGGCACCGGGTGCAGGTGGTAGCCGTCCAGCGAGCCGTCCTGAAGCGGGGAGGCGTCGTAGCCGACCTTCGCCATCGCGCGCTTGGTGAACTCGTCGGTGTTGACGATGATCTCCGCGCCGCGCGGCAGATCGCCGATGTTCGCCTTCAGCGCCGCCGGGTTCATCGCCACCAGCACGTTCGGCGCGTCGCCCGGGGTGAGGATGTCGTGGTCGGCGAAGTGCAGCTGGAAGGAGGACACGCCCGGCAGGGTCCCGGCGGGGGCCCGGATCTCGGCCGGGAAGTTCGGCAGGGTCGACAGGTCGTTGCCGAACGACGCCGTCTCCGACGTGAACCGGTCACCGGTGAGCTGCATGCCGTCACCCGAGTCACCCGCGAACCGGATGATCACCCGGTCCAGACGGCGGACGTCCTTCGTCCCGGCCGCTTTGCGCTGTTCTCCCACGACGGCTCCGTCGGCCTGTTCCGCTGGACTGCTGACCTGGCTGGTCACTGAACTGGACCTCCCTCGAGGCGGCTGTGCGGGAGCGGCCTTCCCGAAGACCTTCCCGGTGCCAACCCTACGTCGGTCAGGGTCACCTTCCCTGTACCGTTCGCATACTGGACGCATTGCTGAGACGGTCCGGTCCGCTCGGCACAGTGTCGGACGATCATGAGTTCAGGTAGGTGAGGACGGCCAGAACACGCCGGTGGTCCCCGTCGCTCGGGGACAGCCCGAGCTTCAGGAAGATGTTGCTGACGTGCTTCTCGACCGCGCCGTCGCTCACCACCAGCTGACGGGCGATCGCCGAGTTCGTCCGCCCCTCGGCCATCAGGCCCAGCACCTCCCGCTCCCGCGGGGTGAGCCCGGCCAGCACGTCCTGCTTGCGGCTGCGCCCGAGCAGCTGGGCGACCACCTCCGGGTCCAGGGCCGTACCGCCCCCGGCGACCCGCACCACCGCGTCCACGAACTCCCGGACCTCGGCCACCCGGTCCTTGAGCAGGTAGCCCACCCCTCGACTGGAACCGGCCAGCAGCTCGGTGGCGTACCGCTCCTCCACGTACTGCGACAGCACCAGCACACCCAGTCCCGGGTGCGCCTTGCGCAGCTGCACCGCGGCCCGCACCCCCTCGTCGGTGTGCGTCGGCGGCATCCGTACGTCCGCCACGACGACGTCGGGCAGCGCCGACTGGTCGTGCAGCTCCGTGATGGTCTTGATCAGCGCCTCGGCGTCGCCGACACCCGCGACGACCTCGTGCCCGCGGTCGGTCAGCAGCCGGGTCAGGCCCTCCCTGAGCAGCACTGAATCCTCGGCGATGACCACCCGCACCCTGTCCTCCACGATCCTCGGCCCCCCACAGCCCCGCTCATCGGTCGTTGCCTACGACATGGTCCAGCATTCCAGCATTCGGACCCTGCCGCGCCCGGGGCACGGGAAGTGGGGGAGGTGACTGCACGTTTGACCGCATGTTTCGGCCTGCCGGCCACATGTTTCGGCCTGCCGGCCGCGGCCGGGTGGCCGCGGCCGGCAGGCCGCACGTCGAAGGAACCGGACCCGCGGTGCGCTCAGCGCCGCCAGGGCAGCTCCGCCGTTACCCGGGTGGGCCCGCCGGCGGGCGAGTCGACGACCAGGATCCCGTCCACCGCGTCCAGCCGCTCGGCCAGCCCCGCCAGGCCCGACCCCTCGGACGGGTCCGCACCGCCGACCCCGTCGTCCACGACCTGCAGCATCAGCCGGTCCTCCGCCCGCCACACGTCGACGGAGGCGGACCGCGCCCGGCTGTGCTTGCTGATGTTCTGCAGCAGCTCGGAGACGGTGAAGTAGGCGATGCCCTCGATCGCCGGCGCCGGCCGCTCCGCCAGGTCCACCTCCACCCGCACCGGCACGGTGCAGCGCGAGGCGACCGAGGACAGGGCCGCGTCCAGGCCGCGGTCGGTCAGTACGGCGGGGTGGATGCCGCGGGCCAGGTCGCGCAGCTCCTGCAGCGCGGTCTTCACCTCGCCGTGCGCCTCGTCCACCATCCGCGCCGCCGCCCGCGGGTCCTCCGCCAGCTTCTCCTTCGCCAGCCCCAGATCCATCGCCAGCGCCACCAGCCGGGCCTGCGCGCCGTCGTGCAGGTCGCGCTCGATGCGCCGCAGGTCGGCGGCGGCCGTGTCGACCACGACGCCCCGGTCCGACTCCAGCTCCACCACCCGCGCCGACAGCCGCGACGGCCCGAGCAGCCCGTGCACCAGCACCCGGTCCACCGTCGTCAGCGCCCGCACGATCCACGGCGTGGCCAGCGTGAACAGCAGCCCCACCAGAGCGGTCACCGTGATTTCGAACGGGTTGTCGAGGTAGATCCCGTGCTGCCCGTCGCCGTAGAGCTGGATGCCGCCCTGGCCGGCCCACATCGGGAAGACCCAGAACCACAGCGGGTACGTCAGCAGCCCCCAGCCCAGCGTCCAGAAGGTCAGCGCGACCGAGAAGGAGAACACCGCCCACGGGAACTGCAGCGCGGCGTAGAGCAGGGCCCGCCAGGAGCTGCCGCTCTTCAGCAGGCTCCCCGTCCAGGCCAGGACGCCCGGCTCCTTCGTCCGCAGCGGCTCCGGCTCGGCCACCTCCAGACCGAGCAGACCGCGCGCCCGCGCGCGCTCCAGCATGCCGAACAGGCGGCAGCCGGCCAGCGCCGCCGCCAGCACCGGGACACCGAAGAACGTCACCAGCAGGCCCACGCCCAGCGACACCATCGTGACGGCGTACGTGAAGAGCATGATGCCGATCGGCAGGCTCAGCAGCACGTATCCGAACTCGCGCCAGCTGCGCGCCTCGAACGGCGCCCGCAGCCCGGCAGGCAGCAGGTGCCGCCGCCGGCCGGTGCCGTCGTCGTGGAACCCGTCCCCGCTGTCGGGCCCGTACCTCTGCCCGTACCCCGGTCCGTACTGCGGTCCGTACTGGGTGGCCATCGGCGTCGTCCCGTTCCCCTCGTCGTGCTGTGCGTCCTGCGGCTCGTCTTCTGCGGCTGTCCCGCCCTGCTTCCAGCCTGCTCGGCCGCGGGGGGCGGGACCATGGAGTGCGTCGGCGTCTCGGGCGGGGGGTTTTCCCTACCCCCGGTCGGGGGCGCCCGCGCCGGGGCCGTCCGTGCGGTCCCGCCACGGCAGTTCCGCCGTGACCGTCGTCGGGCCGCCCGGCGGCGAGTCGACGACGAACAGGCCGTCGACCGCGTCCAGCCGCTCGGCCAGGCCGCGCATCCCCGTCCCGCCGTCCATCCGGGCGCCACCGTGCCCGTCGTCCCACACCTGGATCAGCAGCTGGTCCTCGGCCCGCCACACGTCGACGGAGGCGGACCGGGCCCCGCTGTGCTTGCTGACGTTCTGCAGCAGCTCGGAGACGGTGAAGTAGGCGATGCCCTCGATCGCCGGCGCCGGGCGGGCGCCCAGGTCGGCCGTCACCTTCACCGGCACGGTGCAGCGCGAGGCGACCGAGGACAGGGCCGCGTCCAGGCCGCGGTCGGTCAGTACGGCGGGGTGGATGCCGCGGGCCAGGTCGCGCAGCTCCTGCAGCGCGAGCTTCACCTCGCCGTGCGCCTCCTCGACCATCGCGGCGACGTGCTCGTCGGCCCGGCCCTCCAGCAGCTTCTCCTTGGCCAGGCCGAGCCCCATGGCCAGGTTGACCAGCCGGGCCTGCGCGCCGTCGTGCAGGTCGCGCTCGATGCGCCGCAGGTCGGCGGCGGCCGTGTCGACCACGACACCCCGGTCGGACTCCAGTTCGGCGATCCGCCGCTCCAGCTCGTCGGAGGGCGAGAGCAGGGCGCGCACCATCGCCCGGTCCACGTTCGCCATGCCCCGCGCGAGGAACGGCAGCACCGGCCAGAGCACGAAGAGCGAGACCAGCGTGACCGTGAAGGTGAGCACCCCCCAGGGCATCCGCATGAAGTGGTACAGCGCCGTGCGCCAGCCCACCGGGTCCTTCAGCGCCGTCCAGAGCCGGTTGGGCAGCCCCTTCGTGCGGAGCAGCGGCAGCGGGCTCGGCTCCTCGATCCGCACCCCGAGCAGCGCCCGGGCCCGCGCCCGCTCCAGCCTGCCCAGCTGCCGCGTGCCCATCAGCCCGGCCGCCAGCAACGGGAAGCCGATCACGTTCAGCGTCAGCGCGGCGCCGGTGAACAGCACCGACACCACATACACGAAGCCGAACAGCGACACCGGCAGGTTCGCCAGGAGATGCGTGATCTCCTTCCAGGTGGGCAGGTCGTAGGCGAGACGAGCCGGGGGCAGCCGGTCCTCGGCGCCGTCTGCCGCCGGATCGGCGGCGGAGATGCGTGCGGTCATACGGGTCAGCGTGCCGTGCGGCGCGCGAGGGCGCCATGAGGTCGGCCGCCCTGCCCGGCGGGGGAAAACCCCACCCCCGCATCCCACGGGGCGACGGGCTGCTTACCGTCCCCTTATCAGGGCCTAGACTCCCGTGCGTACAAATCGTCGAACACAGGACCAGAAGACAGGGCCGACAGGGCCGACAGGGCCGACAGGGCCAGGGAGCGAGGGGACGGACGGTGCGGGAGACGTTGCGGGGGTCGACCGCCGTCGTCGCGGCGGACTACTTCCAGTCCTATTCGGTCGTCGGACTGCTCGCCGTCGTGGGCGTGCTGTTCGTCGCGGTCGCCTTCGGCGCGGGCCGGCTGCTGCGCCCGGTGGTCCCCACCCCGGAGAAACTGCTGACGTACGAGTGCGGTGTCGACCCCGTCGGCGAGGGCTGGGCGCACACCCAGGTCCGCTACTACGTCTACGCCTTCCTGTACGTCGTCTTCGCCGTCGACTCGATCTTCCTGTTCCCCTGGGCGACGGTCTTCGCCGCCCCCGGCTACGGCGCGACGACGCTCGTGGAGATGTTCGTCTTCCTCGGCTTCCTGACCGTGGGCCTGCTGTACGCATACAAGAAGGGCGTCCTGGCATGGACGTGAACCCCGAGCCCGTTCCGCTGCCGGAGCCGAAGAGGCTGGGCGCGCTCGCCCGGCTGGCTCCCGAGCCGATGAAGGTCGTCCTGAACTGGGGCCGCCGCTACTCGCTGTGGGTCTTCAACTTCGGCCTCGCCTGCTGCGCGATCGAGTTCATCGCCGCGTCGATGGCCCGGCACGACTTCATCCGGCTCGGCGTGATCCCGTTCGCGCCCGGGCCGCGCCAGGCCGACCTGATGGTGGTGTCCGGCACGGTCACGGACAAGATGGCCCCGGCGGTCAAGCGCCTGTACGAGCAGATGCCCGAGCCGAAGTACGTCATCTCCTTCGGCGCCTGCTCCAACTGCGGCGGCCCGTACTGGGACTCGTACTCCGTCACCAAGGGCGTCGACCAGATCATCCCGGTGGACGTCTACGTCCCCGGCTGCCCGCCGCGCCCGGAGGCGCTGCTCCAGGGGATCCTGAAGCTCCAGGAGAAGATCGCGCGGGAGTCGCTGGGGGAGCGGTACGGGGTCGAGGCGGCGCGTCCCTCGACGGCGGCGCTGCGCAGCGGGCTGGTGAGGCCGCCGGCCGCCGGAACCGCCGGTGAGGGGGACGCGCGATGAGCGGTGCCGCTGTCGGCTGGCTGCCCGCACCCGCCGAGGAGCTGTTCGGCGCCGGTGCCACGGCCGAGGAGTCCTACGAGGTCCTCACGGTGGACGTGCCGCCCACCGCGTGGGTGCCCGCGCTGCTGACCGCCCGCGACGAGCTGGGCTGCACCTACTTCGACTGGCTGAGCGCGGTCGACGAACCGGGCACGGGCTTCCGTGTCTCGGCCCACGTCGTCGCCCTCGCCCCGGTACGGCGCCTGCTGCTGCGCACGACGGTCCCGCACGAGGCGCCGGTGCTGCCCACCGCGGTCGACGTCTACGCGGGCGCGGCCTGGCACGAGCGCGAGACGCACGAGATGTTCGGGGTCGGCTTCGAGGGCCACCCCGCCCTGGACCACCTCCTCCTGCCGGAGACCTTCGAGGGCCACCCCCTGCGCAAGGACTTCGTCCTGGCCGCCCGCGTCGCCAAGGCCTGGCCGGGGGCGAAGGAGCCGGGGGACTCGGATCACGGCGGTCCCAAGCGCCGCCAGATGCTGCCCCCGGGCGTCCCCGACCCCAACGAGTGGGGTCCCCTGAAGGGCCAGCTCC
>NZ_POTZ01000970.1 GCF_003236365.1 Streptomyces sp. NTH33
GTGGTGTGGGTCCTGGGGGTGAGCGCGGTCTTCTCGGTCATTCGGCGGTGCCTTTCACTGGCGTTCTTCCGGAGTACTCGGCGCTGATCGCGTCGGCGGTGCGGCGCACCAGCGGGAGCAGGGTGAGGAGTTCACCGGCGGTGACGACGACGTTCGGCGCGGAGACCGACATCGCGGCGACCACCCGGCCGTCGGCGCCGCGGACGGGCGCGGCGACGCAGTTGATGGACTCCTCGTGACCGCCGAGGTCGGTGGCCCAGCCCTGCTCGCGCACCGTCGCCAGCTCCTTGAGGAAGGCGGCGGCGTTCGGCGTCGAACGGGCCGTGTACATGGGGTAGTCGAGCCGCTCCGCGACCGCGCGCCGCTCGGCCTCGGGCAGGTCGGCGAGCAGCAGCTTGGCCACGGCAGCGACGGTGAGGGCGACCGGCTTGCCGATCCGGGAGTACATGCGCACCGGGTAGCGGCTGTCCACCTTGTCGAGGTAGAGGACCTCGCCGTCCTCGTACACGGCGAGGTGCACGGTGTGCCCGCACGTCTCGTTGAGGCGTACGAGGTGGGGGTGGGCGATCTCGCGGACGTCGAGGCTCTCCATCGCCTCCTGGGCGAGGGCGAAGAGCCGGGCGCCGAGCCGGTAGCGCTGGTCGGACTGGCGGTAGACCAGGCCGTGCTCGTGGAGGGTGCGCAGCAGCCGCAGGGCGGTGGACTTGTGCACGCCGAGCCGGTCGGCGACCCGCCCGAGGTCGGCGGGGCCCTCGGCGAGCAGCGGCAGGATGCTCAGCGCGCGGTCGACGGTCTGGCTCACGGCGTCCGTACCTCCTCGTCGTCCCCGGCCGTGGCACGCGTCGTCCAGCCGGGGCCGAGTCGCAGTCTCCCCCACGCCTCCTCGTCCAGGGCGGCAAGGCGGTCGGCGTGGTCGAACCAGGAGGGGCGCGGCGAAGCCGCTCCGTGAGGGGTGGTGGTCGGGCGACGGG
>NZ_POTZ01000971.1 GCF_003236365.1 Streptomyces sp. NTH33
CTCCCGGCCCCCGCCCGACGGTTTGCCACAATGGACGAACGCTTGTGCTCACATTCACAAGCCATGTCAGCCCGTCTCTCACCGAAGGTGACCCGTGGACATCAAGACCGCCACCGCCCTCCGCCGCCTCCGCCTGGTCTCCGGCCCCGAGGCGGTCTCCTTCCTCCTGCTCCTGGTCTGCTCGGTCCTGAAGCGGACCACGGACTTCGACGCGGTGCGCACGATGGGCTGGGTCCACGCCTTCCTGTTCATCCTGTACGTGGTCTTCTGGGCCGACGCGTGGAACCGGGCGAAGTGGCCGCTCAAGACCGCCGCCCTCTACTTCGCCCTCTCGGTCCTGCCGGCCGGCGGCTTCTTCGCCGAGCGCAGGCTCAAGCGTGAGGCCGAGGACGCGGTGATCGCCTCCCGCGCCCGCCGCGAAGGGGTCGTGAACGCATGATCGTCGCCTTCTCCGTGACGCCGCTGGGCGTCGGCGAGGACGTGGGGGAGTACGTCGCCGACGCGGTCCGGGTCGTCCGCGAGTCCGGCCTCCCCCACCGCACCGACGCGATGTTCACGTCCGTCGAGGGCGACTGGGACGAGGTCATGGACGTCGTGAAACGCGCCGTGGCAGCGGTGGAGGCACGCGCTCCGCGCGTCTCCCTGGTCCTCAAGGCGGACATCCGCCCCGGCGTGACGGACGGCCTCACGACCAAGGTGGAGACGGTCGAGAGGCACCTGGCGGAACGAGGAGAGTAGGCACCTGGGACCGCACTGCGGGGGAGGGCGCGCTCACCCGCGCAGGCAGGCGCAACCGCCCTCACCCGCGCGACGCGGTACCCGCACCCGCGCGACGGCGGAAGGGGCCGTGGGGGCGCGTCCGCAGCCCGCCGCATACTTCGTCTCTGCCCGGTCCAGCCGTGGCAGCCCACAGCAGTACGCCCGTGCGCGGCGGGCTGGACGCACCCCCCACGGCCCCGACCCCACAAC
>NZ_POTZ01000972.1 GCF_003236365.1 Streptomyces sp. NTH33
GCACGGGAGGTCCGGCCGGGAGCGGTGGCTGCGGGGCTCCCGCCGGGGACTGCGGCGCGCGCTGCGGCTCGTCCACCGTGATGCCGAAGTCCGTGGCCAGGCCTTCCAGGCCGCTGCTGTAGCCCTGGCCCACGGCACGGAACTTCCAGGCGCCCTGACGGCGGTAGAACTCGCCCAGCACGAACGCCGTCTCCACGCTCGCGCCCGTGCTGTCGAAGCGCGCGGTCACCGTGTCCCTGGCGGCGTCCCGCACCTCGACGTACAGGCCGGGCACCTGGCCGAAGGTTCCGCCGTCCGCCGAGGCGGCCAGCACCACGGTCTCGACCGCGGGCTCCACGCGCGTGAGGTCGACGAGCAACGTGTCGGTGACCCGGTCGCCGGCGGTGCGCCTGCCCTCGTGCCGGACCGCGCCGGAGGGGTGTGCGGGCTGGTTGTAGAAGACGAAGTCCGCGTCCGAGCGGACCTTGCCGCCCGCCAGCAGCAGCGCCGAGGCGTCCGCGTCCGGGACGCCGGGTCCCGACCGCCAGCCCACCTCGACGCGCAGGGCCGTGACAGGCACCGGCGTGTTCGACCCCTTCGGCATGGACATGCTTGCCCCCTCGTGTGTCGGCCAGGCCGTGTCCCGGCAGTCTCCCACGAGGAGGACCGGAACACTCCTGGTCAACTGCCGGTAACCGTCCCGGAACTCGGCCTCTACAAGAAGTACGCTCTGCGCGCCACCCTACTTGTCCAAGTTCACTCGCATTAGTGACTTCACGTCACCGCCGACACGGGAAACAACCCTCTTATCGGTCTCCCCAATCCGCACATCGTGGGCTTAACTTATGGCCATGACCTCCCCCCGCTCCTCCTATGGCGGCGGCTACTACTCCGCCTCTTTCCCGGACACCCCGATCTACGACTCGCTCGTGGCGGAACGGGGCACCCCGCAGATCGCCCCGATCCGGGTCCCCGCCCCCTACGAC
>NZ_POTZ01000973.1 GCF_003236365.1 Streptomyces sp. NTH33
CGGGAGGGGGGTGCAGCAGTCACGTACTCCACTATCGCGTGAGCCCCGGGCGCGGCGTCACCCGGGGTTCACGCGGGGGACGTGAGAAAGGCCCTCCTGCCCGAGCCGGTTGGCGGTGTGGACCGCGCGCAGCACGGCCGCCGCCTTGTTGCGGCACTCGGTGTCCTCGGCGACCGGGTCGGAGTCGGCGACGACGCCGGCGCCCGCCTGGACGTAGGCCGTGCCGTCGCGCAGCAGGGCGGTGCGGATGGCGATGGCGGTGTCGGAGTCGCCGGCGAAGTCCAGGTAGCCGACGCAGCCGCCGTACAGCCCGCGCCGGGACGGCTCGAGTTCGTCGATGATCTGCATCGCGCGCGGCTTCGGCGCGCCGGACAGGGTGCCGGCCGGGAAGCAGGCGGTGAGCACGTCGAAGGCGGTACGGCCCGCCGCGACCCGCCCGGTCACGGTGGAGACGATGTGCATCACGTGCGAGTAGCGCTCGATCGACATGAAGTCGACGACCTCGACGGAGCCCGGTTCGCAGACCCGGCCCAGGTCGTTGCGCCCGAGGTCGACGAGCATCAGGTGCTCGGCGCGTTCCTTGGGGTCGGCGAGCAGTTCCTCGGCGAGGGCCTGGTCCTCCTGCGGGGTGGCGCCGCGCGGCCGGGTGCCGGCGATGGGGTGCACCATGGCCCGCCCGTCCTCGACCTTCACCAGGGCCTCGGGGGAGGAGCCGACGACGTCGAACCCGTCGAAGCGGAGGAGATACATGTACGGCGAGGGGTTGGTGGCCCGCAGGACCCGGTAGACGTCCAGCGCACTCGCCGTGCACGGCGTCTCGAAGCGCTGCGAGGGGACGACCTGGAAGGCCTCGCCCGCACGGATGCGCTCCTTGACGTCGTCCACGGCCGCCTGGAAGTCCTCGCCGCCCCACAGGGCGGTGTACTCGGGCAGTTCGGAGGGCGGCAGTGCGGCCGGGGGCTGGG
>NZ_POTZ01000974.1 GCF_003236365.1 Streptomyces sp. NTH33
AACCGGCCCGACCCCGCCGCAGCGCCGCCACCAGCTCCTCGGTCCCGTCCCGCCCGAAGCCCTGCGCGAACTCGTCACGGATCCGCCGCGCGGCCGCCCTGCCCGAGGTGAGACACCACTGCCACCAGCGGTCCAGCTCGGCCGCGTCCAGCCGTTCGGCGGACACCAGCGCGGGCCAGTCGCAGGCACGCGCCTGCGCGGTCACCTTCGCGCCGCCCTCGACCGGGTCCACGGCCAGCGCGGGCGTACCGGCGCGCAGCGCGAGCACCAGCCCGTGCAGCCGGTCGGTGACCACCAGGTCCAGGCGGACCAGCACGGACTGGAGCTGCGCGGGCGTGGCGCACAGCCGCCAGTCGTGGATGTCGAGCCGCGTCTCCAGCTCCAGCCGCGCGCAGTCCTTGCCGCGCAGCCAGCCGGTCACCTCCTTGGCCACCACGTCGTGCCGGCGCGCCCGCCCGTACTCGTGCTGCCCGTGCGTGAGCACCACCCCGACGACCGGCCGCGCCGCCGGCGCGGGGGCGTGGGCGGCCAGGTCGAGGGCGGGCGGTGCCGCCGGGGCGTCGCGGGCGACGACGTGGTCGAAGCCGGTGACGGCCGCACTGCCGGGGTCGATCACCGAGGTGCCCACCGCGATCCGCACGCAGTGCGCGAACCGGCGGTGCAGCTCCTCGATCCGCGGCCCGTGCAGCGGACCGCACACGAACACCAGCCGCCCGTACCGCTCGGGCACCACGTCGTCCAGATGCAGGGCGCCGGGCCGGAAACCGGGGCTCCACGCGACGTCGTGGGCGAACCCCGCCCGCCGCAGCACCTCCTCGACCCGCTGCAGCGCCAGTACGTCCCCGGCGGTCGCCTCGCCGTCCGGGAAGCTGAACCACCCCGTGAGCAGGATCCGTGACTGTCGTTGTTCCTGGTGCACAGTGCGCCCCGGGTGCCCGGACGGCGGAGGGCCAATCACCCACCC
>NZ_POTZ01000975.1 GCF_003236365.1 Streptomyces sp. NTH33
TACGACGCTGAAACTCGCGGTGATCCCGGGCAACGAGTCGGCCATCGCGCTGTATCAGCGCAACGGCTTCATCATCGCGGAAGAGCTCGGAGACCTGTTGGCCGATGGTGTGACCAGGGAACGGGTGATGGCGAAGGCGCTTCGCTGACGAGACGGCATACGAGCTCGGGGGATCATTCCGCCTGTTTGCGTGGCCGTAGAACGCCTGGCGTCTTCAGATGTTTGGAGCGGTGAGGTAGAGGCTGCAGGCGCAGTCGAGTGCGTCTGCGGGGGTACCCGTGGCGCTGCCGCTGGGCAGCAGGGAGTCCTCGTAGCGGTCACCGCTGGCGTGGTAGAGGGCGAAGCCCCACCTGCCGACCGCGCCGGTGTAGCGCAGCCGCATCAGCTTGACCCGTTCGCCGTTGGCCAGTTCGGCCTCCACGTAGGCGAAGGCTCCCCGGTGGCGGATGTGCAGCTGCTCCAGCTGCGGCCAGGTGGCGCGGGCGCGCTCACCGAGGCGCGCTTCCAGTGAGAGCCGGGTGTGTTCCGAAGGCGTGGGCATGTCGTTCATCCTGCCCGAGGGGCCGGTTGCCGGATGCGACAGGCTTCGACCTGTCGTGATCCACTTCTGCCGATCGGTCTGCCTGCCTTGCCCGTTGCCGCCGCCCGCCCGATAGTCCTGCGCGCCGCCGAGCGCGAGCGACTGAAGAAGATGGCCTACGGCCATAAGACCGAGCACCGACTGCGGATGCGCGCGCAGGTGGTACTGCACGCCGCACGCGGACGCTCCAACGCGCGCACTGCCCGTGAGACGGGGCTGCATCTGGACACGGTCCGCTGCTGGCGCGGCCGGTTCGCCGAGCACGGTCTGGCCGGCCTGTCCGACCGCGAGCGGTCGGGGCGGCCGCCGTCCTTCACCGCATTGCAGGTGGCCCAGGTCAAGGCCCTGGCCTGCCGACTGCCCGCCGAGAGCGG
>NZ_POTZ01000976.1 GCF_003236365.1 Streptomyces sp. NTH33
CCAGCCTGCGCAACACCGCCCTCGCACTCGCGGAGCTCGCGGGCTGGCACAACCACGCCGCGGCAGCCGATCACTACAGGTCACACCCCGATCACGCGCTCGACCTGATCAAGCCCACGACCTGAGAACGCTCCCGCCCTGCGTAGTCGCTGTCGGACAGGTCCCGGTTCTGGAAGGCGGCGTGGTCGTCCTGCCACTGCTTGGTCAGCCGGTTGACCGGGGCGGCCGACAGGCCGGCCGAGCTGCCGAGGAACTGCTCGAGCGCGGGCACGAAGTCGCCGCCGGACAGGCCGTGCAGGTAGAGCAGCGGCAGCACCTCGCTGATCTTCGGGGACTTGCGGCACCACAGCGGCAGGATCTTCGAGGAGAACCGCTGCCGTTCGCCCGTGGCCTCGTTGACGCGGCGGTCGTCCACCCGCGGGGCACGCACCTCGATCGGGCCGGCGGCCGTGGTCACGGTGCGGGGGCGGTGGTGCCCGTTGCGCACCACCAGACGGCGGCAGCGTTCATCCCGCTCGGCCGCCAACTCGGCTATGCACTGGTCGACTTCCGCCTCCAGCGCGGCGGCGAGCATCCGGCGGGCGCCTTCCCGCACGATCTCGTCGATCAGGGAACCAGTGGACGTGGTGCCGTCTTCGTTGACTACGCTGAGCACGGGCGTGCCTTCCCGACCCGCGCTGCGAACGCGGGCCTGACTTGGTGACCATCACAGGATCATTCGGGAAGGTACGCCCTCCGCGTGCCTTCCCGCGGACGATCCACAAGTCATGAGCATTGCTCAGGTAGCGTCGTACTCTCCGGCCAGCCGTCCCGCCACATGACAGGGCGGTTGCAAGTTCCGGGGTCGTGCGGCTGGTCGGGTTGTGACCGGTTGGGGCGCATAACAGGGCAGGCACGGGCTTCGTGATCATTGTGGTGTCTAAGCCAGATGATCACGAGGTGGCCCGT
>NZ_POTZ01000977.1 GCF_003236365.1 Streptomyces sp. NTH33
CAGCCTCCTGGTCACCCTGGTCGGCACGCTGTTCTCGATGACCGTGTCCGTCCTGTGCGCCTACGGCCTGTCCCGCACCGGCTCCCTCGGCCATCGCTGGATCCTGATGGCCCTGCTGGCGACGATGTTCTTCAGCGCCGGTCTCATCCCGACCTACCTGCTGGTGCAGACCCTCGGCCTGACCGACACCTACCTCGCGCTGATCCTGCCCAGCGCGGTGAGCGTGTTCAACATCCTCGTCCTGCGCGGCTTCTTCATGGGCATCTCGCCGGAACTCATCGACAGCGCCCGCATCGACGGCGCCGGCGACCTGCGCATCCTGTGGCAGATCGTCATGCCGCTGTCCCGCGCGGTGCTGGCGGTGATCACGCTGTTCTACGCCGTCGGCTACTGGAGCGCGTGGTTCAACGCGTCGCTGTACCTCAACGACCAGAGCATGCTGCCGCTGCAGAACGTCATGATCCAGCTCGTGCAGAAGCAGGAGGCGCCGGTGGGGCTCGCCCAGTCGATCAAGACGGGGCAGCTGTCGGGGCTCGCCGTGCAGATGGCCGTGATGGTGATGGCGCTGCTGCCGGTCGCGGTGCTGTCCCCCTTCGTCCAGAAGCACTTCAGGAAGGGGATGCTGACGGGGGCGGTGAAGGGCTGAGGCCCGGGCCGCACATCCAGGAACCGAGGTATGTCATGAGCATGGCTT
>NZ_POTZ01000978.1 GCF_003236365.1 Streptomyces sp. NTH33
ACCCCCGACACGGGGACCGACACCACCGGGGACCGGGGACCGAGCACCCCCGACACGGGGACCGACACCACCGGGGACCGGGGACCGAGCACCCCCGACACGGGGACCGACACCACCGGGGACCGGGGACCGAGCACCCCCGACACGGGGACCGACACCACCGGGGACCGGGGACCGAGCACCCCCGACACGGGGACCGACACCACCGGGGACCGGGGACCGAGCACCCCCGACACGGGGACCGACACCACCGGGGACCGGGGACCGAGCACCCCCGACACGGGGACCGACACCACCGGGGACCGGGGACCGAGCACCCCCGACACGGGGACCGACACCACCGGGGACCGGGAGCACAAGGTGCCCCTCAAGCGGAAGCCGACCACGACGGCCAAGGGCAGGGCAGGTAAGCGGAGTAGGTCCCGGAGCCCGCAGACGCAGCGTCCACCGCGCGAGCCGGAGCAATCCGTGGAGCACCTCGTCGAGCAGGTCCGTCCCCACGTACCGGCTCTGCTCGAACGGGACGGCAACGAAGCCGTGACCCGGGTCCAACTGAGGGAGATCATCCGGCGCGAGGGCCTCAAGGGCGGCCGGAACGACCGACTGAGCCTCGTCCTCCAGCAACTGCGGAGCGAGGACACCACCACGAAGACAAGGATCGCCCGATGAAGACCTGCCCGCGGTTCGCGGCCCTTCGTGAGGAGTATGAGCGGGAGATCGGCTTCCTGAACGCTCATTCCGAGCGGCATGCCGGAAGGCCGGCGGCGAAATCCAGCGCGAAACACGCCGCGTCGATGAAGGCACGGATGGCCCGGGCACTCAGCGGCCACGTCGGACGCTGCCCCGAGTGCGGCTGACCTGCAAACCAGCAAGTCAAAGCCCTTACCCACCAACGGTTGCCCGGCCTGCGCCGGGCAACCGCACCCACTCCAGGAGGTTCCCCATAG
>NZ_POTZ01000979.1 GCF_003236365.1 Streptomyces sp. NTH33
GATGGGTCACACAGGTCTGGACCACTGCCTTCTCCCAGACCGTGTTGATCGCTTCGGGCAGGCCGCTCAGCCCGTCACAGCACACGATCAGCGCGTCGCGCAGGCCGCGGTTCTTCAGCTGGGTGAGCACGTTCAGCCAGAACTTCGACCCCTCGGCGTCCTGCAGCCAGATCCCCAGGACGTTCTTGATCCCGTCGACATCGACACCGATCACGAGGTGGGCGGACTTGTTGGTCACCCTGCCGCCGTCGCGGACCTTCACGCTCAGCGCATCGATGTAGAGGATCGGGTAGACCTCGTCAACAGGCCGGTTCTGCCAGGCAGTTATCTCGTCCGCGACCACATCCGTGATCCTCGAGACCAGGGCCGGGGACACCTCGGAGCCGTAGACCTCCTTCAGGTGCGCGGTGATGTCCCGGGTGGTCATCCCCCGCGCGTACAGGGACAGGATCATGTCGTCGACCTGGGCCAGGCGCCGCCGGCCCTTGGGCACGATGACCGGCTCGAACTCGGCCCTGCGGTCCCTGGGCACGTCCACCGTGACCGGCCCGGCCACCGTGGTCAGCGTCTTGGGGTACGAGCCGTTGCGGGAGTTCCCGCTGCCCCTCCCCGCCGGGTCGCCCGCCTCGTAGCCCAGATGGTCGGCCATCTCCACCCGCAGGGCCCGCTCCAGGACCGCCTTCATCATCTGCTGCAGCAGCCCGCCGGCCCCGTCGATCCCGACCCCGGCGGCCTCGGCGTCCGCCAGCAGCTTGTCGATCGCCGCCGGCGACATCGCCCCCGCCAGCCGCCGCGCGGCCTCCTCACGGCGCTCGTCCACGGGCTCGGCGTACGGGCTGGTCTCGTTCATCAGGTCACTCACTGTGCGTCACATTCCTGGTGTCAACCGGGGCCCGACCAGCACCCAGCAAGATCACCTCTTACACAGAGGAGTAAACAGCCTC
>NZ_POTZ01000097.1 GCF_003236365.1 Streptomyces sp. NTH33
TCTCGACGGCGTCCTCGCCCTCGGCGTCGGTGACGTAGGCGACCTGGCCGGTCTCGCCGAGCATCTCCGGCAGCCGGATCCGTACGCCCGGCGTGTCGATGAGGGTGCGCGCGGGGCCGTCGCGGTGGGTCAGCCAGTGCAGCGAGCCCCGTACGACGACCGCGCTGGCCCGGCCCGTCTCGTCGACGGAGATGCCGTCGATGTGCTGCGCGGCCGGCACGTGGTAGCGGCGCCGGCCCGCCTGCGTCCCGCTCAGCCGTACCCCGAGCCTGCGCGGGACCGAGTCCGGGGACAGGTCGTCCACGATCCACAGGTCACCCGCGCACTGGTACACCACCCGCGTGCCGTCGCTCGCGGCGTGCCGGGCGTAGAAGGCGTCGTGGTCGGTGTGCCGGCGCAGATCGGAGCCGTCGTGGGCGCACGAGTAGAGGTTGCCCACGCCCTCGTGGTCGGAGAGGAAGGCGATCCGGCCGCCGACGAACATCGGACAGGCCAGATGCCCGCCGAGGCCGGCGAGCAGCCGTTGCCCGTGCAGCCACAGCCGGCCCGTGGCACCGCCCCGGTAGCGCTTCCAGGAGGCCGGTTCGTGCGGCGGCGTGCCGGTCAGCAGCAGGGTCCTGTGCCCGCCTGCCACGTCGGCGACCTGCAGGTCGGTCACCGGTCCCCAGGGCAACTTGCGGCCGGGGGAGCCGTCGGGGCCGACCTTGTAGGCCGAGGTGAAGTAGGAGAAGGGCTCGCCGTGGGAGGTGACGGCGAGGATGTCGAGGTGGCCGTGTTCGTCGGGCGGCGCCCACCCGCACACGCGGGTGTCGGTGCTGCCCCAGTACGTCAGCTGCCGGCCCGGTCCGCCGTCCACCGGGACCAGGTGGATCTCGGGCACCAGACTCCGCCAGCTCGTGTACGCGATGTGCCGCCCGTCGGGCGAGAAGCGGGGATGGCCGACCTTGGTGCGGTCCACGGTGAGCCGCCAGGCACGGTCCGCTCCGTCGAGGGGCGCCAGCCAGAGGTCGTCCTCGGCCACGAAGCACAGCAGGTCGCCGCTGAGGTGCGGCAGGCGCAGATAGCTCACCTTCCCATGCTTTGCCCGGGTATGGCCCGCAGCAACTTATGGAGACTCAACAACCGTGACCCAGCCCACGTACGAAACCGTTTCGTTTCGTTCGGCCGCTGCGCTACATTCGTGACGTACGAAACCGCGCCGTTCGGAGAGGGAAGGCGGAAGAAAGTGGCTGAGGTCGCATCCCCGCGTCGCAGCCGTCTCACGCCCGAGCGCGAGGCCGAGCTGTACGAGGCCGTGCTCGACCTGCTCCGCGAGGTCGGCTACGACGCCCTCACCATGGACGCCGTCGCCGCCCGCACCCGCTCCAGCAAGGCCACCCTCTACCGCCAGTGGGGCGGCAAGGCCGAGCTGGTGGTGAAGGCCATCCGGCACGACAAGCGGGCCCGGACCGAGGAGATCGACACCGGCACGCTCCGCGGCGACCTGCACGCCCTCGTGGCGCAGGAGGACGACTGCACCGTGGAGCGCAACTCCGCGCTGCTGCGGGGCGTGGCCATGGCGATCCACCACAACCCGGACCTGCGCCATGCGCTCCGGGAACAGCTGGTGGAACCGGAGATGGCCGAGTTCCGGCGGATGCTGCAGCGGGCCGTCGACCGGGGCGAGATCCGGCCGGACTGCCCGGCACTGGAGTTCCTGCTGCACATGATGGTCGGCGGGCTCGCCACCCGGACGCTGCTCGACGAGCAGCCGCCGACACAGACCTTCCTCACCTCGTACATCGACGCCGTGGTCCTCCCCGCCCTCGGCGTGCCCACCACCTGATCCAGCAGGTCCCCATCCCGTAGCAACCTGACGCCGAACCGCTCACGTCGTCGGGCCGATGCCCCCTGCCCAGAACACACCCCACGACCTGACCGGGAGTACGCCAACGTGGCCACGTTCCTCTACAGACTCGGCCGCCTCGCCTTCCGGCGACGGCACTTCGTCGCCCTGATCTGGGTGGCACTGCTCACCCTCGCCGGCGTCGGCGCCGCCTCCGCGCCCCCTGCGGGCAACGCGTCCTTCTCCATCCCCGGCACCGAGGCGCAGCGGGCCTTCGACCTGCTGGAGCAGCGCTTCCCCGGCGCGAGCGCCGACGGGGCGACCGCGCGCGTGGTGTTCAAGGCGCCGGGCGGCGGGAAGATGACGGACGCCGGCAACAAGGCGACCGTGCAGAAGACCGTCAAGGAGCTGTCCGGCGGATCCGAGGTCGCCGCCGTCACCGACCCCTACACCACCGGAGCCGTCAGCCGGGACGGCACGATCGCGTACGCGTCGGTGAACTACAAGGTCCCCGGAATGGAGTTGGAGGACTCCTCCCGCACCGCCCTGCAGGCGGCCGCGCAGCACGCGCGGGACGCCGGGCTGACCGTGGAGGTCGGCGGCGACGCCCTCCACGCCGTGCCCCAGACCGGCGCGGCGGAGGTCATCGGCATCGGGATCGCGGCCGTCGTCCTCGTCATCACCCTCGGCTCGCTGCTCGCGGCCGGACTGCCGCTGCTGACCGCGCTCATCGGCGTCGGCATCGGCGTCTCGACGATCACCGCGCTCGCCGTCACCCTCGACCTGGGCTCCACCACCTCCATCCTGGCCACGATGATCGGTCTCGCGGTCGGCATCGACTACGCGCTGTTCATCGTCTCCCGCTACCGCGGGGAGCTCGCCGAGGGCCGTGAGCACGAGGAGGCGGCCGGGCGGGCCGTCGGCACGGCGGGCTCCGCGGTGGTCTTCGCCGGCCTCACCGTCGTGATCGCCCTGGTCGGCCTGTCCGTGGTCAACATCCCGATGCTGACGAAGATGGGCGTCGCCGCGGCCGGCACGGTCGCCGTCGCCGTCCTCATCGCACTCACGATGATCCCGGCACTGCTGGGCTACGCGGGCCGCAAGGTCAAGCCGGCCGGCGAGAAGAGCGGGCTGCTCGGCCGCCGGCGCGACCCGCAGAAGCCGGACCGGCCGAACATGGGCACGCGCTGGGCGAGCTTCGTCGTCCGCCGCCCCGTCGCCGTGCTGCTGCTCGGCGTGATCGGCCTGGGCGCCGCCGCGGTGCCCGCCGCCTCCCTCGAACTGGGCCTGCCCGACGACGGCTCCCAGCCCGTCTCCACCACCCAGCGCCGCGCCTACGACCTGCTCTCCGAGGGCTTCGGCCCCGGCTTCAACGGCCCGCTGATGGTCGTGGTCGACGCCAAGGGCAGCGCCGACGCGCAGGCGTCCTTCACCAAGGTCACCGACGAGATCAAGGGGCTGAAGGGCGTCGTGACGGTGACTCCGGCGCAGCCCAACAAGGCCGGCGACACCGCGATCGTCACCGTCGTGCCCCGGTCCAAGCCGTCCTCGACCGCCACCGAGGACCTGGTGCACGCCATCCGCGGCGCGGGCGCGGACATCGAGGCCAGGACGGACGCGAAGGTCCTGGTCACCGGCTCCACGGCGGTGAACATCGACGTCTCGCAGAAGCTGAACGACGCGCTGCTGCCGTATCTGGCCCTGGTGGTCGGCCTCGCCTTCCTGCTGCTGATCGTGGTCTTCCGCTCGGTCCTCGTCCCGCTCAAGGCGGCGCTCGGCTTCCTGCTGTCGGTGCTGGCGGCGCTCGGCGCGGTCGTCGCGGTCTTCCAGTGGGGCTGGCTGTCCGGCCTGATGGGCGTGGAGCAGACCGGCCCGGTCATGTCGATGATGCCGATCTTCATGGTGGGCGTCGTCTTCGGTCTCGCCATGGACTACGAGGTGTTCCTCGTGACCCGGATGCGCGAGGCCTACGTCCACGGGGAGAAGCCCAGCCAGGCCGTGGTGACCGGCTTCCGGCACGGCGCCCGGGTGGTGACGGCCGCCGCGGTCATCATGATCGCCGTCTTCTCCGGGTTCATCGGCTCCAGCGAGTCGATGGTCAAGATGATCGGCTTCGGCCTGGCGGTCGCGGTGCTCTTCGACGCGTTCATCGTGCGCATGGCGATCGTGCCGGCGGTCCTGGCCCTGCTGGGCCGCAGGGCCTGGTGGCTGCCGAGGTGGCTGGACCGCGCCCTGCCCAACGTGGACGTGGAGGGCGAGGGCCTGCGCACCGAGCAGCGGCCGGAGCACGCCGACCGGGAGCTGGTACGGGCGTGAGCCCACGACTCGGCTGAGAGACCGGCCGGTGGGGGTGCCGTGGGGACGGCGCACCCCCACCGGCCTCGTCCATGCCGGGGAAAGCCCATGACGGGGAAATCCGCGCACGACGTCTGTACGCAGCAGCTAGCCTGCCCTCCATGACGACGCCACCCGAGTCCGCAGCCCATCCCCGTTTCGCCGAGGCCCTGCGCGAGCTGGGGCTCGGGGAGCTGGTCGCCCAGGCCGGCGGCACCCTCGTGGACGTGCGCGAGCACACCACGTGACGCCGGCCGTCACCGCGGCCGTGCTGCTCGCGGCGGTCACGCACGCCGGCTGGAACGCGATCGCCCACCGGATCACCGACAAACTGGTCGGGTTCACGCTGATCGCGGGCGGGGGTCTGCTGATCGGTCTGGCCGTGGCGCCTTTCGTCCCGCTCCCGGCACGCGCCGCGTGGCCGTACCTGTTCGCCTCGGCGGTCATCCACATCCTGTACTACGCCCTGCTGATGAAGTCCTTCCGGCTCGGCGACTTCGGGCAGGCCTATCCGATCGCACGCGGCACCGCACCGCTGGTCGTCACCGTGCTCGCGGCCGTCTTCGCGCACGAGGTGCCCGACGGCTGGGCGGCCGCGGGCATCGCCCTGTCCTGCGCCGGTCTGACCGGTGTGGCCCTGTGGGGGCTGCGCGGGCACCGGCCGGACTGGGCGGCGATCGGCGCCGCGCTGGCCACGGGGCTGTCCATCGCGGCGTACACGGTCGTCGACGGGCTCGGGGTGCGCGCCTCGGGGTCGTCCCTCGGGTACATCGCCTGGCTGATGGCGATCCAGGGCGCCGTGATCCCGGCGTACGCCGTGTGGTACTGGCGCGGGCGTACGGCGACCGCGCTCCGGCCGTACGCCGGGCTCGGGCTGCTCGGGGCGGCGCTGTCCGTGACGGCGTACGCGCTGGTGCTGTGGGCGCAGACCAGGGCGGAACTCGCACCGGTCGCCGCGCTGCGGGAATCGTCGATCATCGTCGGTGCCGCGATCGGCGCGGTGTTCTTCAAGGAGCGCTTCGGGGCGCCGCGCATCGCCGCCGCGGGGCTGCTGGTCGCCGGGATCGGGCTGATGCTGCGCGCCGGTTAGGGCCGGTTCTTGGGTGCGTGAGGACCGGGTGAGGGGCACTCTGGAAGCAGGTGTTCCGGAGGTGATCGCCATGATGAAGACCGCTGTGGGATGGCACATCGAGCTGGAGTTCAAGGAGGACGAACAACACACCAGGGCGGCGGCGTTGGTCCGTCTGCCCGACGGCAGCGAGGTCCGGGCGCATGGGCGGGCCAGCAGGCACCACACCGACTCCAATCAGCCCCGGGTCGGCGAGGAGATCGCCGGGGCGAGGGCGCTGAACGAGCTCGCCATGCAGCTCCTGACCAAGGCACACACCGAGATCGACGAGGCATCGGGCCGCACGTCCCAGCCCATCCACATCTAGGACGGCACGGGTTCCGGCCGCGCTCCGTCGCGTTCCGTCCGCGTTCCTCGCGTTCCGTTCGCGGGGAGCCCACGTCCGACGGATGCCGGCCGGGCCCGTCCCGGGTTCCGGCCGGCCCGGCCGGGTCAGCGGCGCCGCGCGGCCGCCTCGGCGCGCTCCGTCAGCCGCCACAGCTCCTCACGCAGCCGTACGACCTCCGCCGGGCCGACCCCCGTCGTCGTCAGCAGCGCGCCGGGCACGCGCGCCGCGCGCTCCCGGAGCTCCTCGCCGCGCCCGGTGACCGTGACGAGCACCGAGCGCTCGTCGTGCGCCGAGCGCTCCCTGCGCACCAGCCCCGCCGCCTCCAGCCGCTTCAGCAGCGGCGAGACCGTGCCGTAGTCCAGGCGCAGCGCCGCGGCCAGCTCCTTCACCGTGGTCTCGCCCCGCTCCCACAGCACCAGCAGCACCAGGTACTGGGGGTAGGTGAGACCCAGCTCGTCGAGGAGCGGCCGGTACGCGGCCGTCACCGCGCGCTGGGCGGCGTACAGCGCGAAGCACAGCTGGTCGTCCAGCAGCAGCGACCCGGCGGGCCGTTCGTCGTCTTGACGCGTCACGCGTCCATTGTCACGGACCGCGGATCGAAGCCGAAGGGCAGCTCCAGGCGGTGGGCGCGCATCAGCGCGTCGTCGGCGAGCAGCTCGCCGGTCGGACCGTCCGCCGCGATCACCCCGTCGCTCAGGATCAGCGAGCGCGGGCACAGCTCCAGGGCGTAGGGCAGGTCGTGGGTGACCATGAGCACCGTCACGTCCAACGAGCGCAGGATGTCGGCCAGTTCGCGGCGCGAGGCCGGGTCGAGGTTGGACGAGGGCTCGTCCAGGACCAGGATCTCCGGCTCCATGGCGAGGACGGTCGCCACGGCGACCCGGCGGCGCTGGCCGAAGGAGAGGTGGTGCGGCGGGCGGTCGGCGAACTCCCGCATGCCGACCCGGTCCAGGGCGGTGCGCACCCGCTGCTCCAGCTCCGGGCCCTTCAGCCCGGCCGCCGCCGGCCCGAACGCCACGTCCTCCCGCACGGTCGGCATGAACAACTGGTCGTCCGGGTCCTGGAAGACGATGCCGACCTTCTGCCGGATCTCGGCCAGGTGCTTCTTCCCGACCGGCAGCCCGGCCACCGTCACCGTGCCGGTCCCGCCGTTCAGGATGCCGTTCAGATGCAGCACGAGGGTGGTCTTCCCGGCGCCGTTCGGGCCGAGCAGCGCCACCCGCTCCCCGCGTCCGATGCTGAAGTCCACGCCGAACAGGGCCTGGTGGCCGTCGGGGTAGGCGAAGGCGAGGCCGGAGACCTCCAGGGAAGCCGGGGGAGCCGGAGAAGCCGGGGAAGCCGGGGAAACTGTCATAGCGTCCATCCCAGCAGACACACCACGAGCGCGGTGCAGGGGAGGGTCAGGGCGTACGACCACTGCGCCCGGGACGCGGTCACCTCGTCGATGACCGGCATGGAACCGGCGTACCCCCGGCTCACCATGGCCAGGTGGACCCGCTCTCCGCGCTCGTAGGAGCGGATGAACAGCGCGCCCGCGGACTTGGCGAGCACGCCCCAGTGCCGGATCCCGCGCGCCTCGAAGCCGCGCGACTCCCGGGCGATCCGCATCCGCCGCATCTCGTCGGTGATGACGTCGCCGTAGCGGATCATGAAGGAGGCGATCTGCACCAGCAGCGGGGGGAGTTTCAGGCGCTGCAGACCCAGCAGCAGCTCCCGCAGCTCGGTGGTGGCGGCGAGCAGGACCGAGGCGGCCACGCCCAGGGTGCCCTTGGCGAGCACGTTCCAGGCGCCCCACAGGCCGTGCACGCTCAGCGACAGTCCGAGGACGTCCACCCGCTCGCCCTCCGCCACGAACGGCATCAGCACCGCGAACGCGACGAACGGCACCTCGATCAGCAGCCGCTTGAGCAGGAAGCCGGCGGGCACGCGGGCCACGGACGCGACGAGGGCGAGCAGGACGGCGTACAGGGCGAACGCCCACATCGCCTCCCGCGGGGTCGACACCACGACCACGACGAAGGCGAAGGCCGCGGCGAGCTTGGTGTGCGGCGGCAGGGCGTGCACGGGGGAGTGCCCGTGCCGGTACAGCCGGTGTGCGTGGCCCGCTCCCATATCAGACGGCCCGGGACGACGGGGCGGACTCGGAGGCCCCGGAGGACCCGGAGGACCTGGCGGCCCCGGCGGTCTCCGCGGCCGTACGGCGCCTGCGGACCACCCAGAAGACACCGCTGCCCGCCACGACGGTCGCCCCGACGCCGATCACGCCCGCGAGCCCGCCGGACAGCCGGGCGTCCGAGACGTCCTTCACGCCGTAGTCGGCGAGCGGGGAGTCGGCGTACGTGTGCTCCTTCTCCGTCTTGTCGATGCCGTGGTCGTGGGCGACCTTCTCCAGGCCGTCGGGGCTGGCGGAGGCGTAGAAGCTGACGAAACCGGCGAGCACCAGAGAGGTGACCAGGCCGGTGACCCACAGCTTGCGCTGGGAACTTGCGGCGACGGGGGCGGGCTCCGGTTCCGAGGCGGCCGGGGCGTCGACGAGCTCGCCGTTCACCCGCAGCTTCAGACGCTGCCGCAGGTCGCGCGCGCCGTACACCAGGTCCGGGCGTACGGCGATGACGGAGCCGACGGTCAGCGCGGTGATCACGGCCTCGCCGAGGCCGATGAGGACGTGCACACCGATCATGGCGGTGGCGACCTTGCCGATCGCGACGTCGGTGGTGCCGCCGACCGCGTAGAGCAGCGTGAAGACGACGGCGGCGGCCGGGACGGAGACGAGGGCGGCGACGAAGGAGGCGACGGTGACCGTGCGGCGGCCGCGCGGGAGCAGCTTCACCAGGGCGCGGAAGACGGCGTAGGCGACGACCGTGGTGACGATCGCCATGTCGGTGATGTTGACGCCGAGCGCGGTCAGCCCGCCGTCGGCGAAGAGGATGCCCTGCATGAGCAGGACGACCGAGACGCACAGGACCCCCGTGTAGGGGCCCACGAGTATCGCGGCCAGCGCCCCGCCGAGAAGGTGGCCGCTGGTTCCGGCCGCGACGGGAAAGTTGAGCATCTGTACGGCGAAGATGAAAGCCGCCACGAGACCGGCCAGCGGCGCCGTCCGCTCGTCGAGTTCCCGGCGCGCACCGCGCAGGCTCACGGCGATGGCGCCGGCGGCGACGACTCCGGTGACGGCGGAGGTGGGCGCGTTGATGAATCCGTCAGGCACATGCACCGTTCGATGATGTGGCTTGTTGCGAACCAATTGCAAGAGCGACGGTGGTGCGGGGGTGTTCGCGCGTCGATGCCGGACCCGAGGTTCAAGAAGCGGATTTCAGGAAATATGCGTTATTGAGAAACGGGTAAGTGCAGAGAAAGCGCAGATTCAGCCCAGGCAACACCGCGTAAGGGGTCGTCCGATGCCGGTAGTCGAACAGTACGCACGCGCCCACATACTCACGGACGACATCCAGGACGGCCAGGAGGACGTGGCCGTCCCGGTCGTCCTGCGCTACGACCCTCTGGTGGACCCGCGCGAGGTGCGGCTCGGCCTGCCCGGCGCGCGTGAGTGGGCCTTCTCCCGGTCGCTTCTCGAGCAGGGCCTGCGCGCCCCGGCCGGCACCGGTGACGTGCGGGTGTGGCCGTGCGGGCGGGTGCAGGCCGTGGTCGAGCTGCACTCCGCGCACGGGGCCTCGGTGGTGCAGTTCGAGAGCAGGGCGCTGATCAGGTTCCTGAGGCGGACCTACCGGGCGGAGGCGGCGACGGCGGCGGCCGTCGCCCGCCCGTGAGGTCCGGCGTCCCGCCCGTGAGGTCCGGCGTCCCGCCCGTGAGGCCGGGGCGTGCTCAGCCGCCCGCCTTCAGCAGCGCCGCCACGATCGGGCCGGCCGTCGAGCCGCCGGTGCCGGCCGCCTGGACCACGCCCGCGGCGGCGAGGTCGCCGCGGTAGGCGATGAACCAGCCGTTGGGCTTCTTCTGGTTGTCGACCTCGGCGGAGCCCGTCTTCGCCCCGTAGTCCGGGCCGAGGCCGGCCATGGCCTCGGCGGCGGTGCCGTACGCGGCCGTGTACCGCATCAGGTCGCGCACCTGGGACAGCGTGGACGCGGACATCGTGCGGGACGCCGTGGCGAGCTTGCGGTTGTCGACGGACGGCGAGACCAGATACGGCTGGTGGAAGGCGCCCGCCTTGACCGTCGCGGCCACCGACGCCATGTTCAGCGGGTTCATCCGGACCCCGCCCTGGCCGATGAGCGAGGCGGCCATCGGGGCCGCCGACTGCACCGGGACCGCGCCGTCGAAGGTCGGCACCCCGACCGCCCAGTCGCCCAGCCCCAGGCCGAAGACCTGCTGGGACTGCTGGGTCAGGTCGGAGTCCTTCAGCTTCCCCGCCTGGCTGATGAAGGCCGTGTTGCAGGAACTGGCGAAGCTCGCCCTGAACGTGCCGTTCTTGATCTCGGACTTCTTGTAGTTGTGGAACTTCCAGCCGCCGTAGGTGAACGTCTTCGGGCACGGGTGCGGCTTGTCGGCGGAGGCCAGGCCCTTCTCGACGAGCAGTGACGCGGTGACGACCTTCATCGTGGAGCCGGGGGCGAGGGAGCCCTGGAAGGCCGTGTTGAAGTTGCGGTTGCTGTTCGCCACGGCGAGGATCTCACCGGTCGAGGGGCGCATCACGACCACCGAGGAACGGTCCTTACGGGCCACCTCCTTCTCGGCCGCCGCCTGCAGGGACGGGCTCAGCGTCGTCTTCACCGTGCCCGGCGTGCCCTTGTTCAGCTCCAGGAGCGTCTTGTCGGACAGCTTCGCCTTCTTCGACTCCTCGCCGCGGACGACGCGCAGTTCCACGCCCGCCCTGCCGCCCGCCGTCGCGCCGTACTTCTCGCGCAGCCCGTCCAGGACCGGACCCAGCGACGGGTACGTGGCGGTGGTCATCTCGGCGCCGTTCCGGTCCAGGGCCCTGACCGGCGGGGTGCCGGACTCGCCGGTGACCAGGGTGTCGCCGTCCTTCAGTTCGGGGTGGACGACGGCGGCGTGCCAGTCGACGACCGGCTCGCCGTCCGCGGCACGCCGGACGACGGTCAGCGCGCTGTCGTACGCCAGCGGCTTGGTCTGCCCCTCGTACGCCACCGTCGCCTTCACGGAGAACGGCACCTTGTCGCCGCTGCGGGTGCCCGCGGTGAGCGTGACGTCCTTCAGGTGCGCGTCCTTGGCGTAGCCGGTCAGCAGGGCGGTGGCCGCCGCGGAGTCGCTGGTCGCGGCCGCCGCCTCGGCGGGCTTGCCCTGCTGCCAGGCGGTCAGGAACCGTACGGCCGTGGTCTGCACCTCGGTCGCCGACAGCGGGCCGGTCTTCACCGCCTGGCGGTGGCCGTCCGCCGTGGTCCGCGTCCGGCCCTCGGCCTTGGCGTCGCCGCCGAACAGCGCGTAGCCGCCGACGCCCGCGCCGACGGCGACCACGGCGATCACCCCGCCGATCACGGCGGGAGACGTCTTCCGCCGCTCGGCGACGCGTCTTCTCTTGCCCACTGCGTTCAGTCCTCCGCGATTCCCCGGGGCGCCCCCACAGCCCTCACCCGCCACACGCTCCTCGGCGTCGGCCACCACCCTAGGCCCTGTCGCCGACACCCGGTCCGCCGGGCGATGCCAGGGCTTTCCCCCGGGCGCCGGTCAGCCGCCCGTGCGCAGGACCGCCGCGACGATCGGGCCCGCCGCGTCGCCGCCGTGGCCGCCCTCCTGGGTCACGGCGGCGGCCGCCATGTCGTCCCGGTAACCGGTGAACCAGCTGTTGGACCTGGCCTGGCCGTCCACCTCCGCGGAGCCGGTCTTCGCGCCGATGCTGCCGCCCAGGCCCGACATCGCGGTGGCCGCGGTGCCGCTGAGGGCGGTGCGGTTCATCATCTGCCGCAGCTGGGCGACCGTGCCCGCCGACAGGCCCCGGGCCCGGGCCAGCGGGCGGTCGTCGAGCGACGACGGGACGATGACCGGCTGGCGGAAGGTGCCGGTCATCGCGGTGGCCGTCACCGACGCCATGTTCAGCGGGCTCATCTGGACCTGGCCCTGTCCGATGAGGTTGGCCGCCCTGTCCGGGCCGCTGACGGCGGGCACCGAGCCGTCGAAGGACGGGACGCCGACCTTCCAGTCGTCCCGCCCGAGCCCGAAGCGGTCCTCGGCCTCCCGGGTCAGGGAGTCCTCCCTGATGTCGTCCGTGAACTTGATGAAGGCTGTGTTGCAGGAGCGGGCGAAGCTCTCGGAGAGGGTGGCGTTCTCGTTGGGCTGCATGTTCTGGAGGTTGCGGAAGGTCTGGCCCTCCCACATCGCGTCCGGAGGGCAGGGCGCGGGTCCGCCGGCCGTCGTGATCCCGTTGTCGATGAGCGCGGCCGCGCTGATGATCTTCATGGTGGAGCCGGGCGCGAGCCGGCCGAGGAAGGCGGCGTTGAAGCCGTCGGCGCGGTGGTTGGCGACCGCGAGCACCTCGCCGGTGGACGGCTTCACGGCGACCACGGACGACTCGGTGTAACTCCGCACGGCCCGCTCGGCCGCGGCCTGCGCGCTCGCGCTGATGGTCGTGGGCAGCTTGCCCGGCCGGCCCTTGGCGAGGGTGATCAGCGGGGTCTCGGCCGCGTTCGTGTCCTCGTGCCGGATACTCAACTCGATCCCGGGCGTGCCGCCCGCCTTGTCGCCGTACTTCTCCCGCAGCGCGTCCAGGATCGGCCCGAGCGACGGGTACTTGTCCCTGGTCAGCACGGTGCCGTTGCGGTCGACGGCCTCGATCGGCGGCGCCGCCGACTCACCCGTGACGAGCGTGTCGCCCTTCTTGAGCTCGGGGTGCACCACCGACGGGTCCCAGTCGACCAGCGGCCGGTGCGTGGTGGCGCCGCGCACGACGGTCAGCTTGCTGCGGTAGGCGAGCGGCTTGGACTTTCCGCCGTAGGACACGGTGGCCCTGACCGAGAAGGGCACGGTGGTGCCGGAGGCCGCCCCGGGCGTGATCTTCACGTCGGTGATGTGTGCGTTGTCCCTGTAGGCGGTGAGCAGCTGTGCGGCCTCCTCGGGGAAGTTCGTGGACAACGCGGCCGTCATCGCCTCGTCCCCCTCCCAGGCCGTGAAGAACTTCGTTGAGGCCTCCCTCACCTCGCCCTGGCTCGGCGGCCCGGTCCTCGCAGGCGCGGGACCGCCGCCGACAACCGTTTTCCCGTTCAGCGCGGACACGAAGTTGTACGTCCCGTACCCTGCTCCGCCCACCATCACGGCGAGCACCCCGCCTATGACGGCGACCTTGGCCCCCTTGCGCATGAAAGCGCTCCCTCCCCGTTCGCAGACCCACCGACTGTAGGGGGCGGGTGGGAAAACCGTGAGAGCTGTTCCCGGATGTTGTCCGAACAGAGATCAGCAGGCCGGCTCAAACCCACGTATCCAGCCACATCCGTGAACGCCAGGAGTCGATCGGGATCGACGTGCCGGTGTAGATGGGCCAGAAGTAGATGAAGTTCCAGGCGATCAGCAGGACCACGACCCCCGCGCCGGTCGCGCCCGCGACGCGGCGGGTGTCCGTGGCGCCGGGCGGGCCGACGATCGCGCCGACCAGCATCGCGACCGCGAGGCACAGGAACGGCAGGAAGACGATGGCGTAGAAGAAGAAGATCGTGCGCTCCTGGTACAGGAACCAGGGCAGATAGCCGGCCGCGACGCCGCAGGCGATGGCGCCCGCGCGCCAGTCGCGGCGGAAGAACCAGCGCCACAGCACGTACACCAGCGCCGCGCAGGCCGCCCACCACAGCATGGGCGTGCCGATGGCGAGGACCTCGCGGGCGCACTTGTCGACCGTGTCCGCCGGGCAGCCGTCCGTGCCGGGGGAGGGGGACTCGTAGAAGTACGACACCGGGCGGCCGTCGACGATCCAGCTCCACGGGTTCGACTGGTAGGTGTGCGGTGAGGACAGGCCGACGTGGAACTTGTAGACCTCGTGCTCGTAGTGCCACAGGCTGCGCACCCAGTCCGGCAGGAAGGCGAAGAGGCCGCCCTTGCCGTCGTTCGCCGCCCAGTCGCGGAAGTAGCCGCCGGTGCCGTCGGCGGGGGAGAGGATCCAGCCGGTCCAGGAGACCACGTAGACGGTGATCGCGACCGGGACCGTGGACAGGAACGCCAGGCCCAGGTCCCGCTTCAGCACGGCCACGTAGGGGTACCGGGCGCCGGCCACCCGGCGGGCGCCGACGTCCCACAGCACGGCCATCACGCAGAACGCGGCCAGGACGTACAGACCGTTCCACTTGGTGCCGAACGCCAGGCCCAGCATGAGGCCCGCCGCCCACCGCCAGGGCCGCGGGCCGAGGCGGGTCGTCTGGGCCGTGTGCGCGTCGGGGCGGACCCGGCCGTCGGCGTCGGCCGGGAGCGCGGCGGCGAGTTTCGCCCGGGCCCGGTCGCGGTCGACCAGCAGACAGCCGAAGGCGGCCAGCACGAAGAACATCAGCACACCGTCGAGCAGCGCGGTCCGGCTCATCACGAAGTGCAGGCCGTCCACCGCCATCAGCGCGCCCGCCAGGCAGCCCAGGAAGGTGGAGCGGAACAACCGCCGGCCGATCCGGCACAGCATCAGCACGGACAGCGTGCCGAGCAGCGCCGTCATGAACCGCCAGCCGAACGGGTTGAACCCGAAGACCAGCTCCCCGAGGCCGATCACGTACTTGCCGACCGGCGGGTGCACGACGTACGACGCGTCCGTGGGGATGGGGACGTGGCCGCCGGTCTTCAGGATCAGGTCGTTGGCGTTCTTGTCCCAGTTGACCTCGAAGCCGCGGTGGACGATCGCCCACGCGTCCTTGGCGTAGTACGTCTCGTCGAATATCACCTTCTTCGGGCTGCCCAGGTTCCAGAACCGCAGCACGCCCGCCAGCAGCGTGACCAGCAGCGGGCCGCCCCAGCCCGACCAGCGGGCGAACCGGTCGGCGAGCGTGCGCGGAAGGCCGAGGGCGGCCCACAGACGTGGGCTGGGCTGCGCGTACGGCGGCACCAGACGTTCGATGACACCACTGCCGTCGCTCGAGGGCCCCGCCGAGTGGCCGAAGCGGCGCAGCCGCTGCTGCCACGACGGTCGCTGGTCGTCCGGGGCCAGGCCCTGCCGGGTGTCCGTGGAGGACGCGGTACTGGTCACCGCGCCATCGTAGGGAACCGTTCCGTGTGAGTCCCGCGCACGGCCGGTACCGGGCCGGGATGCGTCCGCCTCCCGGGGCGCTTGAGAGGATGGGACGCGTGACTGGAACCCTGGTTTTGGCGGGCACTCCCATCGGCGACGTCCAGGACGCACCGCCCCGGCTCGCCGAGGAGCTGGCCGGCGCGGACGTGGTCGCCGCCGAGGACACCCGGCGGCTGCGCCGGCTCACGCAGGCGCTCGGCGTGACCCCCAAGGGGCGCGTCGTGTCGTACTTCGAGGGCAACGAGGCCGCCCGTACGCCGGAGCTGGTCGAGGAACTGCTCGGCGGCGCGCGCGTGCTGCTGGTGACGGACGCGGGCATGCCGTCCGTGTCCGACCCCGGCTACCGGCTGGTCGCGGCGGCCGTCGAGAGGGACGTCCGGGTGACGGCCATACCGGGCCCGTCCGCCGTGCTCACCGCGCTCGCGCTGTCCGGGCTGCCCGTCGACCGGTTCTGCTTCGAGGGGTTCCTGCCGCGCAAGGCGGGCGAGCGGCTGACCCGGCTGCGGGAGGTCGCCGGCGAGCGGCGCACGCTGGTCTACTTCGAGGCACCGCACCGGCTCGACGACACGCTCGCCGCGATGGCCGAGGTGTTCGGCGCCGAGCGGCGGGCCGCCGTGTGCCGCGAGCTGACCAAGACCTACGAGGAGGTGCGGCGCGGCGGGCTCGGGGAACTGGCCGCGTGGGCCGCCGAGGGCGTGCGCGGCGAGATCACCGTCGTGGTCGAGGGGGCGCCCGAGAAGGGGCCCGAGGAGATCGGCGCCGAGGAACTGGTGCGCCGGGTGCGGGCGCGCGAGGAGGCCGGCGAGCGGCGCAAGGAGGCCATCGCGGCGGTCGCGGCCGAGGCCGGGGTGCCCAAGCGCGAGGTGTTCGACGCGGTGGTCGCCGCCAAGCGCGCGGGGACGTGAGAGGGCGCCCGCGGCTACTCCGAGCAGGACGCGTCCCGCCTGAGCGGGCGCCCCATGGGGTGGCAAAGGGCCGTGCTGGAAGGCAAAGCGGCTTCGGCCGTCCCGGGGAGCCTTCGGCAAGCGGAGTCCACATCGCCTCCCACACTCCACAGGCCGTGAGCGTGCGTGCCGGGGCGGCGTTCACCGGACGGCGGGACATGTCCGTCCCCTTGTCCAGTGGACGAGAGGAGTCGGCGTGAGCGGGATCACAGGGCCGACCGGCCGCCGCGGCACGGCCACCGCGGTCGTCCACGAGTCCTACTCCTTCGCCCGCATGCGGTGCGGACACGGGTGGGAGCATTCGTACGGGATGGAGCACCACACGGACGGCGACGGCAACGCGTTCGTGCGGTACGTGGCGGACGGCCGCGTCGTGCCGTCCCCGCTGCCCCGGCCGAACTGCGGGAACCGCGACGGTCACGTCGTGAGGATCATGCGGGCCGGACGGGTGTCGTCCGCGCAGAGCCCGCTGCACCCGCGGCCCCCGGCCCCGGCAGGACGGCCCGAGCACCACTGGCACCTGTCCGACCTGCTGCACCCGTTCCACCGCCACCCGGGATGACGAACGCCGACGGCCTGCCCCTTCCGTAGGATCGGGGCATGCCTTTCCACGCCGACAAGAACGCGGCGCCCCCGCTCCCGGAACCGCTCCGGATACCGGTCGCCGACTCCCACACCCACCTCGACATGCAGTCCGGCACCGTCGAGGAAGGCCTGGCCAAGGCCGCGTCCGTGGGGGTGACGACGGTCGTCCAGGTCGGCTGCGACCTCAAGGGCTCGCGGTGGGCCGCCGAGACGGCCGCGGCGCACGAGAGCGTCCACGCGACGGTCGCCCTGCACCCGAACGAGGCCCCGCGCATCGTGCACGGAGACCCCGACGGATGGTCGAGGCAGGGCGCCCGCGAGCCCGGCGGGGACGCGGCGCTGGACGAGGCGCTGGCCGAGATCGACCGGCTGGCCGCGCTTCCCCAGGTCAAGGGCGTCGGCGAGACCGGACTCGACTACTTCCGCACCGGCCCCGAGGGCAAGGCGGCGCAGGAGCGGTCCTTCCGCGCCCACATCGAGATCGCCAAGCGGCACGGCAAGGCCCTCGTCATCCACGACCGCGAGGCCCACGCCGACGTCCTGCGCGTCCTCAAGGAGGAGGGCGCCCCGGAGCGGACCGTGTTCCACTGCTACTCGGGCGACGCGGAGATGGCGCGGACCTGCGCCCGCGCCGGCTACTACATGTCCTTCGCCGGCAACGTCACCTTCAAGAACGCCCGGCCCCTGCGGGACGCCCTCGCCGTCGCCCCGCTGGACCTGGTCCTCGTGGAGACCGACGCGCCCTTCCTGACCCCGGCGCCGTACCGCGGACGGCCCAACGCGCCGTACCTCGTTCCGGTCACGGTGCGCGCGATGGCCGCCGTGCGGGGGATCGACGAGGACGCCCTGGCGACGGCGCTGGCGGCGAATGCGGCACGGGCATTCGATTACGTTCCGTAGCCGGGCGGCTTGGGAGGGTGGTGCTCCCTCCGCTAGGTTCTGGCGCCGTGAAGAACTCGCCGTACGAGACCCACGAGCCGTACGCGGGCGTCGGTGCCCCCCACGTCGGTGCCCCCCATGACGTGCACACCGCGCCGACGCTGCCGTACGGGGCCCACGGGGCGCCGTACGCCGGCACCCACCGCCCCGCTGCCCACGAACCCACCCAGCCGGTGCTGCCCCGACAGGTGGGCGGGGGCGGCGGCCGGCGGCGCAGGGCGCGGCCCGCCGAGCGGCCGGAGGCGAGCGTGCGCCGGCTGCTGCCGCGCGCGCTGATCGTCGCGTGCCTGGCGGGCGGGACCACGGCGTTCGTCGCCGAGGACAAGACGATCGAGCTCGACGTCGACGGCCACAGGCGCACCCTGCACACCTTCGCCGACGACGTGACCGAACTGCTGGCCGACGAGGGCGTACGGGTCGGACCGCACGACGTGGTGGCGCCCGCCCCCGGCACGGCGCTCACCGACGGCGACGGGATCGCCGTGCACCACGGGCGGCCGGTCCGGCTCACCCTCGACGGGCACGCGCACGAGGTGTGGACGACGGCGCGCACGGTGGAGGGGGCGCTCAGCGAGCTCGGCGTGCGCGCGGAGGGCGCGTACCTGTCGACCTCGCGCTCCCGGCCCATCGGACGCGCCGGGCTCGCGTTCGACGTGCGCACCGAGCGCTCGGTGACCGTGATGGCGGACGGCCGGGCGCGCACCGTCCGCACCAGCGCGGCGACCGTACGGGAGGCGGTGGAGGCGGCCGGGATCACGCTGCGGGGCCAGGACACCACGTCCGTGGCGCCGGACAGCTTCCCGCGCGACGGGCAGACGGTCACCGTGCTGCGGATCACCGGGAGCCGGGAGATGCGCGAGGAGCCGATCCCCTTCGCCGTACGGCGCACTGCCGACCCCTCCCTGTTCACGGGGACGGAGGTCGTCGAGCGGGCCGGGGAGCCGGGGGTGCGCCGGGTCACGTACCTGCTGCGCACGGTCAACGGCGTGCGGCAGCGCCCGCGGCGCCTGGAGTCCGAGGTCGTGCGCGAGCCGCGCACCCGGATCGTGAAGTTCGGCACCAGGGCCCACCCGCCGTCGGTGCGGGGCGCCGACGGCCTGAACTGGGAGGCCCTGGCCCGGTGCGAGTCCGGCGGCCGGCCGGACGCGGTGGACTCCTCGGGGACGTACGGAGGCCTCTACCAGTTCGACACGCAGACCTGGCACGACCTCGGCGGCAGGGGCCGCCCGCAGGACGCGTCGGCGGAGGAACAGACCCACCGGGCCAAGAAGCTGTACGTACGCCGGGGCACGGGCCCGTGGCCCCACTGCGGCGACCGCCTGCACGCCTAGGGTCGCAAGCGGCCACCGAGGGGCCCCGTACTCTTGTGGCCG
>NZ_POTZ01000980.1 GCF_003236365.1 Streptomyces sp. NTH33
ATGAGGATCGAGATCGAGGCGTACGCCCGCCGCCGGAACCTCACGGGGTGCGCCCGTGTCTGATCGCCGCACCGGCTGAGTACGATCACCTACGCCGGTCTGAGTACGCGAGCGGTTGTCCGCCGCGCGCGGCGCCGGAAGGGTGGACGCATGCGCCGACTGCTGCTGCTCGCCCCGCTGTTGCTGTTCACCGCCGGCTGCGGGGTGGTGCAGTCCTCCGAGGACGAGGCGACGGACGCCGCACGGGAGGTGGCCAGGAAGGCGGGCGAGCGGCTCTACGGCCAGCGTCCGCGCACGGCGGAGGAGGTCGGGCGCTCCGCTTCCGGCATCGACGGGGTGGAGGTACTGCGGGTGACGGGTACCTCGACACGCGACGGGGACGGCGTCGACGTGGTCGTCCGCACGTCCGGCTCGGCGTACAACGGATGGTTCGACCCTGAGGAGGTCGCCGTGCGGCGCTGTTTCGCGGTGAGGGTGTCGCCCAAGTCGGAGTGGCGTGAGGACCCCCGTGACGTGGACTGCCCGGACGGCCCTCCGCTGACCTTCGCCCCGCCACCCGAACCGCCCCGGCTGCCGTACGAGGAGCTCCGCGCGAAACTTCCCCGGGTGCCGGAGGGCGGCCGGGTGGAGGAGGCCGAGGTGCGCCGTACGCTCGCCGCCCTGGACCTGCATCCGGCGATCCGTACCGAGGTGAAGGCGGACGGCGGCCGGGTCGGCGTTCTCCTGTCGGTGAAGGGCAACGGCTTCGACGCGCAGGACTGCCTTCTTGCCCGCGTGGGCCCCGGCGCCACCGAGGTGTGGGTGCCGCCCCGGATCCAGCGGATGCCCGGAGAGGGCGGCTGCACCGTCGGCAACGCCCTGGACCCGCTACCGCCACCGCACTGAACGGGGTGCCCGGCTCCGGCGAAAAGCCGCCTGCACCTTCCCCGCCGCCT
>NZ_POTZ01000981.1 GCF_003236365.1 Streptomyces sp. NTH33
CGTCACCCTGAGGCGGTCGGCGAGCTCCAGGATGTGCCCTTCGCGGGCGGTGCGGTCGCGGGTGCCGTCCCCGACGATGAGGGCCGCGAACTCGTCGCCGCCGAGCCGGGAGGCGGTGTCGCCGTGCCGGACCGCCTCCTGGAGTCTGCGGGCGGCCTGGACGAGCAGCTCGTCCCCGGCCTGGTGCCCGATCGTGTCGTTGACGGCCTTGAAGCCGTCGAGGTCGATGAAGAGCACGGCCGTGCCGCGGTCGGTCGAGCGGCGGCCGGACAGGGCCTGCTGCACGCGCTTGGTGAACAGCGCGCGGTTGGGCAGGTCGGTGAGCGGGTCGTGCTCGGCGTTGTGCTGGAGCTGCGCCTGCAGGCGCACTCTCTCGGTCACGTCCCGGCTGTTGAAGATGAGGCCGCCGTGGTGACGGTTGACGGTCGACTCCACGTTGAGCCAGCCGCCGTCGCCGGACCGGAAGCGGCACTCGATGCGCGTGGTGGGCTCCCGCAAGGGGCTCGCGACCAGGAAGCGGCGCACCTCGTGCACCACACAGCCCAGGTCCTCCGGGTGGATGAGACCGGCCAGCTCGGTGCCGATCAGTTCCTCCGCGGGCCGCCCGTACACCCCGGCGGCGGCCGGGGAGACGTACCGCAGGATGCCGTTGGGCGCGGCGATCATGATGACGTCGCTGGAGCCCTGCACCAGGGAGCGGAAGTGGTTCTCCTGCTGGGCCAGTTCCCGGGTGAGGGCGATGTTATCGCGCAGCACGATGCCCTGGCGCACGACGAGGGCCAGCACGACGGCACTCGCGGTGATCAGCACCACGCGGTCGACGCTGTGGCCGTTGAGCACGTTGTAGAGGACCCCCAGCGTGCACACGGCGGCGGCGAGGTACGGGGTGAGGGCGGCGAGGGGCCGGCTGGTCGGATACCGGTCGTGGTC
>NZ_POTZ01000982.1 GCF_003236365.1 Streptomyces sp. NTH33
GGTCTGGTACCTCCCCTCGCTCTCCGACGCCCCGGCCCCCGGCACCGGCGACCGCACCTTCTTCGACCTGCTCCCCTCGGGCTGGCTCTGGGGCACCCTGCAGCTGTTCATCGCCGCCGCCCTGGCCGCCCTGTGGCGGGCACGCCGGCTCGGCCCGCTCGTGCCCGAAAAACTCCCCGTCGCGATCCGCGCCTCCGAAACCGCCGAAGGCCGCGCCCGCCTCTACCGCAAGGCGAACGCCCACGACCGCGCCGCCACCGCTCTGCGCTCCACCACGCGCACCCGCCTCGCCCCCCTCGTAGGCGTCTCCGTCGCTCAGGCGCACACGCCCGAGGCCCTGCTCCCCGCCCTGTCCGCCCGGACCGACGACGAACAGTCCCTGCACGACCTGCTCTTCGGCCCGCCGCCCGGCGACGACGCGGCCCTCGTCTCCCTCGCCGACCGACTCGACGCCCTCGAAAGAGAGGTACGCCGTCCATGATGGACCCGACCACTGACAACGCCGGGCACACCGGGGACGCGGCCGCCGCCCGCTCCTCCCTGGAGGCCCTGCGCGCCGAGATCGCCAAGGCCGTGGTCGGCCAGGACCCCGCCGTGACCGGTCTCGTCGTCGCCCTCCTGTGCCGCGGACACGTTCTCCTCGAAGGGGTCCCCGGGGTCGCCAAGACGTTGCTCGTCCGCACGCTCGCCTCCGCGCTCGACGTCGGCACCAAACGCGTCCAGTTCACCCCCGACCTGATGCCGAGCGACGTGACCGGCTCGCTGGTCTATGACGCCCGCACCGCCGAGTTCTCCTTCCAGCCCGGCCCGGTCTTCACCAACCTCCTCCTCGCCGACGAGATCAACCGCACCCCGCCCAAGACCCAGTCGTCGCTGCTCGAGGCCATGGAGGAGCGCCAGGTCACCGTCGACGGCACCCCTCGCCCGCTC
>NZ_POTZ01000983.1 GCF_003236365.1 Streptomyces sp. NTH33
CTATTCGTCGGCAGCGTCAGATGTGTATAAGAGTCAGATCTCCGCTGTGCGCATCCCTGAATCAGGGACGGGGAGAGTCTCCGGGGGGAGACGTCATTACCGGGGGATCATTCATGCACATTCAGGGCACTCATTGGTCCGCCGCGTCCGCCGCGCCCGCCGTCGCATCCGGTGGCGGGGCGATGGGCGCGGCGGGCGCCGGGCGTGAGGACGAAGTCCGGCCGGGCCGGACGGCGCCGCTGCGCGTGGACGCGCAGCGCAATCTGGAGCATGTGCTGCGGGCGGCGCGCGAGGTCTTCGGCGAGCTGGGGTACGGCGCGCCGATGGAGGACGTGGCACGGCGCGCGCGGGTCGGCGTCGGCACGGTGTACCGGCGCTTTCCGAGCAAGGACGTCCTGGTGCGGCGGATAGCCGAGGAGGAGACCTCCCGGCTGACCGACCAGGCACGGGCCGCGCTCGGCCAGGAGGACGAACCCTGGTCGGCGCTCTCCCGCTTCCTGCGCACGTCGGTGGCGTCCGGTGCCGGGCGGCTGCTGCCGCCGCAGGTGCTGCGGGTCGGCGTCGCCGAGGACCGCTCCGGCGGTGCGGGCCGGGCGGCCGACGCGCGGGTGCCGCAGCAGCGGGCCCAGCCGGGCGGCGGGGAGCTCGGGCTCGTGCCCGACGGCGCGGCGGGCGACGGCGTCGGGGCGGCGGAGCTGCTCGAGGTCGTGGGGCGGCTCGTGGAGCGGGCGCGCGCGGCGGGCGAACTGCGGCCGGACGTGTCGGTGTCGGACGTGCTGCTGGTCATCGCCACGGCGGCGCCCTCGCTGCCGGACGCGGCCCAGCAGGCCGCGGCGTCGGCACGGCTGCTGGACATCCTGCTGGAGGGTCTGCGCTCACGGCCGGCGTGAAC
>NZ_POTZ01000984.1 GCF_003236365.1 Streptomyces sp. NTH33
GGGCGGGTGTACCTGGCCCGGTCGGATCGGGGGCGGACCGTCGCCGTGAAGCTGGTGCGGCAGGAGCTGGCGCAGCTGGAGGAGTTCCGGGCGCGGTTCCGGCAGGAGGTGCAGGCCGCGCGGCGGGTCGGCGGGTACTGGACGGCGCCCGTGCTGGACGCGGACACCGAGGCCGCCGTGCCGTGGGTGGCCACCGGGTACGTCGCCGGGCCCAGTTTGCAGCAGGTCGTCGGGCACGACCACGGCCCGTTGCCCGAGCGGTCGGTACGGATCCTCGCGGCCGGGCTGGCCGGTGCGCTCGAGGACATCCACGCCGCCGGGCTCATCCACCGCGACCTCAAGCCGTCCAACGTGCTCGTCACGATCGACGGCCCGCGCGTCATCGACTTCGGCATCGCGCGGGCGCTGGAGACGGTCACGGACGGCGGGCTCACCCGGACCGGCGCGCTGGTCGGCTCGCCCGGGTTCATGGCGCCCGAGCAGGTGCGCGGTGACCGGATCACTCCGGCGTGCGACGTCTTCTGCCTCGGCTCGGTGCTCGCGTACGCCGCGACCGGCGTGCTGCCCTTCGGCGGTGCCGACAGCGGGGTGCACGCGCTGATGTTCCGCATCGCCGAGGAGGAGCCCGCCCTCGACACGCTGCCCGAGGGCATCGCCGACCTCGTCCGCGCCTGCCTGCAGAAGGACCCGGCCGCCCGGCCGACCCTCGACCAGGTCGTCCAGCGCACCGGCGCCGAGAACACGGTCGCCGACGGCCGTCTCCGCGACCCGTGGCTGCCGGGCGCCCTGGTCGCCCAGCTCGGGCGCCACGCCGTCCAGTTGCTGGACGCGGAGAGCCCGGAGGAGCCGCGGGCACAGGAGGAACGCGGGCCGGACGGGGCGGCCGGAGCCGGCGCGGTGGAGCCGGCCAAGGGGGAGGGG
>NZ_POTZ01000985.1 GCF_003236365.1 Streptomyces sp. NTH33
CGGCCAAGGCCCCCGCTCCGCCGCCATCCCCGCCTGCCTCCCTGCGGCGCTGACCGCCGGACGGGACTCCGAACGTCACCGCTCTCTTCAAGGACCCGTCATTTCCGCCATCCCCGCCTCCCACCGCGCCGCGCTGAAGCAGCTCTCCGCCTTCCTGCGCGAGAGCGCCTACATCCTGGCCAACTGGGACTACTACTCCGAAGAGAACACCGACCTCGACGGCTGGCCGTTCGACGAGCACGCCTACGGCCTCCGCCAGAGCCAGCGCGACCGCGAGACCGCCGAGGCGTTCGAGGCCGTCCGCCCCACCGCGCGGCAACTCCTCGCCACCGCGGAAGTACAACTCGCCCAGCTGCCCGCCCGCGCGGTCCAGACCCGCTGGGCCTGGCAGCTCGGCACCCTGCGCGACGCGTTCGACCGCCTGGACGCCCTGCACCAGCAGTGGCGGCAGACCCGCGTCGACCTCCCCCTCACCGCCCGGCCCGGCACGCCGGCGTACGACGACGTGCTCGCCGACCACGACGCCGAGGCGTGGAGCTACCTCGACGACTGGGCCACCCACGGCCACGCCGTCATCGGCATCAACACCGCTGCCGGCAGCGCCCCGTCGCCCCTGGCCCCGCCGCCGACAGCGAAGCCGGCGCCCGTGGCCGACCGGACCGCCCCGGTACGGAGGTAGTGGTGCCCCCGTCTGCCGAGACCGTCGAGGTCGAGTACACCACGCCACGCCACCTGGCCGGGGGCGGTGATCCCGCCTGGATCACCGTGCCCCTGCACCGCGCCTGCGGCTGGAGCCACGGCGACGACCCCTTGATGCCGCGCGTCATCCTCACCAGCCCCGACCAGAAGGCCCAACTCCGGCTGGCTCCCGCCCCCGCCGGACAGTGGTGGACCCTCCACCACGCTCCCGACCGCGGCCG
>NZ_POTZ01000986.1 GCF_003236365.1 Streptomyces sp. NTH33
CCGTCCCCCCCATGCCCGAGAGAACCCCGAAGGCACTGCGCGCCGCCATCGCCCAGCACGCACCGCAGCTGCTCGTCGACTTCGACCGCCACTGGCGCCGGGACATCGCCGACGCCTACGACCTCGCCCCCGTCCCCGCCTTCATGGCCCGCTGGTGGGGCGAGTACGCCCTCGCCCGTGACGTCCGGCTCGAAGCCAGGGTTCACCGCCTGGAGGACGAGGCGGCCCGGGAACCCGACTATGCCCGCGCCAAGGCCCTCATCGAGGAGGCCGGTCACATCCGCCGCTCGGCCGCGAAGGCGGAACCCGGCCAGTGACCGGCGCATTCATGGGACCGCCCTGGCAGGCGGACTGGACCAAGGAAGCGGAGGGCAACAGAGACGCCCTCCTCGCTCATGCCCGTGCGCTGGTCGATGCCGCCCGCGCCGAGCTCGTCACCGCGAAGGATCCGTACTTCCGCGGCATCGACAGCGACCGCGACCTGCCGGCCGGAATGAGCGTGGAGCCCGTCCAGTCCACCCGCCCCGGCGGTGAGCACGTCCTCTACTTCGACCACGGCCGCGGATGGCTGCGCTACCACTTCACACCACGCACCACCGACCCGCAGATCGTCATCGACGAGTGCTTCTGGCAATGATGCGAACCACGTCGACCGGACAGCCGGCCCACCCGTTCGTCTTCCTGCTGCCGATGCTCTCAGCCGTACCGTACGAGGGTTTGGCGTGACGGCTCTGCCGGCCTGAACGGCTACCGCCGGTTGATGCCGGGCAGGAAGACGCCGTAGTGCGCCGCGGCCGCAGCGCACGGTCTCAGCTGAAGACGATCATCGAGCCCTGGGCCAGGCTCCGTGTGGCCGCCGCGTGCAGGCCCAGCCAGACGTGGCGTTCGCGGGCGAAGGGGCTGGGGTCGTAGGG
>NZ_POTZ01000987.1 GCF_003236365.1 Streptomyces sp. NTH33
GCCGGGAGGGGGAGCGGCTCGCCGAGGTCGACCTTGGTCTCGTCGTCGTAGTACGCCCTCGTGGGGTCCTTGCCGGGGAGGACGGGAGTGCTGTAGCAGTGGGCCGTCCTGGTGTCGCGGTTGATCAGGACGTAGACGGGGATGCCGGCGGCGGCGTAGGTGCGGAGCTTGGGGCCGGCGTCCGTTTCGTGGTTGGTCGAGGTGACCTCGCCGATCAGAGCGATCATGTCGAGGGGGTACCAGCCCTTGTGGGTCCTGCGGTACGACTCGTCGAGTTCGGTCGGCTCACGGTGGAGGACGTAGAAATCGGGAACGACCAAGGTCTTGGTACCACCGCTCTGATGTGCGGCACGGAAGCCCATGCCCGTGCCGGCGAGCGCGAACCCGGCGACGTGGAGCTGAACCATGAGCCCGACGGCGCGCTTGCTGTGGTTGTAGTCCGGTTGCGGTGGCACGATGGCCGTCCCCTCGACGTACTCGGGTCGAATCGGCGCCACGGACGCCTTTTCGATCGCGATCAACAGATCGATGGGGTCCTGCTGCGTCATGACCGGCTCCGTGATGGGTTCGGCGCTCATCGCTGGTTCTCCTCGTCACGCTGGTGCCAGGCTACGCCCACGCTGGGTGCCCCGGCAGAACGATGGAGTACGGCGCTCACCGGTTGTTCTGAGATGGTTGTTCTGAGATGCCGGGCACGTTCACTCGAACGAGCGTGCTGAACCGTTCCTGCCCGCGCATGCGAGAGGCGGTGCCCGGGTCTCCCCGGACGCCGCCCCTGTCGCCGTGGGCCCGCGGCCCTACTTCGTCATCGACTGCGGCGGTATCGGCGAGGCCGCCAGCGACTGCGGGGAGGTGGCGCTGGCGAAGGCCGAGGGGGCCGTCATGCCGGCCGTGGGGTCGGGGACCGGGGTCT
>NZ_POTZ01000988.1 GCF_003236365.1 Streptomyces sp. NTH33
GCTCCGGGTCACAGTGACCAGCTGAGATCCCTGTCGAGCCCGGGGCGGTTCGGGGAGCCGATGTGGTCGCCGGCCGTGGCCCAGCTGTGGCTGAAGGCGACGGGAATGTCCAGGGCGAGGAAGTTCTTCCCGTCTGCCGTTCGGGCGCGCAGGTGGATCCGATGCCTCGCCACCGGCACCGCCCCGGGGATCTGCAGGTCCCAGGTCTGCCTCCACGGCCCGGCGGGCGGCCGGGGGTCACCCGAGAGGCCCGTGCCCATGCTTGCCAGCAGATCGGGCAGTCCGTAGCTTTTGTCCAGTATTTTCATCGGGCCGATCTTCATGATCACCCTGCAGGTGACCCGGGTCAGGTCGACCGTCTCTTTGAGGTGGCTGTGCATCTCCCAGCGGACTTGGTGTCCAAGGCGCGGCGATGCGGGGGTCAGAGTGATGTCGAGGATGTCCATGATGTAGCTGGCGTCGCTCGCGTCCTCCACCAGGCAATTGCTCATGTCGCTCATCCCGTGGTGTTGTGAGGGGAAGTGCCGTGTGGTCGCGTGGCTTGTCACTCCGCCCCGGGCCCGTGTGCGTGCGGTCACGGGCCCGGGCAAGGAGAGCCGGACCAGAGGGGCGGCGTGCGCTTTCGTCACCCGTTCGGGCTCGCCCGTCCGCCGCGAAGGAGAGCCGGTGGCCGTTGCCCGGGAACAACGCCAACGGCAGGTGTTCCAGCGGGAATCGGCTGGCGGGCGAGCCGGTGGGGCGGGAGGACGTCGGCGCGGACGGGCTCGCAGCGCCCACTGTCCGGTTTAGCATGGCGTGGCAGGCGCGTGGACCCTCGGGTAGTGGTCAGGTGTGGGCACCACGAGCCGGGTGCCCCCGGGGGGGCTGAGACCGGAACCCCGGCCCGATTACGGCGGGCCGGGGTTCTACA
>NZ_POTZ01000989.1 GCF_003236365.1 Streptomyces sp. NTH33
CCATCAATGGCCCCAGCTACCGGCTCAAGAACCGCCTCAAGGCCATCGAGCGAGAGACCGACGTGGCCTGACAGCTGGGGACGTTCGTCTGTACGCACCTGGAGAGAAAAGCCCGTACGCCGACACCATCGCTCGAAGCGCTCCAAAGACGCCAATCCCCAGCGCTGAACTGGCCCAGGAAAGAGGAACAGAGCCATTGCGACCAAGACCAACCACGGAGTGACCGCGAAGAGGAGACCGACCAGCACCTTGGCAGTCTCACGCATCCCACCGCCAACAGCCCGGGGAACGTGAGGAATCGACGACGGCGCATCGCGGCGGACGTGCAACGCGCCGCACCAGTGACGGAAGTGGTGTGGCCTTGTCCGGCACGACGTCCCTCTCCGGCTCCGCCTGGCCGCCCCGGCCCCCCGCAGGATCACACGGCCTGGATGGGTGCGGCATCCGGACAGTCCAGGCCTCCATCTGGCGGGACTTTTCGGCCTCATACCTTGGTGGGACTCGGTATCGAAGGACAGCACCGGGGTGCTGGCGATGTCCGTCCTGACGCGCGCCGCCAGCTTGTCGCCGGTGCCCCCAAGGGGCTCGTAGCCTGCGTCATCCGGCGCTGTCCCGAGAATGTAGAAACTGGCAGGCGGGGGCGGGCGATGCGGGAGAACTGACGCTACGGACTGTGGGGGCGTCGGCCGTGCGGGCTGGTCGCTTGGGGAGGCGGACGTGGGACAGATCGAGCAGGGACTGGAGCGCGCGTTGCGCACCCGGCCCATTCCCTCAAGCACTGAGAGGGCGTTAAGTCCGTTTCTGATAGCGGCCACGTCCGGGTTGCTCGAGGAATCCCTGGCGAACGAGTCGTCCCAGCCGGGAGCGGGTGACGTTGATCGAGGGCTCGTCGGTGGGCAGGCCGA
>NZ_POTZ01000098.1 GCF_003236365.1 Streptomyces sp. NTH33
GGTCAGAAGGGGTGAACGCCCACCGGCGTCGCGGGCCGCGGACCGTGGCCCTCGGCGAGTCGCTGGTGGTAGGTCTCGCGGTCGATGACCTCCAGGCCGACGATCTCCCAGGGCGGCAGCTTGGCGCTGTGCCGGTGCTCGCCCCACAGGCGCAGGGCGACGGCGGCCGCGTCGTGCAGGTCGCGGGCCTCCTCCCAGTAGCGGATCTCGGCGTGGTCGCGCGCGTAGCGGCTGGTCAGCAGGAAGGGATGGTCGTGGGCGAGCTGTTCCAGGCCGCGCCGCACCTCCTGCAGCGGAGCCTCCCCGCCGGAGACGCTGAGGGTGACGTGCCACAGCCTGGGCAGGTCGGGCGCCTCCTCGCAGCCGGCTCCGGCCGCCACGCTCGTCAGACCACCGCGGGACACCGCCGCCCCGGGGCGCACTCGTCTCACGACGGCCTCCTTCACGTCTCTCTCGTCTCGCCGGTTCTCGCTCGTGCTGCTCGTGCTGCTCGTGCCGAATGTGTCCCTGAGACAAAGTGGAGCAGGCCGTGGCGCTCCGTGGGGCGGTTTTGCGGAACGTCCCCGCCGTCGGGGCCCCAGGCGCCGGACGTTTCGGCTCATTACGGCCGCAGAATCACCAGATCGTCCCTGTGTACGACCTCGCGTTCGTACGCCGGTCCCAGTTCGCGGGCCAGTTCGCGGGTCGAACGGCCGATCAGCCGGGGGATCTCCCTGGCGTCGAAGTTGACCAGCCCGCGGGCGACCGCGCACCCGGCCGCGTCGCGCAGCTCGACCGGGTCACCGGCGGTGAACTCGCCCTCCACGGCGGCGATTCCGGCGGGCAGCAGCGACTTGCGGCGCTCCACGACCGCGTGGACGGCGCCGTCGTCGAGGGTGAGCGAGCCCTGGGGGGTCGAGGCGTGCTGCAGCCACAGCAGCCGGTCGGCGGAACGCTTGCCGGTGGGGTGGAAGTAGGTGCCGGTGTCCCCGCCGGACAGGGCGTCGGCCGCGTGGACGGCGCTGGTGAGCACCACGGGGATCCCGGCGGCGGCCGCGATCCGGGCCGCCTCGACCTTGGTGACCATGCCGCCGGTGCCGACGCCTGCCTTGCCGGCGCTGCCGATCTCGACTCCGGCCAGGTCCTCGGGCCCCCGCACCTCGGCTATCCGGGAGGTGCCGGGCCTGCTCGGGTCGCCGTCGTAGAGGCCGTCCACGTCGGACAGCAGCACCAGCAGGTCGGCGTGGACCAGGTGGGCGACGAGGGCGGCGAGCCGGTCGTTGTCGCCGAAGCGGATCTCGTCGGTGGCGACGGTGTCGTTCTCGTTGACGACCGGCAGGGCGCCCATCGCCAGCAGCTTGTCCAGGGTGCGGGAGGCGTTGCGGTGGTGGGCGCGGCGACTGGTGTCGTCGCCGGTCAGCAGGACCTGGCCGACGCGGATGCCATAGCGGGCGAAGGAGGCTGTGTAGCGGGCCACGAGCAGGCCCTGGCCCACGCTGGCCGCGGCCTGCTGGCGGGCGAGGTCGCGGGGACGGCGGCGCAGGCCCAGCGGGGCGAGTCCGGCGGCGATGGCACCGGAGGAGACGAGGACGATCTCCTTCTCCCCCCCGCTGCGCGTCTTGCCGAGAACGTCGACGAGCGCGTCCACGCGGTCGGCGTCCAGGCCCCCCGACGCGGTGGTCAGCGACGAGGAACCCACCTTGACGACGATCCTCCGGGCCTCGTGCACGGCCTGCCTTGCCCCTGCCACCTTGCTGTCTGTCCCCTCGCGTAGGTCGGCCCGCCCTGCCCGAATCTACGCGAAGGGGGCCGTGCGCCGCGCATCGGTCCAAGCTGCGGACAGCAGGGGCCGTGTCCGACTTCCGCGGCCGAGGGTCAGGCGCGCGGGTCAGGTCCTGCGGGGAGCGCCCGGGTGCGGGGCCGGGCCGTCATCAGGGAGCGGTCGCAACGGCGAACATGCTCTCGAAGTTCTGACGGTAGGCCTCGTGCGGCCCCGCCCCTTCCAGCCTGAGCATCGCCTCGTCGTTGTCGCGCAGCGACGACTCGTCCAGATTGTGCGATCCGGTGCCAGATGTCGCGGCGGGCGAGCACGGGGCGGGTGAGCCAGTACAGCAGCCGCAGCAGCCGGCCCGGCTGCCGGGTGACGATGCGACCCGTCTCGCGGCCCGGGCGCCGCCTCCGGTCGGCGACGCCCGCCGCCGGGCCACCGGCACGTGGGCCACGTTCTCCGCGTCCGTGGACACCTCGTAACGGAAGGCGCCGATACGGTCGACGCCCTTGAAGCGGTGGAACGCGGGGCGGGTGGTCACCGGGATGCCGACGAAACCGCCGGGGCCGTGCAGCCAAACCGTTTTTCACCAGGTATCAGGTCTTTTCGGGCAGATCGGCCGGCGAGTCTCAGGGTGCTGGTGGCGCGTGCACGATGATGAAGAGCCGGGTGAAGACCGTGCTCCATGGCCGGCGTTCGGTCAGGTGCAGGGTGAGGTGGCGTGCCGAGCGGACCAGGCGGGCGGGCACCTTGATCAGGTGGTCCCGGATGGTGGCGGTGGCCGCTCCGGCATGGAACGTGCCGGCCAGGGCACCTGTGGCGCGGGCCAGGTGGTGCGCCAGGACTGCCAGGGCGGGCCACGCGGCGTTGACCTGGAAGCGCCCTGAGGGCGCGTGGACGAAGGCGCTGTTCTCGACATCTCGATCATCTGCTGGACGACGGCGTGCCGTTGGCCACGCTCGGCATCATTCAAGGAGAGCGGGAATCGGTGAACGCGGCGTGGCAGCGCCAGGTGTCGAACGGCGTGCCCTGTCCGGCGGGGACGGCCTCAGCGCTCAGGCGTTCGACGCGGCGCCCCATCAGTCGGGCGGTGTCCTGCTGCTGCCTCGGCTTGGACGTGAAGGTGGTGTAGGTGGTCTCGGCTGTCTCGGCATGGAAGATCCGGCGCTGGCCCTCCTCGCCCCAGACCGCCTTGGGGTACTTGGTCGGCGTCCAGGCGTCCTCATCGATGCGGGCGATGACGGCCTTGACGGAAGCGTTCATCCGCACGGTGATGGAGAAGCGCGCCCAGCGCCCGGCAGGAGTTGACGACATCTGCGCCGTAGAAGGTCGAGTCGCGCGCATCACCAGCAGTCTCCTGGCGCCGCAGGCGCGGGCGGTGCGGATGGTCTCGGCGACGAACGCCGCCGCCCCGCACGCGGAGTTCGATGACCCCTTGCGCAGCCTTGTGGCGGCGGTCACCGGGGCGGCCAGGGGTGCGGAGCCGATACCGAACAGCGCGTTCAGGCCCTTGACCTTGCCATATCCGTAACCGGCGTCCTGCTTGGCGTAGCCGTAGGCGCGGCGGATGATGTCATCGATGTCCACGTGGGCGACCTGGTCCGCGCCGGGCAGCAGCGAGGCATGACGGACGAGTTCGGGCAGGAACCGGCGTGCCACAGCGTGCAGTTGCCTCACGTGCCCGTGCGTGAAGGGCCGGACCACCGGCTCCAGGCCGCCGTACGCGATCGGGTTCGGGTCGTCGAACGCGGATCAGACCGCCGCTGCGGCATGGGGAGACTGCATCTCGGAAGTGCCTTGCCGATCGTGCCTGATGCGGTCCTGGAGAAACCCCATCACCACGGGTCGCAAGCCGCTTCTCCGTTCCCCGGGAAACTGCCCGCAGACATCGGGCCGGTGGTTCCGGGCTCAGTGGCCCAGGCCGCGAGAGTCTCGTCATGGACCTGGAGGACTCGGGCATCGAGGCCGTGCTCAGCGGCGTCCGGATGCCGAGAAGGAACTCGATTACGGAGCGTTGGGTGCGGACGTGCCGGCGTGAGCTGTTGGACCGCACGTCGATCTGAACCAGCGCCACTTCTGCCGCTGCTGCGCTCTGCGGGACCTCGAGCGGTTCTACCACTGCCATCGGCCCCATCAGGGCATCGCGAGCGCCCGACCGTTGCACCCCTTGCCCCAGGAGATCACCGATCCAGGGCAGATCACCCACCTCTGCAGGTGACCGGGGGTGGACGAGGTTTCCGTCAAGGGCAGGGCCGGCCGTTCCGCAAGACGCTCGCGGACGACGTCGTCCAGGCGGTCCCACAGCCGTTCCCGACAGAGCGCGAGGCCGAAGGCCAGGCCGGCGGCCTCGCCCGTGCGTGGCGTGATACCCCGGTGATGTTGGCCACGGGCCGCAACCGCCCGTGGCCAGTGCCCGGGCAAAGCCGGCTTACCGCTGGAGCCAGGCCGTCGGCGTACCACCGGGCATGACCGTGCGCCTGGACCTGCGAGCCGGTAAGGAGGGCGGCGGAGATGAGAAAGGCGCGCGATACCCTTGATGGCCCACTCAACTGCCCGCGCTGGGACGGTGGCCCCTGTCACGGCTTATGGCTGCCGTGACTCCGTGCGCTATGCTCCCACGGTCGCCCCACCTGGCGCGGGCAGGCGCCGTTGCCGTCGCGCAGGCCCCACGATTGCGCGGCGGTTTCACGGACGGAAGGATGACGATGGCACGTTGCTCAATAGCAGCGATTTCCTGGGAGCGTGTACACCTCAATCTCACTGCGGTCGTCTCGGGCTTCTCTGGAGATCCTAGTGCTCTCCGTTTCCTGATTGTCGATGGTGAGCGTGAGTTCCCGGTTAACTCTCGGCAAATAGATGACGAGAAGCACTGCTTGCAGATCAACGTCACCAACTTCCAGGACCGGCGCCAGGTGCCCAACGGCACCTGGCGAATCGTCCCGGTCGTCGGCGAGGAGCGGTTGCCGGCCGCCGACTTCGACCTCACGGCCACGGACCGCCTCGACGTTGACTCCCGTACCTTCCTCTACGACCGCAACCGCTCTGCGTACGTGATCGCGTTCGGAATCTCGGACGACGACGAGAGCCCCGAGTTCCTCATGCGGACGTACCAGTTGTTCCGCAGCGGCGGGCCGAGCAAGCCGAACAAGGATGCTCCGAAGAAGCCGCTCGGCCAGCGGATCGGACTGTGGGTGTTCCCGCGCGCCCGGCGCCGCAAGCTCGCCAACCGCATCTACTCGGTCTCGCACCGCCTGTACCGGTCGCGCGGCAACCGGATCCTGTTCGCCTCCGAGATGCGCACCGGCCTCGGCGGCAACCTGGCACGCGTCCATGACCGGATGATCGAACGGGGCCTCGACAAGAAGTACTCGTTCCGCTATTCGTTCCGAATACCCAGCACCGCCAACAAGTGGAGCACGATCCGCCTCATCTACTTGCTGGCGACGTCGGACATCGTGATGATGGACGACTACTTCGGACTTCTCGGGCAGTTGGGCATTTCCCCGGACACCAAGATCATCCAGCTCTGGCACGCCGGAAGCGGGTTCAAGTCGGTCGGCTACAGCCGATTCGGACGATACGGTTCGCCGAAGCTTTCCAACGCCCACCGCAAGTACACCTACGTGATCACCGGCTCCCAGCACCTTGTGCCGGTGTACGCCGAAGCGTTCGGCATCGAGGAATCGGCGGTCGTGCCGACCGGCCTGCCTCGCATCGACACGTTCCTCGACAAGGAACGTTCCAGCAAGGTCACCGAGGACTTCTTCACCGCCAACCCGAAGCTCAAGGGCAAGAAGATCGTGCTGTTCGCGCCGACCTTCCGCGGGAAGAACATCGACGACGCGCACTACGACTACGACCGCATCGACTTCGCGAAGCTCCACGAGGTCTGCGGGGACAAGTACGTCGTGCTCTTCCGGATGCACCACTTTATAACGGATCCCGTGCCGATTCCCGCGGAATACTCGGACCGGCTGCTGGACTTCGCGTCGTTCCCGGACACCAACGACCTGCTGCACGTCACCGACGTCCTCGTCACCGACTACTCGTCCATCATCTACGAGTACACGCTGCTCGACAGGCCGATCCTGTTCTACGCGTACGACAAGGACACCTATTCGGTGATCCGCGGATTCCACCGCGACTACGACTCCGTCGCTCCCGGCACGATCTGCGTCACCTTCGACGAGCTGCTCAAGGCCCTTCAGGACGAGGACTTCGACACCTCCAAGGTCGAGCAGTTCCGGCGGGAGAACTTCGACTTCGTCGACACCAACTCGGCGGACCGGGTGATCGACTGGCTGGTGCTCGGCGACCCCGATGACAGAAAGACGGGCGGCGATCGCCGGTGGCTCGATCTCGTCCCGGACGACACGGCGGTGGGCGACCATCCGCTCAGCGACCAGTCGGAGGCATGAACTGTGAACATTGCGTTGCTTTTCGCCGGCGGCATCGGGACGAGGATGAACTCCCGCGCCCTCCCGAAGCAGTTCCTGGAGATCCACGGCAAGCCGATCATCATCCACACCCTTGAGCACTTCGAGGCGCACCCCGATATCGACGGCATCGCCATCGCGATCCTCCCCGAATACCGCCAGCACCTGATGAAGCTGCTCAAGCGGTACGAGATCGAGAAGGTCAGGTGGGTCGTCGACGGTGGCAAGACCGGTCAGGAATCGCGGCACAACGCTCTCAAGACGGTCGCCGCGGACTGTCCCGAGGACGCCATCGTGCTGATTCACGACGGCGTGCGACCGCTGATCGACGCGAAGCTGATCAGCGCCAACATCGAGACCGTCCGGGAGCACGGCTCCGCCATCACCTGCACCAAGTTCAACGAGACCGTGGTGTCGAGCGAGCACGAGCACATCGACGATGTGATCCCGCGCGACCACATCTACGCCGCGCAGGCTCCGCAGAGCTTCCGGCTCGGCCAGATCCTCTCGCTGTACGACCGGGCGGTTGCCGAGGACGAGCACGACACCATCGACTCGTGCTCCCTCATGCACCGGTACGGTGAGAAGATCTACCGGGTGGTCGGACCCCGCTCGAACATAAAGATCACGACGGCCGAGGATTTCTACCTGTGCCGGACGTTCTTCGAGATCATCGAGAATCAGCAGATCGTAGGTACGTGAGTTCAGTGACCACCGTCTCCAGTCCGGTCGTGGCGCACGACCTCGATGAGATCCTCGACCGTGACCTGCCGTGGAGTGAGCTTTCCGGCTGCACCGTGCTGGTCACCGGCGCCAGCGGCATGTTGCCGTCGTACGTCGTCTACACCCTGCTCGCACTGAATGATCGGCACGGATTGGGCATCTCCGTGCACGGTCTGGTGCGGAACGAGGACAAGGCCAGGCGTCTGCTCGCAGATGTACTCGACCGCCCGGACTTTCACCTCATCGTCCAGGACGTGTCGACTCCGCTCGAGCTGCCCGGCCCCGTCGACTACGTGATCCACGGGGCGAGCGCCGCGCGGCCCGCCTTGCACGGCAGCCAACCGGTCATGACGATCAAGGCGAATCTGCTGGGCACCTTCAACTTGCTCGACCTTTGTGTGGCGAAGGCCAGCTGCGGATTCGTGCTGATGTCCTCAGCGGAGGTCTACGGCGCCCAGCCTCCGGAGACCGAGCTCATCGACGAGCAGAGTTACGGCGGCTTCGACATCCTCAACCCGCGGGCCTGCTATGCCGAAGGCAAGCGCGCCGCGGAGACGATCTGCGCGAGCTACCAGGCACAGTACGGCATCGACTGTCGCGTCGTCAGGTTCGGTCACATCTACGGGCCGGGGATGGCGCTCGACGACGGGCGAGTGCAGGCCGACTTCGCAGCGAACGTGGTGGCCGGCAAGGACATCGTGCTCAACAGCGACGGTTCCGGCGTGCGGACCTACACCTACGTGGCTGACGCCATCGCAGGACTGTTCTATACGCTGCTCCGCGGTGACCAGAAGGCCTACAACGTCGCTGACCCGTCCGGTTTGGTCTCCATCCGGCGTCTGGCGGAGCTGTTCACCGAGGTGCGCCCGGAGCGCGGGCTCCGACTGCGGTTCAGCAACGAGTCCGACGCGCGCTCCTACAGCCTGACCAAGAAGCAGGGCCTGGACAGCGCGCGGCTGGCAGCCCTCGGCTGGCGCCCGGTGGTCGACCTGCCAGTCGGGCTGAACCGCATGGTGACCCATCTGGAGTCGACCGTCGGCGTGCTGTCGCAGCGTATGTACGGGAACTGCCCGGTAGCAGATCACCCCGGCACGGATCTTCGTCCGTGCCGGGGTGATCTGCTACCGAGTCGATGTCATCCGGCGTCCGGAACAGCGTGGACGCGGAGACGGCTGCCGTGGTTGACGGTTGCGTCAGGCTCTTCAGGAGGACAGAAGTTTCCGGGCCAGCCGCCGCACCGGTGCCGGGAGGTATCGGGCCAGCCGCCGTCGCATCTCGGACCGCGGCCGCACCGTCGCCGTCGCCGTCGCCGTCGCCGTCGGATTCCCTGGGATCGCCGCGTCATCGGTGAGGTTCCAGTACTGCGGGGACTTCTCTCCCTTGCGCGGATACCGCTCATTCGGGCGGCGTGGCACGACCTCGGGGCGCTCCCAGGCGATGTCCCGCCGCACCACGCGCGCCGGTGCTCCCACCGCGACGCAGTTGTTCGGAATGGACGAGGTGACGATGCTGCGGAAGCCGATCACCGAGCCGTTGCCGATGGTGACGCCGCCCATCACGACCGCGTGCTTCGCGATCCAGACGTGCTCGCCCACGACGATCGACTGGGACGGGTTCACGCGCTTCTCGGTGCGCACGTCGAAGATCGGGTGGGTATCGTCGCCACGCACCTCGATGTTCTTGGCGAACATCACGTCGTCACCGATCGACACCGACACACCTTCGACGGCGGAGATGAAGGTGCGGCCGGCGCAGCCCACGTTCTCGCCGATCCGGATCCGGGACTCGTGCCCGCAACGCAGCTCGAAGCGGAGCCCTGCACGCTTCTTCGTGGTCGGACCGATCTCGATCTGTCCGTTGTCTCCCGAGAAGGTGACGAGCAGATCCCTGATATCCGCCTTGGGGCTGATGGTGAGTGTGTTGTTCGATCCCTTGAACCGGATATCGATCTTGTCCTCACGGATCTCGCCGTCGTAGACGATCCGATTTCCCTGATCGTCCTTGTAACGCTCGAGCTTGTGCAGTTGCAGCATCGTGTCTGAGGGTGTGCCCTCGACCGGGTCAGGTCGGACCAGCCCCTCGTACCTCCGTTCCAGCCTGCGTGTCCGCGCTCAAGCTACCAGATGACCTTATTGCTGAGCATTTGTCTGGTCGACCCGGTGGCCGGCCACAACATCGGCTGCCGGATCGAAAGCATTTGGCGCCACGCAGCTCAAGTCCAACGTAATCCAGGTGCTCTGTCCACGGAGGTCGGTGACGCGGGTCTCGACTGGCGGATCTTGAAAAGGATGAGGGCCTCCTGACTCGGTGTGGATTGCGACATCTACGCCGCACGACGGAAAGGCCCTTGTGCCCCACCGCAATGCGCCCCTGACCGAGACCGGCCGTCCGCGACTGGCCCGCTGCATCGTCGAGGACGGCCGGACCCTGCGCCGGGCGGCCGAACGCTTCCAGGTCTCGCCGGCCACGGCCCACCGGTGGGCCGACCGCTACCGGCGATACGGTTCGCGCACCTGCTGCACCTGCTGCACCTGCTGCACCTGGTGCCCTCCACCGCGCACCGCGTCCTGACCCGCTACGGCCTGGCCCGCCTCACTCACCTGAACCGGGCCACCGGCCGCGTCATGCGCCGCTACGAACGCGAGAAGCCCGGCGAACCGGTCCACGTCGACATCAAGAAGCTCGGCAGTATTCCCCGACGGCGGCGGGCTCAGGTCCTCGGCCGGCAAGCAGGCCGCAAAACCCGCTCGAACGCCGGCTACGGCTATCTGCACACCGCCGTCGACGACCACTCCCGCCCGGCCTGCAGCAAGATCCTCACCGACGAGAAGAAAGGAGACCGCCACCGCCTTCTGGCAGCGGGCCCAGACCTTCTTCACCCAAGCCGCTGTCACCGTCGAGCGGGTGCTGACCGACAACGGCTCCTGCTACCGCTCATGCGACTGGCGCGACCCGCGACTGCGACCGGGATCGCTCACAAGCGCACCCGGCCCTACCGGCCCCGAAGCAACGGCAAGGCTGAACGCTTCAACCGCACCCTGCTCGACGAACGGGCCTGCGCCCACCCCTACCGCAACGAGCAGCAAACGACGCGACGCCTTCCCCGGCCGGCTGCACACCTACGATCACCACCGCGGACACACCGCGTCGAAGGACCAACCACCCGTCGGCCGCGTCCCTCGTCGCATGTTTCCCGGCCACCAGGCCGAGGGTCCGGATGCCGTTCGGGTGTGGACGGCAACGACATCACCCACACCCACGACCCCCACGACCGTCCGCGGGCACCAGCTCCTAGAAGGACTCGAAGCCGTCGTACTCGTGCTGGGCGTCGTCGCGTTCCGCCTGGCGGTCGCGGCGGCGCTGGGCGGCAGGACGCGGCGCCTCGAATCGGTGGTCCTCGCCGCGGCGACCGAGCATCTCCGCGCCCGCCGTGACCGACGGCTCCCAGTCGAAGACGACCGCGTTGTCCTCGGGCCCGATGGCGACGCCGTCACCGGCCCGGGCGCCGGCCTTCATCAACTCCTGCTCCACACCGAGGCGGTTGAGGCGGTCGGCGAGGTAACCGACGGCTTCGTCGTTGTTGAAGTCGGTCTGCCGCACCCAGCGTTCGGGCTTCTCGCCCCGCACGCGGAAGAGCCCGTCGTCCTCGCGGGTGACGGTGAAGCCCGCGTCGTCGACCGCCTTCGGCCGGATGACGATACGGGTCGCCTCCTCCTTCGGCCGTGCGGCACGCGCCTTGGCGACCAGGTCGGCCAGCGCGTACGACAGCTCCTTGAGCCCGATGTGCGCGACCGCCGACACCTCGAAGACGCGGTAGCCGCGCGCCTCCAGGTCGGGGCGGACCATCTCGGCGAGGTCCTTGCCGTCGGGGACGTCGGTCTTGTTCAGGACGACGATGCGGGGGCGGTTGCCGAGGCCGCCGTACTGCCGCAGCTCCTCCTCGATGACGCCGAGGTCGGAGACCGGGTCCCGGTCGGACTCCAGGGTGGCCGTGTCCAGCACGTGCACGAGCACGCTGCACCGCTCCACATGGCGCAGGAACTCAAGCCCCAGCCCCTTGCCCTGGCTGGCGCCCGGGATGAGACCGGGGACGTCGGCGATGGTGTAGACGGTCGAACCGGCCGTCACCACGCCCAGGTTGGGCACGAGGGTGGTGAAGGGATAGTCCGCGATCTTCGGCTTGGCGGCGGAGAGGACGGAGATGAGGGAGGACTTGCCGGCGCTCGGGTAGCCGACCAGGGCCACGTCGGCGACGGTCTTCAGCTCCAGGACGATGTCCTGCAGGTCCCCCGGCTCCCCCAGCAGCGCGAAGCCGGGCGCCTTGCGCCGGGCGGAGGCCAGCGCCGCGTTGCCGAGGCCGCCCCGGCCGCCCTGGGCGGCGACGTACGAGGTGCCGTGTCCGACGAGGTCGGCGAGGACGTTGCCGGCCTTGTCGAGGACGACGGTGCCGTCGGGCACGGCGAGGACGAGGTCCTGCCCGTCCTTGCCGCTGCGGTTGCCGCCCTCGCCGGGCTTGCCGTTGGTGGCCTTGCGGTGCGGCGAGTGGTGGTACTCCAGCAGCGTGGTGACGGACTGGTCCACGGTGAGGATCACGTCCCCGCCGCGCCCGCCGTTGCCGCCGTCCGGGCCGCCCAGCGGCTTGAACTTCTCACGATGCACGGAGGCACAGCCGTGGCCTCCGTTACCCGCGGCGACGTGGAGTTCGACGCGGTCCACGAAGGTGGTCATGGTGGTGCCTCCAGCACTGCGAAACGTACGGATGTGGTGACTGCGTAACACGCGAAAGGCGGACCCGCCTTCCCGCCGGGGAAGTGAGGTCCGCCTCGCGAAAGCTTCCGGTCAGGCGACCGGAACGATGTTCACGACCTTGCGGCCGCGGCTGGTGCCGAACTCCACCGCACCGGCCTGGAGCGCGAACAGCGTGTCGTCGCCGCCCCGGCCGACGCCGGCGCCCGGGTGGAAGTGGGTGCCGCGCTGGCGGACCAGGATCTCACCCGCGTTGACGACCTGACCGCCGAAGCGCTTCACGCCGAGCCGCTGGGCATTGGAGTCGCGACCGTTCCGGGTGGACGATGCGCCCTTCTTGTGTGCCATGTCTCCTCAGTCCCTTACTTCGCGGCCGCGGGGATCGACGTGACCTTGATCGCCGTGTACTGCTGGCGGTGGCCCTGCCGACGGCGGTAGCCGGTCTTGTTCTTGTAGCGCAGAATGTCGATCTTCTGGCCCTTGTGGTGGTCCACGACCTCGGCCTGGACCTTGATGCCGGCCAGCACCCACGGGTCGCTGGTCACGGAGTCGCCGTCGACGACGAGCAGGGTCGAGAGCTCGACCGTGTCGCCCACCTTGGCAGTGGAAATCTTGTCAACCTCAACGATGTCGCCGACAGCAACCTTGTGCTGGCGACCACCGCTGCGCACGATGGCGTACACGCGGATCTCACTCTCTCGCTCGGGACGGCACCCCCGCAGGCCAGCCACCCGGCACAGCGGGTGACCTCTCCCGGTCACGGCCTGTGTCCGGAAGGATGAGGTTTACGGGGATGGGGCGGGCACAGAGGCCACGCCGACGGTCAAGGTTACGGGGCATGCACCGGCCGGTCAAACCGGGGCGGGAACGGTTCAGCCGCCGAGGTGTGGGTGATCGGCCGGAGACGGGTGCCCGCTCTTCCGGAGAGCACGAGAGCCTTCACGTATTGCGTCTCAATACTGTGAACGGACTGGAAGCAGAATCCCCATACATCTACATCCGTTTTCAGAGTCAATCGTGGCTCACTCCTTGCTCTTTTCGGCCCACCTTTCCTTCACCCAACAAAGTAGCGACGTACAACACGCGAACGCGGGGCGCCGACGGACCGTCGGTCCGTCGGCGCCCCGCGCGGTACGAGCCGGTCAGTCCTCCGCCGAGGCCGAGACGGACGGCGACGACTGCTCGGCCGCCGCGGTCTTCTTCGACGCGGACTTCTTCGCGGCCGTGGCCGTCTTGGCGGTCTTCGCCGCCTTCTTGGCCGTGGCCTTCTTCGCCGTCGCCTTCTTCGCGGCGGTCTTCTTGGCCGCCGTCTTCTTCGTGGCGGCCTTCTTCGCCGTGGCCTTCTTGGCGGCCTTGCGGGCCGTCTTCTTGGCCGGGGCGGCCTCCTCGGCGCCTTCGGCCTCCACCGGCTCGGGAGCCCCGGCGGCTTCGGCTTCAGCCTGCTCGAAGGCCTCGGCGACCGGTTCCGCGGGCTCGGCCGCCGCGCCGTGCGCAAGGCCACCGCGCCGACCGCCCCCGAGGACACGGCCGGCGCGGACACCTTGCGGGTCGCGCGGCGGCGCGTACGGGCCTTGGGAGCGGCTTCTTCGGCAGCCGGGGTCTCGGCCGGGGGCGCCGGGACGACCGCGTCCTCGACGGCCGCCGGCTCGGCCTGCGCCTGTTCGGCCGACTCCTGGAGCACCGGGCGCGCGGCCTCCTCGGCCGCCGTGACGCCCTGAGCCGTGGGAGCCGGGGCGGCACCGTCGGCGTGAGCCTTCGGCGCGCCCGCCGGAGCGGACACCCGCCGGCTCGCGCGGCGCCGCGAACGGCCCCGGCTCGCCGCGGCCTCCGCCTCGGCGACGCTGCTGTACAGCTCCTCGTCCGGGGCGATCCCGGGCGCGGGCAGGGCGACCGGCTCGGCGACCTCGGCGGCGACCTCCGCCTCGGTCTCCGCCTCCTCCTCGGCGGTCCGGGCGGCGGCCTGGGCCGCCACGGCCTCGTGCTCGTGCGGCTGCTCGGCACCGGCGCGGGCGCGCTTGCGGCGCTTGCTCCCGGCGGCGCTCGCCTGGTCCAGGTGGACGATGACGCCGCGGCCGTTGCAGTGGACGCAGGTCTCGGAGAACGACTCCAGCAGGCCCTGGCCGACCCGCTTGCGGGTCATCTGCACCAGGCCCAGCGAGGTCACCTCGGCCACCTGGTGCTTCGTACGGTCGCGGCCCAGGCACTCCAGCAGGCGGCGCAGCACCAGGTCGCGGTTGGACTCCAGCACCATGTCGATGAAGTCGATCACGATGATGCCGCCGAGGTCGCGCAGCCGCAGCTGGCGCACGATCTCCTCGGCCGCCTCCAGGTTGTTCCTGGTGACCGTCTCCTCCAGGTTGCCGCCCTGGCCGGTGAACTTGCCGGTGTTGACGTCGACGACGACCATCGCCTCGGTCCGGTCGATCACCAGCGAACCGCCGCTGGGCAGCCAGACCTTGCGGTCCAGGGCCTTGGCGAGCTGCTCGTCGATCCGGTACGTCGCGAAGACGTCGACCTCGCTCGTCCAGCGCTGCAGGCGCGGGGCGAGGTCCGGGGCGACGTGCGAGACGTACCCGTGAACGGTCTCCCACGCCTCGTCACCGCTGACGACGACCTTGGAGAAGTCCTCGTTGAAGATGTCGCGCACGACCCGGACGGTCATGTCCGGCTCGCCGTACAGCAGCGTCGGCGCGCCGCCGTTCTTGGCCTTCTTCTGGATGCCCTCCCACTGCGCCTGCAGCCGTTCGACGTCCCGGCGCAGCTCGTCCTCGCTCGCGCCCTCGGCGGCGGTGCGCACGATGACGCCCGCGTCCTCGGGGACGATCTTCTTGAGGATGCTCTTCAGCCGGGCCCGCTCGGTGTCGGGCAGCTTGCGGCTGATGCCGGTCATCGAGCCCTCGGGGACGTACACGAGGTAACGGCCCGGGAGGGAGACCTGGCTGGTCAGGCGGGCGCCCTTGTGCCCGATGGGGTCCTTGGTGACCTGCACGAGCACGGACTGCCCGGACTTCAGGGCGGACTCGATACGGCGTGGGCCGTTGGCCATGCCCAGCGCCTCGAAGTTGACCTCGCCCGCGTACAGCACGGCGTTGCGGCCCTTGCCGATGTCGATGAAGGCGGCCTCCATCGACGGCAGCACGTTCTGCACCTTGCCGAGGTAGACGTTGCCGACGTACGAGACCGCCTGCTCCTTGTTGACGTAGTGCTCGACGAGCACGCCGTCCTCCAGGACGCCGATCTGCGTACGGTCGCCGTACTGCCGTACGACCATCACACGCTCGACGGCCTCGCGGCGGGCCAGGAACTCGGCCTCGGTGATGATCGGAACGCGTCGGCGCCCCTGTTCACGGCCTTCCCTGCGGCGCTGCTTCTTGGCCTCCAGCCGGGTCGAGCCCTTGATGGACTGCACCTCGTCGGAGGGCTCGGCGGGCTTGCGCGGTTCGCGGACCTTGACGACGGTGCGCTCGGGGTCGTCGGCGGACGGCTCGGCGTCGGGGGCGGTGTCACCGGCCCGGCGACGGCGGCGACGACGGCGACGGCTGCTGCTGGAGCCGCCGCCCACGTCGGCCGACTGTCCCTCGCCGTCCTCGGCCGACTCCGCGGCGTGAGCCTCCTCGTCGTCCTCCTCGAGCTGCTCGGCGGTGTCCTCGGCGTCCTGCGCGGCCTGCTCGGAAGCGAGTTCGTCGGTCTCCTCCGACTCCTCGTCACCGCCGGTCTCGGCGGACTCGCCCCGGCGGCGGCGCCGGCCACCGCGACGGCGACGGCGACGGGAGCCGGTCTCCTCGCCCTCCTCGTCCTCGACGGCGTCCTCGGCCTCCTCCGCCTCTTCCTCGGCGGACTCGGCGGACTCGATGGACTCGTCGGCGGCCTCGGCCTCCCGGACCTCGGACTCCTCGCCGTAGCCGGAACCCCGGCGACGGCGGCGGCGCCGCGAACCGCCCTGCTCAGCCTGCTCGGCCTGCTCGGCCTGCTCGGCCTGCTCGGCCTGCTCGGCCTGCTCGACCTGGTCGACCTGGTCCTCCGGGTGCTCCTCGCCCGCCGCGGCCTCGACGGCCGCGGCGACGGCCGCCCGCTCCGGGGTCTGGAACCTCGGCTCGGTGAAGACCGGCGGCTGGAACACGGCGACGGCGGGCCGCGCGGGCCGGCGCGTGGCCCCGCCCTCGGCGGCCGGGGTCTCCGCAGCGGCGGGCTGAACGGCGGGCTCGGAGAACCCGGTCGCGGCACGCCGCACGGCCCGACGGCGGGTGCGCCGCGCCCCGGCCTCCTCGGCGGGCGCCTCGGCAGCGGCCTGGGGGGCGGACTCGGCAACAGGTGCGGGCGCCTGCGGCGCGGGCTCTTCGGCGGGGGCGCCGGTCTCGGCTCCGGTCTCACCCGTGGGCGAGGCGGCGGACGCGGACACGCTGCGCGTGGTACGACGGCGCGCACGGCGCGGAGCCGCCTCCTCCACCGCCTCGGCAGCGGACTCACCCTCGGCAGCCGCCTCGGGCTCGGCGCTCACCGCGGCCTCCGGGCTCTCGGCCGCCTCGGCGGACACCGGCGCACCGGCAGACGCCGACGCCCGCCGGGTCGCACGACGCCTCGTACGAGCGGTGGGCTCAGCGGTGACCTGCTGGTCCGCGGCCTCTGTGGCCTCTGTGGCCTCTGTGGCCTCTGCGGTCTCCGTGGTCTGCGCGCTCGCGGCCGGTACGACCGCGGCGGGCGCGGACACGCTGCGCGTGGCACGCCGGCGGGTACGCCGTGGAGCGGCGGCCTCGCCGACCTCGACGGACCCGGCGGGAACCTCGATGGCGGCCTCGCCGGACCCGTCCGGCGCCTCGTCGGCGGCGACCACCGGCACGACGGTCTCGGCGGCGGACTCGCCCTGAGCGGCCTTCGGAGTCCCGGCGGGCACGGAGACCCGGCGGCGCGCACGACGTGCGGGCGCGGGCTCCTCCACGACGGCGGCGGCCACCGCCTCTTCCTCCGCCTCAGCACCGGCAACAGCGGCCTCGGCAGCCTCCTCCGCGACCTTCGCGGACTCGGCCGGCGGCACGGCCGGTGCCGTGATCTCGGCCGGTGTCCCGTCGGCCGCGGCGGCGGGCGGGCCCGCCGGGCGGGACGCGGCACGGCGCCGACGGCGCGGCGGCAGGGTGTCGCTGGGAGTGTTCAGTTCTTCGGAACCCTCGGCGGGTTCGATCGGTTCGAGCATGCGGGCGTATCTCCCGTCAGGCTCCCGGGCGCCGCGCCTGGTCCGGTTGGTCCGGCGCCGATCATGTCGATCGAACACCGTTGACGTCCACGGCCCGCGCGGTGCGCGATGGCCGTCGTCCGGGGCGCGGGCGCCGCACGGGAGCTCTCTGTGTCCTGTCTCGCCGGTTCCGTACGCCTTGTCGTGCACGGCCTGGCGAAAGTCTTCTGGTCGGTGCGCTGCCCGACCCAGGTGGCTCCCGAGTACGAGGGCGGCGCTTCGACGTCCATCCCTGCGCGGAACCGTCCCTACGCCGGCGCCTTCGCGGCGGCAGCGGTGGCGGCCCCCACTGAATCGGCCGGGGCGGCCATGTCTGCCTCGCGGTCGGGCGCGAGTGGGTCGGTCACCGTGCCGGTCTCTTCATCGAACAGCCCCTGCGCCAGCCTGGTCACCGCTGCGGGGACCGGCGGCGCCAGGTCGGCCACGGCGCGGAGACCGGACAGGACGTCGTCGGGTCGTACGGCAGGCGTCACGTGCCGAACAACCAGCCGCAGTATCGCACAGGGCTGGTCACTCGGCCCATCAGCTGCCGAATCATGCGTTTGCACACTCTCCAGGCCCACGACCGCGGACCGGGCGTCGAAGGTGCGCATGCCGTTCTTGGTCAGGCGCTGCACCTCGACGGCCTCGGCGCCGTTGAACGCCGCGACCGCGCGTGCGGCCTCGGCCGGGTCGACACCGTCCAGCCGCAGCTCCCACACGGAAGCGGTCAGCCGGTCGGCGAGTCCCGGCGTACGGGCCTCGACCGCCTCGACGATGTCCAGCCCGGTGGGCAGCGACTCGTCGAGCAGCACGCGCAGGCGCTCCGGATCGCGGGGCGCGGCGAGCGCGATTTCCAGGTACTCCGCCTCACTGCCCGTGCCGGTGGGTGCGGCATTGGCGTAGGACACCTTCGGGTGCGGAGTGAACCCCGCCGAGTACGCCATCGGCACCTCGGCACGGCGCAACGCACGTTCGAAGGCGCGCTGGAAGTCACGGTGGCTGGTGAACCGGAGGCGGCCGCGCTTGGTGTAGCGCAGTCGGATGCGCTGCACCGCGGGTGCAGGCGGCGGGCCTTCGGGCTGTCGCTTGCCCAGTGGAACTTCTCCTCGTGTACGGCGGACGGTCCGTGGCGCGCGGGGCCGGCACCGGATCACTCCCGGGTCGGCGGGGACACGCGCTCGGTCCTTCCGTCTAGAGTACGCGCCCCGGCCGCCACAGGTTCCCGCCGGGCAGGCGGCCGGGGTTCCCCGAAGAGCGCCCTGCGCAGGTCGGCGCGGGTCTGCCGGGCGATGTCACGGGCGGCGGCGAACGCCTCCCGGCCGGCCCGGCCCACACGGCGCGCGGCCCGGGCCGCGGGGCGCAGCACGGTGTCCCGCACGACGTGCCCGACCGGCGTGAGCACCGTGCGGTACACCCAGCGCAGGGGTTGCACGAAGATCCACCGGAAGAGGGCCGCCAGGAACCGTCCGGCGGCGAGCGAGATCCGCCCCGCGACCCGCCAGGCGTGCCCGAAGGCGTCGGCGACCTCCCGCCCGACGACGGCCAGGACGCGCCCGAGGGGCACGAGCACCCACCGCCACAGCGCGAGCGCCGGCAGGACGAACAGCACCCGACCGGTCCAGTACAGGACCGCGCCGACCCCGGCGGCGACCCTCCCCAGCACCCACCACAGTCCCCTGGCGCACCAGGCG
>NZ_POTZ01000990.1 GCF_003236365.1 Streptomyces sp. NTH33
GAACTCGAGGACGGCACCACCGTCTCCTCCGACCGCTTCCGCGTCGCCCTGTGCACCTGCCGCCGCAGCCGCCGCTACCCCTGGTGCGACACCAGCCACCGCGAGAGGGCGTAGCGGAGGGTCCCGGACCGCGCGCCGGGGCGGTCGGCGCGGCAGGGGGGTCGGCACGGCATGGTGGTCTGCGCCCGGCGAGCGGTGAGCCGGGCGGCCTGCGGGGCCGCGGCCGGGCCGGCAGGAGAGCCCCGCGAGCCCGCGGCGGTACCGGGCCGGCTGTCGCGGCAGCCGTGCCTCCCCCAAGCGCTTCGAGCAGGAACCCCCGGGCTGCACGGGTGGGCGCGGCGGCCCCCGGCTCGGCGGGCGGTTCCCCGTGCGGGGCCCGCGCCTTTGCGGCCCGCGGCGTTCCCGCCCACCGGGTCCGCGCGGCAGCGCGAACGCGGCGGCGCGCCGCGCATGTGCCAGGGGTCGGCGGGCGGCCCCACTCCGCCCGCCGACCCCTGGTGCGAGACCGCCTCGGGTCCCCGCGACAGGGGCCCGCACTCCCCATCCGCGGGACCCTTCAGTCGTACGCGGGGACCGCGCGATCCCGGTCCCTCAGAACGCGAAGACGCTCGTCGTGGAAGCGTTCTTCACGCACTCGTTGGCAAAAGTGCGTTCGTAGGAGACGCGCTTGCCCTGCCAGACACCCTGGACCGTGATCACCACGGGGTTGTACTCCCGGGTGCACAGCACGTTGTCGCTCGCTGTGAGCGCGGCGAGGTCACCGCCCACGGCGCGCAGCTCGGCGCACGCGTCGGGCGCGGCCGGGTGGCTTCCGGAGGGCGCCGGGGCGCAGGTCAGGGTGACGGCGCGCTCCGGGGTGGCGGTCACCGCGGCGGTGCCGTGGCCCACGGTGAGCACCAGGGC
>NZ_POTZ01000991.1 GCF_003236365.1 Streptomyces sp. NTH33
GAGCGGGCCAGGCGGGCGGGCACGTTGATCAGATGGGCGCGGATCGTGGCGGTGACGGCTTTCGCGTGGAACGCTCCGGCCAGGGTGCCGGCGGCCCGGATCAGATTGTGGGCCAGCGCGGCGAGCGCGAGCCAGGCGGCGTTGGCCTGGAAGTGGCCGGAGGGAGCATGGGCGAAGGCGCTGTTCTTGACGTCCGCGATCACTTGTTCCACGACAGCGTGCCGCCGGTGATCACGCTCGGCGTCGCGTAGGGAGAGCGGGGAGTTGGTGAACGCGGCGTGGTAGCGCCAGGTGTCGAAGAGCGTGCCCTGCCCCTCGGTCAGGGCCGCCGGGTTCAGGCGCTTGACCCGGCGCACGATCAGCCGGGCGGTGACCTGCTGCTTCTTCGGCCTGGACGTGAAGGCGGTGTAGCTGGTCTCGGCTATTTCGGCGTCCGAGATCCAGCACTGCCCCTCCTCGTCCCAGACGGCCTTGGGGTACTTGATCGCCGTCCAGGCGTTCTCGTCGATGGTCGCAATGGCGGCCTTGATCGAGGCGTTCATCCGCACCGTGATCGAGAAGCGTGCGTGAAGGGCCCGGCAGGCGTTCACCACGTCGGCGCCGTAGAACGCGGAGTCCGCGCGCACCACCAGCAGGCCCCTCGCGCCGCTGGCGCGGGCGGTGCGGATGGTCTCGGCGACGAACGCCGCCGCCCCGCGTGCGGAGTTGGCCGGGCCCTTGCGCAACCGGGTGGCGGCGATCACCGGGGCTGCCAGCGGGGTGGAGACGATGCTGTCGGCGTACACGTGAACGTCCCCACCCGCGTACGGATGAACGCGGCCAGTTCCTGATGCGCTGAGGGGTGCTGCTCGGCACTCTGCTGCTTGGTCGGTGTAGGCGGCGGAGGGGCGGTCGACAGT
>NZ_POTZ01000992.1 GCF_003236365.1 Streptomyces sp. NTH33
GTCCTCTCGGGGTTGGGTGCCGGTCGGTCAGACGGCGATGAACAGCTGCGGGAGTTGAGCGAGAGTCGCGCGGACGTCCCGGTGCCGTCGGCGGCGCGCGACCTCGTCCGCGACCGCCTTCCGGTAGGCGGCGTGCGCTTCGTCGAACGTGATGTTCCAGTCGTCGATGCCGGCGTCCAGTGCCGCGAGGGTGTCGGCGGCCCGCGCCTCAGCCTTCGCGAGCTGCTCCTGCTGCCAGTCGTAGCCGCTGCTCTCCATCTGCTTGCGGGCGTAGTCGAGTTCGAGCCGGGCATTGAGGGCGTTGATTGCTGTGTCGTTCACGACGGCGCCGACGGTCAGGCCGTCCATGTTGAACTTGACCTCGGTGAGGAACCGGCCGGCGCCCCACGTGTGGTGCCGGTCGCGCGGCAGCGGCTGGTTGGACACGCGGCCGTGCAGCCACTCGTGGGCCCACACCTCGACGAAGAGATCGGCCTCCTCGGCCCAGAATGTGCCGTGCTCGTACGGCTCACGGTCGAAGTCCGGTTTCGCAAAGACCCGTGCCCGTCGGAGTTCCTGGCCGTGCTGCCAGACGATGTGCCAGTGCTCGGCCAGGTCGGTGCACTTGTCGGGGTGGTAGTTGACGGTGCCCCAGGGGACGCCGTTGAGGGTGCCGTCGTCGGCGATCAGGGGTTCTTCGCGGAGCTGGCGGAACACGGACAGGCTGACCTGCTTGCCTCTGATGGTGAGGGTCTTCACCTCGACCGCGGCCGTGGTGATCGTGGCGTTGTGGGTGGTGAGTTGTCTCGTCATGCCGGTTCTCTGCTTTCGGGTCAGGAGGGGGGGAAGGGTCATGCGCTGCGGGCCTCCCAGGACGCGGCGGGAGGCAGCGGTGTGGCGCCGTCGCCGAGCCACAC
>NZ_POTZ01000993.1 GCF_003236365.1 Streptomyces sp. NTH33
GGAGTGCGCCAAGGAGCCGCCCCGCCGACCGCTGGGTGTCGCTGCGCGCCCAGCGGGGCAACGCCGACGACGCGCTCATGCTGCGCCTGCACGGCCCCGACTGGTGGCGGAAGGCGGTGGCCCCGCGCGGCCGGATCCGCTCCCACCTCGCCGTCACCGCCGCCGGCGCCGCGGCCTGCGCGCTCGCCGCGGCCGGCCGGCCCCGTGCCGCCGCCGTGGCCGGGCTCGGCTGGGCGGCGGGCACCGCGGAGTTCGCCTGGGCGCGGATCACCCCCGGACCGCGCACCCGGGAGGAGGTGACCACCATGGCCGTCACCAGCGTCCTCATCCCGCCCGCCGCCACCTGGCACTGGCTGACCGGCCGGTGGCGCCACCGGAACGCCCCCGCCTGGCGGGAGGTGGCCGCATGAACCCGGTCCGGACGCACCCGGTCAAGGCGAGCCCGGTCAAGGCGAGCCCGGTCAGGGCCGTCCTGTTCGACCGCGACGGCACCCTCGTGGAGGACGTCCCCTACAACGGCGACCCCGAGCGGGTCCGCCCGGTCGAGGACGCCCGCGAGGCACTGGAACTGCTGCGCGCGAAGGGCATCGGCGCCGGTGTCGTCACCAACCAGTCGGGGGTGGCGCGCGGGCTGCTGAGCACCGCCGACGTGCGCCGCGTCAACGAACGCGTCGACCGGCTGCTGGGCCCCTTCGACGTGTGGGCCGTCTGCCCGCACGGCCCCGACGACGGCTGCCACTGCCGCAAACCGCGCCCCGGCATGATCCTCTGGGCGGCCGGCCGCATCTGCACCCCGCCCGGCGACATCGTCGTCATCGGCGACATCGGCGCCGACATGGAGGCCGCCCAGAGGATCATGCCGGGGCGCGGTTTGCGGCAGTGGCAGCCGTCGTC
>NZ_POTZ01000994.1 GCF_003236365.1 Streptomyces sp. NTH33
CCCCGACACCGCCCACGCCCCGGAGCCCGTCTACTGCCGCCTCGACCACCCCGTCATCGGCCCGGCCCTGGTCCTCGACCTGCGCGCCCTGCGCCGCCAGCCCTGGTGGCAGCGCGACGGAAGACCCACCCCCCAGGCCACCGAGGACACGACGTACGTCCCCGTGTGGGCCGTCCACCTGAGTGCCGGTCCGGACGAGGCCGTCTTCTTCGCCACAGCGCAATGGCGTGCGCGTGAGGTGGTTCTGGCCGCTGTCCACCGCGCCTGTCCACCCGCCACCGCCGAGGTGGTGGCGTGGGCCGAATCCACGGTCCACGGCCAGGCGCTGGTCAACTTCCCCCTCCCACGGCCCGGATACCGCGCCGCGCACCTGCCGGAGACCGAGTACAAGCTCACCCTCGACGCCCCGGTCAACCCCGTCGTCCTGGCCGGCATCCTGCGCGAGCACCTGACCGGCACCGGGATCCCGCTCTTCGAAGCGACCGTGCACCGCCGGATCCTGCGCTCGCAGATCTACCTCCCGCGCGGCGATGGCCTGCGCGAGTACGCCGCTCTCACACCACGGGCCGACGGCACCTGGTGGGTCAAGACCAAAAGGCTCACCGAAGGGCGGTTGCACAAGCAGATCCGCTCCGCGCCCGCCCACCCGCGGGCTCTCGCACTGGCCCAGCAGGCACTGGGCGATCGCCCCCTCATCCGCATCGGCCACCTCCACCGCGCCACCTGGGACCTCCTCTCCCCAGCCGACACGGACGGACACTGGTCCACGATCACCGTCGACACCACCACCCTCGCGCCCCGTCTCGGGACACTGCAGCAGATCGAAGTCGAGTACGGGGCCTGCTTCACCGCGACCCCCACCACCATGCCGGCCGAGCGCATCGAGCAGGCCG
>NZ_POTZ01000995.1 GCF_003236365.1 Streptomyces sp. NTH33
CCCCGGTATCGGGCCCTGGGCCCCCACCCCGGCCGAACTGTCCGTCGCCGAAAGGGCGCTGGCCGCCGTGCCCGGTGCTCCCGAGCTGCTCTACGCCCGTGTCGACCTCGTGGACGGGGAGGACGGCGAGCCGCACGTCATGGAGCTGGAGCTGGTCGAGCCGAACCTGTTCCTGTGGCTGCACCCGGAGTCCGTCGCCCCCGTGACCGAGGCGATCCTCGCCGCCACTACCCGCTGATCCGCGTCCGCTGCAGCAGGCCCCAGGTGAACTCCGCCACGACCTGCCGGCGTACGCCCCGGGCGTCCGGTGCCTCGAAGGCCAGACCCCACCGGGTCGGGGCCGTGCCCTCCAGGGGGCGCGCCGGGGCGAAGGCGCGGGCCGCCTCGTCGACCGTGCAGGACCAGGGGGTGAGGTCGTCGGTGGTGCGCAGGTCGGGACCCTCGGCCTCCGGGGCGCGGACCAGCCACTCGTTCCAGACCCGGCCGTCGGGGGCGAGCAGTACCTCGAAGCGCAGGCCGGGCCAGAGGGGGACGGGCCACCGGCGGGCCTCGCAGTCCAGGTCGCCGACGCGGCGGGCGGTCGTCGACTCGGGGGGACCGAGGACGGAGTGGTAGAGGGCCGCCGCCGAGCGGGACCGCGGCGAGCGGGCCATCGCCTGCCAGCGCTTGTTGGCCTCCCGCATGTCCGCGGGGGAGACGCCCAGCGTGCGGCGGGCGTCCTCCACCAGGTCCGGATTGTGGTCGGCCATGCGGCGCAGCAGCACCAGCTGGAAGTCGAGCGGGGTGAAGGGACCCGCGGGGCGCTTTCCGGAGGGCGTCGGCATGGGATCCATCGTCGCCCACTCGGGTCCCGGCTTGGGCCTCACTCGGCCCCCGGCCCGGCCCTCACT
>NZ_POTZ01000996.1 GCF_003236365.1 Streptomyces sp. NTH33
GTGCGGTGACCGGGAGCCGGCTCGCGGGAGAGCCGGGCGGGGCCGGCGGGGCCAGTGGCTTCGCCGCCGCCGGCGCCGTGTGGCACAGCGTCCCCGTCGACCGGCTCTTCCCACCCGTCGTGAAGGGCCGCGGCGCCGGCCCCGGCGGAGCCGACCGCGTCTGGACCCGCGTCGCCGTCGCACCCGACAGCGGCTGCGCGGGCGCCTTCGACCCGTTGCTGCGCAAGACCCTCGCCCCCGTCGGCTGCGCCCGCCTGCTGCGCGCCACCTACACCGACGCCACCCAGAGCTACGTCACCACCGTCGGCCTACTCTTCACCGAGGCCGACGCCTCCGCCATGAACTCCCTCGCCACCCGCTTCAAGAACGAGCGACTCACCCGTCGCACCGACCTCGTGCCCCGCCCGTACGCCGCCGGGGGAACCGTCGCCGCGGCCTTCGGCGACAAGCAGCGCGCGTCCTGGGCCGTCTCCGTGCTGACCGAGGCCCCCGTGGTCGTCTACGCCGTCTCCGGCTGGGCCGACGGCCGGACGGTCGACGCCCCGCAGCCCGCCGCCGACGCGATGGCGGACGGCGCCACCACGGCCCCCGCCCAGGCGGGCCTCGGCAACGAGGCCCAGGGCCTGGCCGACCGCATCGAACGGGGCCTGCGCCGGACCGTCAAGTCGGCCACGGAGAAGCCCTCGTGAACACCGTCGTGAACACCGCCGCGGCCCCCGGCACCCGCGTGTCCCGCGTATCCCTCACGGCCCGCAGAGCCGGCGCCCTGCACCTGCTCCTCGCCGCCTGCCTCGCCCTCGTGCCCCTGCCTCTTATACACATCT
>NZ_POTZ01000997.1 GCF_003236365.1 Streptomyces sp. NTH33
GGACGGGGCCGAGTGGTCCGTGACGGCGGATGGAGTCGTCGCCCGCACCGATCGGCTGCGCGGCCCGAGTCGGCCGTCGGTGTCCCGGGCCCGCACGGTGAAGACGTACGTGGTCGAGGGGCTGAGCCGGGTGACGTCCACCATGTGCTCGGACGCCGGCACGTCCCTCACCTTCGTGCCGCCCCGGTACACCTCGTACCCGGCGACGCCCGAGGCCGCGGGTGCCGCGTTCCACATGACGTGCACGCTGGTCGCGCTCCCGGCCGCCGCGGTGACGCCGGTCGGTGCCCCGGGCATCCGGCCGCTCTCGCCGTCGCCGACGACGCCCCGGCCGCAGGCGGCCAGCAGCGCCGGCACGACGCACAAGGCCACGACACGCCCGAGCACGCGGTGACGCCGGGAAGCGGGGACGGGAACGCGTCGCACGAGGCCGGACTCCCCTCTTCAGCAGCGGCGCGGACGACTCGGACGCCGCGCGGGCAATGGTCCGGACCAATATGGCGCCTCGGTGGGGCCGTATCAAGAGGGCTGCCGTCCAGGGCTGCCTCGGGACGTTACGTATGCTGGAGCCTCTTCCGGGCTGAACTTCCCCGGGTCGCAGGGGAGTTCACGCTGCGGCGCGGACCGCTGTCGTCGTTGGTCCCGCGCCGGTGCGGGCGGCCGGGGGCCGGGCCGGCCGCGGCTTGGTGTCCCCCGGCCGCTCGGAGGGCGTTACGGGCCATGCGCCCCCCGGTCACCTAACGTGGGGCGCGTGATCGAATTCATCACCTATGAGGTGACTGTCCGTAATGCTCCAGAGGAGAGGGTTCCTCATCGTGCGTGCCAAGTCGCTGACCCTCGTCGCGGCGAGCAGCGTCCTGCTCGCTCCGACGACGCTGCCCGCCCC
>NZ_POTZ01000998.1 GCF_003236365.1 Streptomyces sp. NTH33
ATCACCGGCCCGGGGACGGGCAGTTCACGTGCCGTACCCGCCCGAAGTTCGGCCGTGAAAAGCCGCCCCGACAAGGCGAAGGACGCCAGCTCCACGGCCGTGTCGGTGGCGTACCCGACGATGCCGGCGCCGCCCTCACGCGTCCGTTCCCGGCGCGCCCGTTCCTCGGGAGACAGACTCTCCGAGGCGCCGCCGAGGAGGGTGCGAGGATCGGCGGCCACACGCTCCTGACCGTCCGCGAGGTCGAGCACCCAGAGGGAGTTGGCCCGGTCGGTTCCGGAGCCGGAGCGCAGGAACACGACGCGGGAGGCGTCGGGCGCCACGGTGAACGCGCGCGACGCGCCGAGCGTGAACCGCTGGGTGCGGGCGTGCCGTCGGGGGAAGGAGACAGGCTCTGTCGTCATACCAAGACCATATTGGCCATGCGCCCCCTTGTGCGGCCGTGCGCCACTCGATGCGCGCGTGCGGATAGTTATGATCGCTAGCACACGGTGGGTATGAACCTGCTGCCCCTGTGTGGATTCAACTGTTCCATAGTCCGACCCGATACCCCCGATACCCCCGACACCCCGAGTCCTGGGGATCTTTGGAGGTGAGCCGCCGTGGCACTCTCGATTTCGGCGGTGGTGCTGCTGGCGATCATCGTCTTCCTGCTGATCAAGAAGTCGGGCCTGAAGGCCGGCCACGCGATCGTGTGCGTGCTCCTGGGCTTCTACCTCGCCTCCTCCACGGTCGCACCGACGATCCGCGATGTGACGACGAACATCGCCGGGATGCTCGGCAGCATCAAGTTCTGAGCACGGATTCGGAACCGCCCTGACCGCACCAGCCTGACCGGCAGAGCAGCGCGTTGGTGGGCTGTGGGGGTGGGTTGGTG
>NZ_POTZ01000999.1 GCF_003236365.1 Streptomyces sp. NTH33
CAACGAGGAGATGCACCGCCACAAGGAGCGCGGCTTCTGCTGCGGCGCCGGCGGCGCCCGGATGTGGATGGAGGAGCGGATCGGCAAGCGCATCAACGACGAGCGCGTCGACGAGGCCCTCGCCCTGAACCCGGACATCGTCTCCACCGCCTGCCCGTTCTGCCTGGTCATGCTGACCGACTCGGTCAACGGCAAGAAGAACGACGGCAAGGCCAAGGAGACCGTCCAGGTCGTCGACGTCGCCCAGCTCCTGCTGGACTCCGTCAAGACCCCCCTCGACGACGAGCCCTCGGCCGGCGAGGCGGACAGCGAGAACGCCCCGGAACCCGAGCCGGTGAAGTAGGCGACACCGACCGCCGAACGCCCGACGCCCCCGGGGCCGTACTTTCCGCAGTACGGCCCTAGGGGCGTCCTCGTCCCCACGACCGTCCTCTCCTGCATGTTGTTCTCGGCAAGGCTCTGCACAGCGGCCTCGGTATCAGCCAGCCGCAGCACGACCTCCGTCATGCCGCCCTTTGTCTTGCGGAACAACTTCAGGCCGGACATCTTCCCCTCTTCAATTCGAAGATCGAGGGCACCGGAGAGGGGCGGGATTGTTTCCGTGATGGCACCAAGAAGAGTGAGGGTCAGGTGCAGGGCTGGGGGCGGGCCGGTATCCCGCTGCCGCTTCTGGCGCCACCTTCCAACCGTCACACGACAGCTCGCAACTGCTCGTCCAAGATCGTCGCCGCCTTGGTGACAGGGCGCGAGCGTTCTCGGGTGGCGAGACGTCATAGTTGCGATGTAGTGGGCGGGTTGTCGCCTTCGCCGGTTTGGTGAAACAGGACGCGGCTCCGGATGATCAAGGTGTCTAAGCCGTTGATCAC
>NZ_POTZ01000099.1 GCF_003236365.1 Streptomyces sp. NTH33
GTGCCCGGGTGCGGAGGGGCGGCCGGCTGCGGCGGAGCGGCCGGGGCGGCGGAGGCCGGCTCCTCCACCGTCACGCCGAAGTCGGTCGCGATGCCCGCGAGCCCGTCGGCGTACCCCTGGCCGACGGCCCGCGCCTTCCACTGGCCACCCCGGAGGTAGATCTCCATCACCACCAGCGCCGTCTCGGTGCCGAGGCGCGGCGGGGTGAACGTGGCCAGCACCGAGCCGCTGTCCGCGTCGCGCAGGGTGGCCGTGGGCTCGATGCCCTGGAACGTCTGCCCGGCGGCGTCCGGGCTGGCGGTGACCACGATCTTCTCGATGCCCGCCGGCACGGCGGCGGTGTCCACGGTGATCGCGTCGGGTGCCGCACCGCCGCCCGAGCGGTACGTCACGCCCGGCCCGGACGGTTGGTTGTAGAAGATGAAGTCGTCGTCCGAACGCACCTTGCCGTCGCCCGCGAGCAGCAGGCCCGATACGTCGAGCCGCACCGGAGCGGCGACGTCCACCGTCACGCGCGCGGCGGCCAGAGGGATGTTCGAGCCGGGGGTCATAACTGTCATGTGGGAGGTAACGAGCGAGTGCGCTTTGCCGTTCCCTTACCTGCCGAACGGGTGACACACCCCGGCCGGTCCGCTAGGGGAGCACGACGATCTTCCGCCCCACCCCCGAGGCGAACTGCTCCAGCGCCTGAGGGTACCGCTCCAGCGGAATCCGGTCGCTGATGAAGACCTCCGGGTCCAGCACCCCGCCCGCGAACAGCTCCGCCGCCCGCTCGAAGCTGTGCAGCACCGCCATCGAGCCGGTGATGGTGATCTCCTGGTTGTAGATCCGGTACGGGTCGATCGTCACCCGGGTCGCGTAGTCCGCCACCCCGAACTGCAGGAACGTCCCCGCCTTCGCCACCCGGTCCAGGCCGTCCTGGATCGCCGCCGCGTTGCCGGTGGCGTCGACCACCACGTCCCAGCCCTGCGGCCGGTCCAGCTCGTCCGCGCCCGCCGCCGCCGCCGACACCCCCAGCCGCCGGGCCGTCTCCAGCCGGGCCGGGTTCACGTCGACCACGTCCACGCTCGCCGCGCCGGTCCGCTTGGCCAGCTCCAGCATCATCAGGCCCATGGTCCCGGAGCCGTAGATCAGCACGTGCGCGCCCAGGCGCGACCGCAGCACGTCGTAGCCGCGCACCGCGCACGACAGCGGCTCGATCAGGGCCGCGTCCTCGGTGCGCACGTGCTCGGGCAGCTTCACGCAGTTCGCCACCGGGGCGACCGCGTACTGCGCGGCACCGCCCGCCGTGGTGACGCCGATCGCGGCCCAGCGTTCGCACATGTTGTTCTGGCCGTTGCGGCAGTAGCGGCACTCGAAGCAGTACAGGGAGGGGTCCACCGCGACCCGGTCGCCGACCGACACCTCGGTGACCTGGGTGCCGACGCCGACCACCTCGCCCGCGAACTCGTGGCCCGGCACGATGGGCAGCTCGGGAGCGAACTCGCCCTGGAGGATGTGCAGGTCCGTGCCGCACAGGCCGCAGGCGGCGACCTCGACGACGACCTCGCGCGGTCCTGGCGTCGGGTCCGGGACCTCGGCGACGACGGCCCTGCCCACGGACTCGATGACGGCGGCCTTCATTTCACGGCTCCCAACGACAGGCCCTGGACGAGTTTGTCCTGGGCGGCGAACCCCGCGGCGAGCACCGGCAGGGAGATGACGAGCGACGCGGCGCACACCTTGGCCAGGAACAGGCCCTGGCTGGTGATGAAGGTGGTGAGGAAGACGGGGGCGGTCTCGGCGACCACGCCCGTGAGGACCCGCGCGAACATCAGCTCGTTCCAGCTGAAGATGAAGCAGATCAGGGCGGTCGCCGCGATGCCGGGCAGGGCGATCGGGGCGACCACGCGGCCCAGCACGGTCGGCAGCCGGGCGCCGTCGATCTGGGCGGCCTCGATGATCGCGACCGGGACCTCGGACAGGAAGGACTGCATCATCCAGACCGCGATCGGCAGGTTCATGGCCGTGTAGAGGATGACCAGTGCCCAGATGTTGTCGAGCAGGCCGGCGTTCTTCGCGAACAGGTAGATCGGCAGCAGAGCGGCCACCAGGGGCAGCATCTTGGTGGACAGGAAGAAGAACAGGACGTCGGTCCACTTCTTCACCGGCCGGATGGACAGCGCGTACGCGGCGGGCAGCGCGAGGAGGAGGGTCAGCAGGGTGGAGACCAGCGAGGCGGTCAGGGAGTTGATCAGCGCGGGCCAGGGACTGGCCCCGCCGGTCAGCCCGAAGAACTCGCGGTAGCCGTCCCACGTCAGCGCGGCGGCCACCGACGGCGGGTTGGTCGCCGCGTCCGCCTCGGAGTGGAAGGACGTCAGCACCATCCAGAGCATGGGCAGCACGAACACGAGTCCGGCCAGCCAGGCGACGACGCCCAGGGCTGCCCCCCGGAACCGGCCGCGCGGCCTGCTGTGCCGCGGGGCGGTGGTGGCGACGGCGGCCATCAGCGGGACACCTCCTCACGGAACAGCGACGACACCACGCGCAGCGCGAAGGTCGCCAGGATGATCGAGCCGATCACGACGACGACGCCGGCCGCGGAGGCGAGGCCGTTCTCGTGCGCCTGGTAGAAGGTCTGGTAGATCGTGTACGGCAGGTTCGCGGTGCCCAGGCCGCCGGAGGTGAGGGTGAACACCGCGTCGAAGTTCTGCACGATGTGGATCGAGCCGAGCAGCACGCCGAGTTCGAGGTAGCGGCGCAGGTGCGGCAGGGTGATGTGCACGAAGATCTGCCAGTCGCTCGCCCCGTCCATCCTGGCCGCCTCGAGCAGTTGTGCATCGCGGCTCTGCAGTCCGGCCAGCAGGATCAGCATCATGAACGGGGTCCACTGCCAGATCAGCGCGGCCTCCACCGCCATCAGCGGCATCTCGGAGATCCAGTCCGGCTGAACCGCCCCGTCCCCGCCGACGGCGTGCAGGATGCCGTTGAACAGCCCGTACTCCGGGTTGAACAGCAGGTGCTTCCACATCAGCGCGGCGGCGATCGGCACCAGCAGGAACGGCGCGATGAGCATGGTGCGCACGGCGGCCCGGCCGCGGAAGCGGCGGTCCAGCAGCAGCGCCAGCAGCAGGCCGAGCAGCAGGCTGACCAGCACCACGGTGACGGTCAGCAGGATGGTCGTCCCCACCGACGTGCGCAGCTCGGGGTTGCTCAGCACCTCGCCGTAGTTGGCGAATCCGGCGAAGCGGCGCTGGTCGGGGTAGAGCGCGTTCCAGTCGAGGAACGAGATCACCAGGGTGGCCACGAAGGGCAGCTGGGTGACGACGATCATGAAGATCAGCGCCGGCAGCAGGGGCGCCCGGGTGGCCCAGGCGCGCATGCGGTTCGGGCGCCGCGCCGCCGGCCGTCCGGAGACGGCGGCGGCGCGGACCGGTGACGTCAGGGTCATGATCCCTCGTACTTCTCGGCGACGGCCTCGGCGAGCTTCTGGGCCTTCTTCAGAGCGCTGTCCACCGACTGGCGTCCGGCGATGGCGGAGCTGATCTCCTGGGAGACCTTGGTGCCCAGGTCGGTGAACTCGGGGATGCCGACGAACTGGATGCCGGGCGCGGGCCGGGGCTGCACGCCCGGGTCCTCGGGCTTGGCGTTCGCGATGGCGTCCCGGGTGACGTCCGCGAACGCGGCGGCCTCCTTGCGGTACTGCGGGATGTCGTAGGTCGAGGCGCGCTTGCCGGCCGGCACGTTGGACCAGCCGGCCTTCTCGCCGACGAGCTTCTCGTAGTCCTTGCCGGAGGCCCAGGAGATGAACTTCCAGGCGTCCTCGGAGTTCTTGGACGCCTTCTGGATGCCCCACGCCCAGGTGTAGAGCCAGCCCGAGCCGTCGGTCTTCTCGACCGGGGCCGGGACGTAGCCGATCTTTCCCTTGACCGGAGAGCCGTCGGCCTCCAGGGAGCCGGCTCCGGCGGTGGCGTCGTACCACATGGCCGTCTTGCCCTGGGTCATGTTGTTCAGGCACTCCGCGTAGCCGGACTGGGCGGCGCCGGCCTCGCCGTGCTTGCGGACCAGGTCGACGTAGAACCGCGTGGCCTCCTTGAACTCCTTGGAGTCCAGGCGTGCCGTCCAGTCCTTGTCGAACCAGGTGCCGCCGAAGGTGTTCACCACCGTGGTCAGCGGCGCCATGACCTCGCCCCAGCCCGGCAGTCCGCGCAGGCAGATGCCCTTCATGCCGGGCTGGGAGCCGTCGATCTCGGCGGCCAGGGCGGCGACCTGCTTCCAGGTGGGCTTGTCCGGCATGGTCAGGCCCTCCCTCTCCAGGACGTCCTTGCGGTACATCAGGAAGGAGGACTCACCGTAGAACGGCTCGCCGTACAGCTTGCCGTCCTCCGCGGTGAGGGCCCGGGTCATCGGGGGGAGGATGTCGGCCTGGTCGAAGGCGGTGTCCTTCTCGACGTGGGCGTCCAGGGAGTGCAGCCACCCGTTCTTGGCGTAGATCGGGATCTCGTAGTTGCTCAGGGTGGCGACGTCGTACTGCCCGGCCTGGTTGGCGAAGTCCTGGCTGATCTTGTCACGGACGTCGTTCTCCGGCAGGACGGTGAAGTTCACCTTGATGCCGGTGTCCTTGGTGAAGTGGGCGGCGGTCAGCTTCTGCAGCTCCACCATCTGCGGATTGTTCACCATCAGGACGTTGATGGAGCTGCCGCCGGCGGATCCGGACCCGCCGGCGCCCGAGCAGGCGGCGAGCGGAGCGATCAGCGTCCCTACCGCCGCCGCGGCGAAGAGGGTCCGTGGCGAGCGTCGGCTCTGGGTTCGCATGGGGTACTCCAGGAATGTTGGCACTGAGGGGGACTTGTGCGGGACGAGGGTGCCTCGCGGGGCGGGTGGAAGGGGAGGTTCTGCGGGGTGCCGGGCGGCTCGGTGGTCAGACCCGGACGACCTGTGGCCCGAGCAGGGAGTAGCGGTGTGCCTCGGCCGCCGGGAGCAAGGTGCTCGTCACGATCGCCTCCAGCGCGCCTACCTCGGCGAACCGGCAGAAGCTGACCGCCCCGAACTTGGTGTGGACGCCCGCGAGCACCACCCGGCGCGCGGACCTGACCGCCTGTGCCTTCACCTCGCCGACCGCCGGGTCGGGCGTGGTCAGACCGTGTTCGCGGGAGATGCCGTTGGCGCCGATGAACGCCAGGTCGATGACGAAACCGGACAGCATCCTCGTCGTCCAGTGGTCCACGGTGGCGAGGGTGCCGGAGCGGACCCGGCCGCCGAGCAGCAGCACGGAGACGGTGCCGGTCCCGGCGAGCGCGCCCGCGACCGGCAGGGAGGCGGTGACCACGGTCAGCGGCCGGTCCCGGGGCAGGGCCTCGGCGATGAGCTGCGGGGTGAAGCCCTCGTCGACGAAGACCGTCTCGGCGTCCCCGAGCAGTTCGGCGGCGGCGGCCGCCACCCGGCGCTTCTCGGGTACGTGGCTGGTGGCGCGGAAGGCCAGGGTGGTCTCGAAGCCGGCGCTCTCCACGGGGTAGGCGCCTCCGTGGGTGCGGCGTACCAGACCGTGGCCCTCCAGGGCGCGCAGGTCCCGGCGTACGGTCTCCTTGGCCACGCCCAGGCCGGCGGCGAGCGCGGTGACGTCGACCGAGCCGGTGGCCCGCGCCAACCGCACGATCTCGCGCTGGCGTTCCTCGGCCGTCCCGTGGCTCATGGGTCGACCCCCCGCTTCCTGATCTCGCTGCCCGTTCGGGCCCGGTGCGGCCCTTGCCGGATGTTCTACAGCGGGTGCGCGGTTCTGACCAGGCCTGTTACGGGTTCACTCCTGCCCGTTTGCGCCCGTTCGACTCGGGTGATGCCCGCCTCGGACCTGCGCGGGGGCGACCCGGGGCGTGGGAACGGGCGGCGCGGATGCCTGAATACGGCGGCGGGCGGGCCCGTTCGGTGCCCGCCCGCCCTCGGCAGCGTCGGTTTTCCGCCGCGTCGGCGGCGTGTCGGTGGGGTGTCGGTGAGGTGTCAGTACGGCCAGATGGGCGGATCCGTCACGAAGGCGCCGCCGATGTACGTCTGTGCCTTGTCGTCCGGGTCGAGCTCGCCCTGCTCGGCGATCAGCTTCTCGGCGTACGGCTCGGAGTCGTCCTGCGGCTCGTAGCCGAGCGCCCGCGCACTGGTCAGGTCCAGCCACAGCCGGGTGTTGGCGGAGGCGCCGTGGACGACGGTGTGGCCGACGTCCTTCGCGGTCAGGGCCGCGTGGAACAGGCGCGCGCCGTCGGCGGGGCTCATCCACATCGAGAGCATCCGCACGCTGGTCGGCTCGGGGAAACAGGAGCCGATGCGCACCGAGACGGTCTCCAGGCCGTGCCTGTCCCAGTAGAGCTGGGCGAGGTCCTCGCCGAAGGACTTGGACAGGCCGTAGAAGGTGTCCGGGCGGCGCGGGGTCTCGACCGGGACGGGCGGCTCGCCGGGGACGGGGCGCGGGGTGTGGCCGACGACGTGGTTGGAGGAGGCGAAGACGATCCGGCGGACGCCCTCCTCGCGGGCCGCCTCGTACAGGTGGTACGTGCCCTCGATGTTCGCCTTGAGGATCTTCTCGAAGGGGGCTTCCAGGGAGATGCCCGCGAGGTGGATGATCGCGTCGACGCCCCGTGCGGCCTCGCGCAGAGCGTCCCGGTCGGCGAGGTCGGCGACGATCGCGTCCGGCTCGCCCTCGATCGGCCGCATGTCGAGGAGGCGCAGCTCGTAGCCGTAGTCGGGCAGCAGGCCCCGCATCAGGGTGCCGAGCCCGCCGGCGGCGCCGGTGAGCAGAACGGTGCGGGGAGCGGGCATCCTCGGTCTCCTTGTTCTCCGGCTTTCGCCGGGCGTTCTCCGGCTTCTGCCGGGGTGTTCTCCGGCTCCGGCCGGGCCGCATGCATGGACGCGATTCACATGCGTGGACACGCTATGAATAGCGGTCACGCCCCGTCAAGTGTGCCGTGAAGTGGTGAAATTCGTCGCTGTGTTGGCGGTTTGCGTGCTTGACCGGCCCGGACGGGGGCCCTTGGCGTGATCGCGTTCAGACATGTGGACATCGATCAGAGACGTGCACCGCCGTGAGCGTCCGTCGTCGTGTGCGCGCATGCCTCAGGGAGAGCCCGTGACGTCAGCCCCTCTCGCCGAACGCCTCGGCATCCCCAGCGGGCCGCTGTTCTTCCCCGTCACCCCCTGCGCGCCCGACGGCTCCCTCGACCTCGACAGCTACCGCGCCCACGTGCGCCACGCGAGGCTCGCGGAGGAGGCCGGGGCGGACGGGTTGCTCGTCATGCCGCCCTACCTCGTGGTCGCCGGCCAGGAAGGGCTGCTGCGCCACTGCCGCGAGGTGGCCGCCGCGACCACCCTGCCGGTCGTCGTCCACCAGCGCGACAACGCGGTGTTCACCCCGCGGACGGTCGTCGCACTCGCCCGCACGGAAGGGATCGTCGGCCTCAAGGGCGGCCTGGGCGACCTGGACCTCATGCAGCGGATCGTGAGCGCCGTACGCGGCGAAGTCCCCGGCGGCTTCCTGTACTTCAACGGCCTGCCGACCGCGGAGCTGACCCAGCCCGCCTACCGCGGCATCGGCGTCACCCTGTACTCCTCCGCCGTCTTCTGCTTCGTCCCCCGAGATCGCCCTCGCCTTCCGCACGGCGCTCCGCGAGGGCGACGAGGCCACCGCGCACCGGCTCCTGGACGGCTTCCACCGCCCGTTCGCCGAACTGCGCGCCCAGGGGCGGGGGTACGCCGTCTTCCTGGTCGAGGCCGGGGTACGGTTGCGCGGTCTTGACGTGGGAGAGGTACGGCCGCCGCTGCACGAACCGGCCGGGGACCACGTCAAGCGGCTCGCCCGGCTGATCGAACGCGGCTACGCGCTGCTCGAGGAGGACGCATGAAGACCTCGGCCTTCGTCTACCCCTGGGACGTCAACGGCGATCCCGGGGCGCCGGGCCGCCTGGCCGCGCTCGGCGTGCGGCAGGCCACCCTCGCCTCCGCCTACCACTCCACGCGCGCGCTGACCCCCCGTCATCCGCGCCACCGCGTGGTCACCGCCGAGCACGCCGCCGTCCTGTACCCGGCGGACGACCGCTGGGCGGGCCGGGCGCTGCGCCCGTACCCGGCCGGCGACTGGGCACCCGGGGACGCGTACGGCGAGGCGGCGGCGGCCCTGGCAGAGGCCGGTCTGGAGGTGCACACCTGGGTCGTCCTCGCACACAACTCCCGCCTGGGCGCCGAGCACCCGGACACCTCCGTCGTCAACGCCTACGGCGACCGCTACCCGTGGGCACCGTGCATCGCCCAGCCCGCCACGCGCGCGTACCTGACCGACCTGGCCGCCGAGGCGGCGGTACGCCCCGGGGCGCGCGGCACCGAACTGGAGTCCCTCGGCTGGTACGGGCTCGCCCACCTGCACGCCCACGACAAGACCGGCGGAGTGGGACTGGGGGACGCCGGGCAGTACCTGATGTCCCTGTGCTTCTGCCCCGCCTGCCGCGCCGGTTACGCCGGACAGGGCCTCGACCCCGACGAGCTGGCGGACGCCGTGCGCACCGCCCTGGAGCCGGTGTGGCAGGGGGCGCCCTCGGACGGCGGCTGGGCCGGCGTCGAGAAACTCCTCGGCGCGACGACGGCGACCGCCACGCGCGCGTGGCGCGACACCACGGCCCGCACCCTGCAGGAGGCGGCGGTGGCGGCGGTCCGCGCGGCGGCCCCGGACGGCTTCCAGGTGCTGCTGCACGCCGACCCGGTCTCCTACCACTGCGGCGCCAACGCCGGCGTGGACCCCGCCCGCATCCTGTCCGTGGCGGACGGCGTGGTGGTGCCGTGCATGGGCGGCTCCGGTCCGCTGGTCCCGTTCGCCGAACACGCCCGCCCGGACACCGTCCTGGCCGCCAACTTCACGATCGTCTCCGGCATGGGCGGCAGCCCCGGCACGCTCGCCGGGGACGCCGCCCGTGCCCGGGGCCTCGGGGCGACGGAACTGCGCCTGTATCACGCCGGGTTGGCGTCGGACGGCGACCTGGCGGCGGTGCGGTCGGCGTTGCGGGGGCTCTGAAGCAGGGGCAGTGACACCGCCAGCAGCCCCAGGCCCAGGAGAGGCAGGAGCAGCGGGAGGGCGACGACGCCGACCAGGGCGGCGCCCGCGGCCAGGCCGACGACGTTGGGGACGAAGAGCAGGGTGTTCGCCGTGGCGGCCGTCCGGCCGAGCAGTTTTGCCGGTGTCTCGCGCTGCACGGCGGTGAGCGCGGCGATCAGCACGCACGGCAGGCCCGCGCCGATCGCCGCGCCGCACACCAGGGTCACCGGGTCGGAGGGGATCGCGCGCAGGGCCACCCCGACTGCCGTGAGGGCGATGCCGCAGGCCGCGAAGCGGTGGCCGCCCAGGCGGCGCAGGGCGGTGCCCGAGACGAGGCCGGTCACGACCGACCCGGCGCCCTGGACGGCGTACAGCACCCCGGCGTACGCGGGCGCGTGGCCGAGGCCGTCGACGACGGCGTAGACCAGCGCGCCGTTCAGGCCGGCGAACAGCATCGTGGCGCCGCCGGCCGACACCAGCGGCCGCAGCCGTGGATGGGACCACAGATGGCGGGCACCCTCGGCGGTGTGCCCGCGCCAGGAGCCCCGGGACCGGCGCGGCTGGTCCTCGCGGACGCGCAGCAGCGCGTACAGGCCCGCGGCGAGCAGGAACGTGACCGCGTCGAGCAGGGCCACGCACGGACCGCCGTACACCGCGTACAGGCCCGCGCCCGCCAGCGGGGCCAGCAGTTTCATGCCCTCCGTCGCGGTCATGCGCAGCCCGTTGAAGTCCCCCAGCAGCTTCGGGTCGACGGCGGTGGCGACGAGCGCCGACTGCGCCGCGTCCGCCACGACGCCGGTCGCGCCGTAGAGGAACAGCACCGCGTACAGCAGCCAGACGCGGCCGAGGGAGTCGACGGTGAGGAGGGTGAGCAGGAGCGCCGCCGGCAGCAGGTTCGCCCCGATCAGCAGGGGGCCGCGGCGGACGCGGTCGGCAAGCGTGCCGAGTGCCGGGCCGGCCAGGGCCGGCGCCCACATCGCCAGCAGGCACAGCGCGGCCAGTCCGTTCGAGCCGGTGAGGTCCTTGACCCACACGCCGGAGGCCAGCCACAGCGCCGAGGTGCCGAAGCCGGACACCACCACCGCGGCCAGACACAGCCCCGCCCGGCGGTCGCGCAGCACCCGTACCAGGGTCCAGTCGGTTGTCGTCATGTCCGCAGATCGTCGCCCTAAGGCCCCGCCCCGCGGATGAGGCGGATTCCGTATACGCCGGACCCTCCGGACAGGGATCCGCAGGATGCCGTCCGTCATCCCGACTTTCTTCTGTCAGAAGCATTGACGAAACCTCAGGCCCCTCTTACCTTCGACGCGTCGTACTTCGTACGTCATATATGAGACGCGATATGTGAGATCCGAGAGGCGCGCATGACCTCTGTGCCCACGCCGATTCCCTCGCGCACGCAGGTCGTGCTGGAGGGGATCAAACACCGCATCCTCACCGGGCGGTTGACACCCGGTCAGGCCCTGGTCGAGACCGAACTCGCCGCACAGTTCGGGGTGTCCAAGACCCCGGTGCGCGAGGCCCTGAAGACCCTGGCCGGCACCGGGCTGGTCGTGATGAACCAGTACAAGGGCGTCACGGTGCGCGAGGTGGACGCGGACATGGCGCGCGAGGTCTACGACGTGCGGCTGCTGCTGGAGCCGGAGGCCCTGAGGCGCTCGGTGCGCCGCGGCGCCTCCCTGGACGCCGCGCGCGACGCGCTGAAGCGGGCCGACGAGGCCGCGGACACCGCCGAACGCTCCCTCGCCAACCGCGAGTTCCACCGCGCCCTCTACCTGCCCTGCGGCAACCCGCTGCTGGGCCGGATGCTGGACGAGGTCCGCGACCAGGCGGCCCTCGTCTCCGCCGTCGCCTGGTCCGCCGACCCCTCCTGGGAGCGGGAGGCCACCGAGCACCGGGAGATCCTGCGGCTCGCCCTGGAGGGTGACGCCGACGGCGCGGCCCGCGCCCTCCACTCCCACATCGCGTCGTTCGTGCAACGGGCCTATCCGCACGCGGAGCCGACGGCCCAGGAAGAGGACGGTCAGGCATGACAACGACGTTCGAGACCCAGCGGGCGGCCCTGGCCGACGTGGTGGCGATCCCGGTGACCCCGTTCACCGAGGACGGCGCCGTCGACACCGCCACCTACCGGGCCCTGCTGCGTCGTCTGCTCGACGGCGGCGTCACCACCCTCACGCCGAACGGCAACACCGGCGAGTTCTACGCCCTCAGCCCCGAGGAGCGGAAGCTGGTCACCGAGACGACCGTGGAGGAGGCCGGGGACCGGGCGAGCATCCTGGTCGGGATCGGCCACGACGTGCCCACCGCCGTCGCCTCCGCCCGGCACGCCCGCGAGCTGGGCGTCGGGATGGTCATGGTCCACCAGCCCGTCCACCCCTACGTCTCCCAGGGCGGCTGGGTCGACTACCACCGCGCGATCGCCGAGGCCGTGCCCGAGCTGGGCGTCGTCCCCTACATCCGCAACGCCCGGCTGTCCGGCGCCCGCCTGGCCGAACTCGCCGACGCCTGCCCCAACGTGATCGGCGTCAAGTACTCCGTCCCGGACGCCGCCCACTTCGCCGCCTTCGCCCGGGACGCGGGCCTGGAGAGGTTCGTGTGGGTCGCCGGCCTCGCCGAGCCCTACGCGCCCTCCTACTTCTCCGCCGGCGCCACCGGCTTCACCTCCGGCCTGGTCAACGTCGCCCCGGCGGTCTCCCGGAACATGCTCCAGGCGCTCCGGTCCGGCGACTACCCGGCCGCGATGAAGGTCTGGGAGCAGATCCGCCGCTTCGAGGAGCTGCGCGCCGCCAACGGCTCGGCCAACAACGTCACCGTCGTCAAGGAGGGCCTGGCCACGCTCGGTCTGTGCCGCCGCGACGTACGCCCGCCGAGCAAGCCGCTGCCCGAGAGCGAGCGCGCCGAGGTCGCCGCCATAGTCGCCGGGTGGTCCGCATGACCGGCCGCAAGCGCCCCGAGGAGCTGCGCAGCCACCAGTGGTACGGCACCGACGGCCTGCGCTCCTTCAGCCACCGCGCCCGCACCCGCCAGCTCGGCTACCTGCCCGAGGAGCACCTGGGCAAGCCGGTCGTCGCGATCCTCAACACCTGGTCCGACATCAACCCCTGCCACGTCCACCTGCGCGACCGCGCCCAGGCGGTCAAGCGCGGGGTGTGGCAGGCGGGCGGCTTCCCGCTGGAGTTCCCGGTCTCCACCCTCAGCGAGACCTTCCAGAAGCCGACCCCGATGCTGTACCGCAACATGCTCGCCATGGAGACCGAGGAGCTGCTGCGCTCCTACCCGGTCGACGGCGCCGTGCTGTTGGGCGGCTGCGACAAGTCCACGCCCGCCCTCCTCATGGGCGCCGCCAGCGCCGACCTGCCCACCGTCTTCGTGCCCGCCGGGCCCATGCTGCCCGGCCACTGGCGGAGCGAAGTCCTCGGCTCCGGCACCGACATGTGGAAGTACTGGGACGACAAGCGCGCCGGCCTCATCGGCGACTGCGAGATGGCCGAGCTGGAGAGCGGCCTGGCCCGCTCGCCCGGCCACTGCATGACCATGGGCACGGCCTCCACGCTGACCGCCGCCGCCGAAGTCCTCGGCGTGACCGTCCCCGGCGCCTCCAGCATCCCCGCCGTGGACTCCGGACACGACCGGATGGCGGCCAGGGCGGGGATGACGATCGTCGAACTGGTCCACAAGGGCCGTAAGGTGAGCGACATCCTCACCCGCGAGGCCTTCGAGGACGCCGTCACCACGGTCCTCGGCCTCGGCGGCTCCACCAACGCGGTGATCCACCTGATCGCCATGGCGGGCCGCGCGGGGGTGAGGCTCACCCTCGACGACTTCGACCGCATCGCCCGCACGGTGCCGGTCCTGGCCAACGTCCGCCCCGGCGGCGAGAAGTACCTCATGGAGGACTTCCACTTCGCCGGCGGCCTGCCCGGCTTCCTCTCCCGCATCCCGGACCTGCTCCACCTGGACCGGCCCACGGTGTCGTACGACACCCTGCGCGAGCAGATCGCCGGCGCGCAGGTGCACGACGACGACGTGATCCGGACCCGGGACAACCCGGTCGCGTCCGAGGGCGGGGTGGCGGTCCTGCGCGGCAACCTCTGCCCGGACGGCGCCGTCATCAAGCACATCGCCGCCGAGCCGCACCTGCTCCGGCACACCGGCCCCGCGGTCGTCTTCGACGACTACAGGACGATGCAGCGCACCATCAACGACCCGTCGCTGAACATCACCGCCGACAGCGTGCTGGTGCTGCGGGGCGCCGGTCCGAAGGGCGGCCCCGGAATGCCCGAGTACGGCATGCTGCCGCTGCCCGACCACCTGCTCAAGCAGGGCGTGCGCGACATGGTGCGGATCTCCGACGCCCGCATGAGCGGCACGAGTTACGGCGCCTGCGTGCTGCACGTCGCCCCCGAGTCGTACGTCGGCGGCCCGCTCGCGCTGGTGCGCACCGGCGACCCGATCACCCTCGACGTCGAGGCCCGCACCCTCCACCTCCACGTGGACGACGAGGAGCTGGAGCGCCGCAGGGCCCGGTGGTCGCCGCCGCCCGTGCGGTACGAGCGCGGCTACGGCGCCCTGTACTCCGACCAGATCACCCAGGCCGACACCGGCTGCGACTTCGAGTTCCTGGCCCGGCCGGGGAAGGTGCCGGACCCGTACGCCGGGTGACCACCGGACCCCGACCGGAACCGGCACGGACCAACTGCCCCACCCCTCTGCCCCCTACGTCGAAGCGCTTGCCCCACGCCCATCTAGAAAGCGCTTCCTACAGAGTGTCCCACTGCGAACGGAGAAAGAGTCATGGCCCAAGCCGCAGCCGTGGCGAAACCGCCCGCGCCACCCCGGCGGCGCCGTGCCTCCGCCACGCCGCGCAGGCTCCCGTACCTGCTGATCGCCCCGGCCGCCCTGCTCATGCTGGGCTTCATCGCCTACCCGGTGCTCAGCGTCTTCTACTACAGCCTGCAGCACTACAACCCCACCAAGCCCTGGCGGAACGGATACGCCGGCTTCGACAACTTCGTCCACGCCTTCACCGAGGACCCCCAGTTCTGGGACACGCTGCTCTTCAGCGCGAAGTGGGTCGTCGTCGAGGTCGGGCTGCAACTGCTCTTCGGGCTCGCCCTCGCCCTGATCGTCAACCAGACCTTCGTGGGCCGCGGACTCGGCCGGGCGCTGGTGTTCTCCCCGTGGGCGGTCTCCGGCGTGCTGACCTCCGCCATCTGGGTGCTGCTCTACAACTCCCAGACCGGCATCACCCGCTACCTCGCCGACCTGGGCATCGGCTCCTACGGCACCAGCTGGCTGTCGGACACCTCCACGGTCTTCCCGGCGGCGGTGATCGCCGACCTGTGGCGCGGGGTGCCCTTCTTCGCCATCCTCATCCTCGCCGACCTGCAGTCCGTCTCGAAGGACCTGTACGAGGCCGCCGAGGTCGACGGGGCGAGCCGCCTCAAGCAGTTCTGGCACATCACCCTGCCCCACCTGAAGGACGCCATCGTCCTGTCCACGCTGCTGCGCGCGGTGTGGGAGTTCAACAACGTCGACCTGCTCTACACCCTGACCAACGGCGGACCGGCCGGCGTGACCACCACACTGCCGCTCTACGTCGCCAACACCAGCGTCGACGCCCACAACTTCGGCTACGCGTCCGCCCTGACCACGGCGGCGTTCGTCATCCTGCTCTTCTTCTCGATCGTCTATCTGCGGCTGAGCAAGTTCGGAGGTGAGAAGTGATCACCGAGATCGCCCCCGCGCCCCGGCGCGTGGTGTCCGAGCCGGCCCGGCCGCGCGGCGGGCGCCGCGCCTGGGACGAGGTTCCGCGCTGGCAGATCTACCTGCCGCTGTCCGTCTACCTGCTGTTCACCCTGATCCCCTTCTACTGGATCCTGCTGTTCTCCCTGCGCCCGGCCGGCTCCACCTCGCTCGTGCCCTGGCCGGTGACGTTCGACCACTTCGCGAAGGTGTGGACCGAGCGGAGCTTCGGCCTCTACTTCTACAACAGCGTGCTCGTCGGCATCGCGACCCTGGTCCTCACCACGGTCGTCGCCCTGGCCGGCGGCTACGCGCTCGCCCGGTTCGACTTCCGGCTCAAGCGCGGCTTCATGCTGGCCCTGCTGTGCTCGCAGTTCGTGCCCGGCGCGCTGCTGCTGGTGCCGCTCTTCCAGATCTTCGCCGAACTATCGATGATCAACTCGCTCGCCAGCGTCATCATCGCCGAGACCGTCTTCCAGCTGCCGCTGTCGATGATCCTGATCAGCGGCTTCATCAGGAACGTGCCGCCCTCCCTGGAGGAGGCCGCCTGGGTGGACGGCTGCAGCCGGTTCGCCGCCTTCCGGATCGTCGTCCTGCCGATGCTGCGGCCCGGACTGATCGCCGTCGGCTCCTTCGCCTTCGTGCACGCCTGGAACCACTTCCTGTTCGCCCTGATGTTCCTCTCCGACCAGAGCAAGCAGACCATCCCCGTCGGCCTCAACACCCTGATGAACGCGGACAGCGTCGACCTGGGCGCCCTGGCGGCGGGCGGCATCGTCGCCGCCGTACCCGTGGTGATCGTGTTCGCCTTCATCCAGAAGTGGCTGATCACCGGCTTCAGCGCGGGGGCGGTGAAGGGATGACGACGACACCGCTGCCCGTCGTGCTGGCCGGTGCCCGCGGCCACGGCCGCTGGCACCTGGACAACATCCGCCGGCTGCAGGACACGGGCCTGGTAAGGCTGGCCGGGATCTGCGAGCTGACCCCGCTCACCGAGGACGAGATCCCCGACGGGCTGGGCACCCCCGAGCAGTCCGCCGACTTCGGCGCCCTCCTGGACGCCACCGGCGCGCGGATCGCCGTGATCTGCACGCCCATCCCGACCCACACCGACCTGGCGCTCACCGCCGCCGAGCGGGGCGTCCACCTCCTGCTGGAGAAGCCGCCCGCCCCCTCCCACGCCGAGTTCCGCCGCATGGCCGACGGGGTCGCGAAGGCCGGCGTCGCCTGCCAGATCGGCTTCCAGTCGCTGGGCTCGCACGCGCTGCCCGCGATCCGGAAGCTGATCGCCGAGGGTGCGATCGGCACGGTCAACGGGGCCGGCGGGGCGGGCGCCTGGGTGCGCGACGAGGCGTACTACACGCGGGCGCCCTGGGCCGGCCGACGGCGCCTGAACGGCGTCGACGTGGTCGACGGGGTGCTCACCAACCCGCTCGCGCACGCCGTCGCCACCGCGCTCGCCCTGCTCGGCACCACCGGCGCCGAGGACGTCACCGGCGTCGAGACCGAGCTGTGGCGGGCCAACGCCATCGAGGCCGACGACACCTCCTGCGTCCGCGTCACCACCCCCCGCGGCCCGGCCGTCGTCGCCGCGACGCTGTGCGCGGAGCGGGCCGACGAGCCGTACGTCCTGGTGCAGGGCAGCAGCGGGCGGATCACCCTCTGGTACAAGCAGGACCGCATGCTGCTGCAGCGCGCCGGCCACGGCCCCGAGGAGTTCGAGTACGGCCGCACCGACCTGCTCGAGAACCTGGTCGCCCACCTCACCACCGGCGCCGAGCTGCTGGTGCCGCCCGCGGCCACGGGTGCCTTCATGCGGGTCGTCGAGGCGATCCGCACCGCCCCCGACCCCCGCCCGCTGCCGACGACGGCCTGGCGGCGGGACGACGGCGAGGGGCGCCGGATCGTGCCCGGCATCGACGGGCTCGTCGCGGCCGCCGCCGACACCTTCTCCCTCTACTCCGAGCTGGGCGCCGCCTGGGCCCCGCCGAAGGAGGCGACCCTCGGATGACCTCGAACGACTCCCCGGTGCTGCGCGTCGCCGGCCGCCCGGTCGCCCGGTACGTCACCCGGCCCGAGTTGCCCGGCCGGCTCTCCCCGCGCCCCTACCTGCACCCCGTCACCACCCTGGCCGGCACGGCGGTCACCGAGCTGAGCCCCGCCGACCACCCGCACCACCTCGGCGTCGGTGTCGCCGTTCCCGACGTCGAGGGGCGCAACTTCTGGGGCGGGCGCACCTTCGTGCGCGACCGGGGCCCGACCGAGCTGGACAACCACGGCGCCCAGCGGCACACCGGCTTCCAGCTGCGCGACCCGGACGGTTTCGTGGAGGAGCTGCGCTGGGTCGCCGAGGGCCGCGAACTGCTGCGCGAGCGCCGTACCGTGGCCGCCACCGGGCTCACCGGCACCGCCTGGGCGCTGGACTTCACCTTCGCCCTGACCAACGTCACCCGGGAGCCGCTGTCGATCGGCAGCCCCGCCACCAACGGGCGCCCCGGCGCGGCCTACGGCGGCTTCTTCTGGCGGGCCCGCAAGGAGGAACGGCCCCCGCTGGTGTTCACCGCCGACCGGGACGGCGAGGCGGAGGCCCACGGCGCACGCGCCGACTGGCTGGCGCTCGCCGGCAGCACCTGGACGCTGGTGTTCGCCGGGGTCACCGACGCCACCCGCCGCGACGCCTGGTTCGTGCGCGCCGAGGAGTACCCCGGGGTGGGCTCGTCCCTGGCGGCCGGGGACCGGCTCGCGGTCGCGCCGGGCGAGAGCGTCGTACGCCGCGTCGTCACCGTCGTGGCCGACGGCCGGCTGGGCCGGGACGAGGCGGGGGTGCTGGCGCGCAAGGCGGTGATCCCGTGAGCCCGCTGGGCGTCGGCCCCGAGGACGGCACCTACCGCAACCCGGTCCTCGACGCCGACTGGTCCGACCCCGACGTCGTCCGCGTCGGCGACGACTTCCACCTGACCGCCTCCAGCTTCGGCCGCGCCCCCGGCCTGCCGCTGCTGCACTCGCGCGACCTGGTCAACTGGACCCTGATCGGACACGCCCTCGCACACCTCGAACCGGCCGAGGAGTTCGCCGCGCCGCGGCACGACCGCGGTGTCTGGGCGCCGTCGCTGCGCCACCACGACGACCGGTTCTGGATCTTCTGGGGCGACCCCGACCAGGGCGTCTTCCAGATCAACGCCCCCGAGATCGGCGGCCCGTGGACCCGCCCGCACCTGGTCAAGGAGGGCAAGGGCCTGATCGACCCGTGCCCGCTGTGGGACGAGGAGACCGGCGAGGCCTACCTGGTGCACGCCTGGGCCAGGTCCCGCGCCGGCGTCAACAACCGGCTGACCGGCCACCGGATGCGCCCCGACGGGACCGGGCTGCTGGACGAGGGCAAGGTGATCGTCGACGGCGACCGCATCCCCGGCTGGTTCACCCTCGAGGGGCCCAAGCTGTACCGGCACGACGGCTGGTTCTGGATCCTGGCGCCCGCCGGGGGAGTGGGGACGGGCTGGCAGGGCGCCTTCCGCGCGCGGGAGTTCTTCGGCCCCTACGAGGAGAAGGTCGTCCTGGAGCAGAAGGACACCGGCGTCAACGGCCCCCACCAGGGCGGCTGGGTGCGCACCCCGTCCGGCGAGGACTGGTTCCTGCACTTCCAGCAGCGCGGCGCGTACGGCCGCGTGGTGCACCTGCAGCCGATGCGCTGGGGTGCGGACGGATGGCCGGTGCTGGGCGACGAGGGTGCCCCCGTCGCCGTGCACCGCAGGCC
>NZ_POTZ01000009.1 GCF_003236365.1 Streptomyces sp. NTH33
CGCCACACCTGCAGCGCGATGAGCGTACGCCGGGCACCGAAGCGGTCGCCGGCCGCGCCGATCGGCACCGTGGTCAGGAACCCCGCCACGCCCGAGATGGCGAGGCCGGTACCGACCTCCCCGGCCGTGAGGCCCACGGCCCGCACGAAGAACACCGCGGACGCGGCCAGGTACAGGCCCGTGCCGATCGCGTTGACGAGTGAGATGACCGCGAAGGTGCGGCCTCCGGAGGTGGCCGGGACGTAGTCGCGCCAGGTCGGAAGCCGCATCAGCGCTCCCCTTCCGCGCGCGCGCCCGAATCCGTCGTGCGCACCGTGACCAGGGCCAGTGCCTGCTCCGCGCGGCGCGCGGCCTCGGCTCCGTCCCGCCCGGTCGCGATGACGAACCCGGCGCGCTCCCAGGAGCTGGTGACCGAGCGGAGGGTGGCGCCCGGTTCTACGGCCAGGTGCACCTCGTGCACGCCCTCGGTGGCCCGCGCCCCTTCGACGCCGCCGATCTCGTCGACGCGCCCGGGCGGCGCGGTCAGGAAGCGCACGGCCGCGCCGCGCCGGACGGGCAGCGGGTCGACCGGGCCGCGGTCCTCGAGGACCTTCAGCAGGTCGGCCAGGATGTCGGTGTCGTGGGTGAGGTCGATCAGGACGGTGATGGCGCCGCCGGGCAGCCGGCCCGCGCACTCGACCAGGTACGGCTGTCCGTCGTCGGCGAGGATCCACTCGGAGTGCAGGACGCCGGTGCGGAAGCCCACGGTCTTCACGACCCGTGCCAGGCCGTCGCGCAGCGCGCCGGCCGTGGCCGCGGGCAGGGCGGCGGGCACGGTGTGGCCGGTCTCGACCGGGTGTCGCGAGTCCTGGATCTGCTTGGCGGTGACGTTGACGAAGCCGAGTCCGCCGTCGTGGACGAGGGCTTCGACGCTGAACTCCGGTCCCCGCAGGCGCTGTTCGGCCAGGAAGCGGGCGGTGTCCGGGTAGGCGGCACGCAGCGTGGGCTCGTCGGCGGCGGTGGTGTGGCGCCAGGCGGCGGCCACGTCGTCGGCCGGGCCGAGCAGTTGGACGCCCAGGCTGGCCTGGCGGTTGGCGGGCTTGAGCACTGCCTCGCCGCCCTGCGCCTCCCGGAACGCGGCCACGTCGGCGGCGGTGTCGACCACCGCCCACGCGGGCTGCGCGACCCCGGACCCGTCGAGCGCGGCACGCAGCCGACCCTTGTCGCGCAGGATCCGGGCGGCACCGAGGCCCGCACCGGGCAGACCCCAGGCCTCGGCGAGCGCGGCCGCCGTCACGACCGCGTACTCGACGACCGGGACGACCGCGCGCACTCGCTCCGGGCGCGGCACGGCGCCCGCGATCCGCTCGGGGTGCGCCTCGTCCTGGGTCGGCGCGGGCCGCAGCGCGGCCACGGACGGGTGCCGCTCCGGCAGGCCCGCAAGGCCGCGTGCCGCGATGACGGCGGGCTCCTCCAGGACGAGAACCGACCCGGCGGGCAGCTGGGCGTCCAGCTTGGCGAGCATGACCGGGCTGTAACCGACGAGGACGTGCGTGACGCTCCGCGGCACCTCGGATTCAACGTCCAGGGTGATCGCGGCCCGCACCCGCTCCTCCAGGGCGTCGAGCTCGGCGATGGTCGGGGCGTCGATGAAGAAGGACACGGCGCGGTCCTCGGAGTTGCGCAGCTCGGTCAGGCGGGCACCACGGTCCTTGTGCACAAGGACGGCGCGCAGGGCGGGCGCGTCACCGGCGGCGCCGGGCGCGATACGGGGCCACAGGCCGCCGTCGCCGACCCAGACGGGCTCGGTGTCGAAGCCGTCCACGGTGACGTCGCGCAGCACGCCGGGCGTGTGCTCCAGGTAGACCTGGCGGGCCACCCGGGCCGGCGCCGGGTAGGAGGCGGGCTCGCCGAGGGCGATGCGGACGATCTCAGGCTCCAGCGGGGCGCCGGTGGCCAGTTCGTACAGCACGCACAGCCCGTCGCCCGGCGTACGGGCCGCGACCTCCATCAGGTACGGACGCCCCGCGACGTCGACTCGCCACTCGGCGTGCGCCATGCCGTCCTGGAAGCCGAGCGCGGCGAGCATCCGCGCGTTGGCGTCGAGCAGCACCGCGTCGTGGTCGAGTCGGTCGCTGGGCACGGTGTGGGACAGCTCGACGAACGTATGGGCGTGGGAGTCGGTGGTGTCCTTGCGGGTCGCGGAGGCGAACAGGACGTGCCCGTTCTGCACCAGGGACTCCACCGAGTACTCCTGTCCGGCGATCTTCTCCTCGACGAGCACGGTCTCGTGCTCCGGGTAGGTGTCGAGCAGTACCCGCAGCGCACCGGCGTCCGCCACGGTCTCGACACCTGAACTGGAGTGCCGGCTCGCGGGCTTGACGACGGCCGGATACGGCACCGCGGCCGCATCGAGCCCGGCCCGCTCCTCCGGCGGCACGGTCAGGGACACGGGGCTGAACTCGGGCAGGTACCAGCGCTGCAGGTACTTGCTGCGGCAGGCCCGGGTGGCGCGCAGCCCCGGTGTGGGGACGCCGAGGGCGTCGGCGAGCAATCCGGTCGGTTCCACCTGGGTCTCGCCGACGGCGTACGCGCCGACGATGCGGTAGGCCTCCCGCCAGCGCCGCGCCGCGGTGATCACACCCGGCAGGTACGAGTTGTCGCGGGCGACGTCGCCGTCGACGAACGCGAACTCGTCGATGAGAGCCGCCGGGTGGGCCGGGTCCTCGGACGCGGCCAGGGCCTCGTCCCGCCACGCGGACGGCGTGACGAGCAGGATCTTCAGCCCGCGCCGGGCCAGCTCCTCCAGGTACAGGGGCGCACGGCACACGACCAGGAAGGATCCGGTGAGGACGAAGGCGTCCGGGCACACGGTCTGGGGATTCGACTCGTTGATGGTCACGGCTTCCTCTGTCGATACTGGTGCCGGTGTGGTCGTGAGGGGTGGGGTGGGGGTGCGCCGCCGCACACCCCACCCCGCGGTCCGAGGGCCGGCCTCGGCCGGACCTCAGTCGAAGCGGAGCGACCCCGTACGCGTCCTTTTCAGCTCGAAGAAGTCGGGGTGACCCGCCAGCGTCCGCGCCGCGTCGAAGAGTCTCGCCGCCTCCTCACCACGGGGGATCGAGTTCAGAACGGGGCCGAAGAAGGCCACCCCGTCGATGTGGATCGTGGGCGTGCCCACGTCCTCGCCGACCGGGTCCATCCCCTCGTGGTGGCTCTTGCGCAGATGCTCGTCGTACGCGTCACTGTCCGCGGCGTCGAGCAGCGACTCCGGCAGCCCGAGCGCGGCGACGGCCTCGGCGGCGACGGCCCGGTAGTCCTTGTTGCCGCCGTTGTGGATGCGGGTGCCGAGCTCGGTGTAGAGGTCGGCCAGGACCTCCTCGCCGAGCTCCTGAGCGGCCGCCGTGCAGATCCGGTTCAGCGCGAGGGAGTTGTCGACGAGCGTGCGGTACCAGTCCGGTAGCTCGCGGCCCTCGTTGAGCACGTACAGACTCATCAGCCGGAACCGCAGGTCGAGTTCGCGCAGCTGGGCGACCTCCATGATCCAACGGGAGGTGATCCAGGCGAAGGGGCAGGCCGGGTCGAAATAGAAGTCGACCTTCGGGATACGGGTCTCGGTCACGCGGACACCTCGGCGGTGGCGGCGAGCGTCTTGCCGTCGGCGGCGGCGAGGTAGGCGGTCAGGTCCGCGTACTTCTCGCGCAGCTGCCGCTTGAGGACCTTGCCGGTGACGCCGACCGGGAAGTCGGCCTCGCTCTGCGCGATCTCCAGCAGGCCGAGCAGCGGGTGGCCCGCGGCCTGCAGCGCCTCGTTGGCCTGGACGAGCAGCTTCTCCGGGTCGGTGCCGGCGGCGGTGACCACGGCGACCGGGACGACCCTGTCGTCCTTGCGGCCCGCGATCACGGTGACGTCGCCGGTGTCGGGCACGTCGTTGAGGACGACCTCCTCCATGAACACCGAATAGCCGGTGCCGTTCTCGGTCTCGATGGCGTCGGCGGCGCGGTCGACCAGGAAGAAGTCACCATGCTCGTCACGGTAGGCCATGTCGCCGGGCAGCCAGTAACCGGCCAGCTTGAAGCGGTAGGTGGTGTCGGAGTCGGCCCAGTAGCCGGGGGTGATGGCGGGTCCCCTGGCGGCGAGGTAGCCGACCTCGTTGTCGTCGGCCTTGCTGCCGTCCGTGCGCAGGATGGTGACCTCGGCGACGCCGACCGGCTTGCCGACGCAGCGGTCGTTGCGCTCGGTGTCCAGGGTGCGGATCTTCAGCAGGACGCCCCAGCCGAGTTCGGTGGTGCCGAGCCGGTCGAAGAACGCGGCGGGCGCGAGGCCCTGGCTGCGCATCGACAGGACCTTGGTGATGTGCGCCTGGTGCACGGCGTCGCCGATGGACACCCACGCGTTGACGGAGTCGACCGAGCCCGGCTCCGGGTCGATGGCGGCCAGCTCGGCGTAGCCGTGCGCGAACGACATCACGGAGGTCGGCTGGTACCGCTTGACGGCGGCGGCGAGTTCGGTGCCGCTGCGGTCGCTGAGCGCGACGATGGGGGTGCCGCCGAGGACCGCGTACACGGTGTACGCGACGCAGCCGAGGTGCGACTGGGGCAGCGCGGTCATCATCAGGGCGCCCGGCTGCTCCTCGTGGTCGACCAGGCGGAACTTCGGGCCCGAGACGATCGACTTGTGGGTGTGGATGGTGGGCTTCGGCCGGCCCGTGGTCCCGGAGGAGTGCAGGAGCGCGACCGGGTCCTCGTCGTGGTGGTTCCAGTACGCGTCCTCGGGCAGGCTCGCCGCGGGCGGCGCCGGCAGCTCGGCGGCGGACTGGATCCACCGCAGGCTCGTCAGGTCCTGTGCGGCGGAGCCGAGCAGGTCGATGCGGGCCTGGTCGGCGTAGAGGCCGACCGGCGTCGTCTGCTCGATCAGGGAGACCGCGATGGCCTGCGACGCATTGGAGTTGATGAGCAGGGCGACCGCGCCGATCTGGGCGAGGGCGTAGAAGTGCAGGGAGTACGCGATGGAGTCCTCGAACCAGACGGCGACGCGGTCACGGGGCTGCACGCCCTGCTCCCGGTACCAGGTCGACCAGCTCTGGGCGAGTACGTCGAACTCGGCAAGGCTGAAGTCCTGCTTGGACCCGCCGTCCGGGGTGGCGATGGGGCGCGCGGCGTAGATGAACGGCACGTTTGGGTGCGGGTTCACGGCGAGGGCCTTGCGCAGCAGGTTGCCGCCGCCGATCGAGCTGTCGGCGGCCACGGCCGCGCGCTGCTCCGGCGTGAGGACGGTCGGGGCGAATGTGGTCATGAGGCACCTTTTCGGTATTCTGGGTCGGACATCGGTGCGAATGCGGGCAGGCCTGGTCGGGCTTGACCGGGTCTGTCCTGGGCGCGCTGAAGTGCCGTGCGGACTCTGGGGCGCGGAAAACGCGCGGACGCCTCAGACGTGGTGGAAGAGCCGTGCACAGGTGTCCCGGTAGTGGTCGAGGCCGGGTCCGAGCGCGGCGCGCGCATCGGCCAGGAGCGCGGCGAAGTCCGCGCTGCCGCCCGTGGCTTCCGCGAGCCTGCGCAGCCCCTCGTCCAGTGCCGAACGGGCTGCTTCCGCCCCTGGGTTGGCGGCCTGCACGTCCCAGTACACCTCCGGAGTGCCGGAGGTGATCCGGGCGAGCAGGGCGAGCAGCGTGTTCGCGGGCGGCGGTGCGACGGCCGCCACGTCCGCGGCGGACACGTCGAGGGCGCGCAGGGCGAGCCCGAAGCCGAGGACTGCGGCGTGGGGCAGCGCCTGCACGGCCGCGGCGATCCTGTCGTGCTCCTGCGCGCCGACGCGCACGACCCGCGCGCCCCACTCCTCGACGAGCCGCAGCACCTCTCCGGTGCGCGGCCCCTCGTGGACCACGACGGCCGCGACCGGACGGTTCTCGAAGCCGAGCGAGGGCGCGAACATCGGGTTGAGGCCGACGGCCTGGACGCCGGGCGCCGCGTCCCGGACGGCCCGCGTGATCGGCTGCTTGACGGACAGGGTGTCCACGAGCACGGCGTCGGGGCGCAGCTCCCTCGCCACCTCCGGCACGGCGGACAGGGCCGCCGTCTCCGGCAGGGCGAGGACGACGAGGTCGGCGTGACCCACCTCGGCGCCGACGCGGAACCCGGGCGCTGTGATGTCGCCGCGTACGTACCGCGCGCCGGGGACGTCGCAGGAGGCGGCGGTGTCGATCACGGTCACCTCGGCGCTCGAGGCGAGCAGCCGCCCGGCGAAGAGGCGTCCGACCGCGCCGGCCCCGCCGACGACCACGGCCCGCTTGATCATGACGTGCTCCGCGCGAGCTCCTGCGCCCCGTCCCGGTCGACGGCCGTACGCAGCACGGCCGTCACCATGGCCCGCGACTTGACGACCGTCTCCTCGAACTCCTCGGCGGGGTCGGACAGGGTGACGATCGCGCCACCGACGCCGAAGTCGACCCGGTCGTCGGTGGCGACGAGCGTGCGGATCACGATGCTCAGGTCGGCGGCGCCGCTGAGGGCGAACCAGCCGAGCGCCCCCGAGTAAACCCCCCGCGGGCCTTCTTCGAGCCGGTCGATGATCTCCATCGTGCGCAGCTTGGGCGCCCCGGTCATCGATCCGCCGGGGAAAGCGGCGCGGACACAGGAGACCGCCGACTCGCCGCCGCGCAGGGTGCCGCGGATGGTGGACACCAACTGGTGCACGGGCGCGTACGTCTCCACGTCGAACAGGCGCGGCACGTGCACCGATCCGACCTCGGACACCACGTTGAGGTCATTGCGGATCAGGTCCACGATCATCAGGTTCTCGGCGCGGTCCTTCTCCCGGCCGAGCAGGTCCAGCCGCAGCGCCTCGTCCTCCTCGGGAGTGACGCCGCGCGGCCGGGTGCCCTTGATCGGCTTGGACTCGGCGACCCGGTCGGTGCCGATGGTCAGGAACCGCTCGGGCGAGGCGCTGAGCACCGCGACACCGGGGTAATCGAGCAGCGCACCGTACGGGACGGGGCTGATCCTGCGCAGTTCGGCGTACGTGGTCAGCGGGTCGATCGACACGTCCATCGTGACCGTGTTGGTCAGGCACACCTCGTACGTCTCGCCCTGCCGGATCTCCTCCAGGCTCTCGGCGATCCGCGCGAGGTAGGCCTCCTCGTCGTGCCGCGGGTGCGTGACGGGCACGGCCTCGGGCGCGGTCATGCCGTCGCACAGCGCGACCGGCGCGTCCTGCCCCTCCTTCGCGCCCTTCGCCGTGGGCAGCCCGCGCAGGCGCCGCTCCGTCTCGTCGAGCCAGCGCTCGGCCTCCGCGGCGTCGCCGTCGGCGGACAGCGCGAGCAGACGGCTGACGCCCTCGGCGTGGTCGACGGCGAGCATCCGGTCCGCGAAGAGCAGGCCGGCGTCGGGGGTCTCGGCCTTGTGTACGGCCTGCGCGCCGGCCTCGGCCTTCAGTTCGTAGCCGAGATAGCCGACGTATCCGAGGTTGAACTCGAACGGCAGGTCCTGCGGGGCGGGCACCCGGCGCAGCCTGAGCTGCTTGTCGAGGTAGTCGAAGAAGCTCTGCTCGACGATCTCCTCCGTGCCGCCGGAGCGCACGGTGACGAAGCCGTCGGAGACCCGGTAACTGACGTACTCGGCGAGCGGGCCGCTGCCGTTGCCCAGGAAGGAGAAGCGGGACAGGCCGTCGATGACGGCACCGCTGTCCAGCCAGAACCCGTACTCCCCGGCGGCGAACAGCTCCCGGTAGGCGGCCTCGGTGTCGGGCTCCGTCGCCACGGTGCGCACGTGCACGGTGTAGGTGCGCGGACGGCGGCCGTCCTTCTTCCCTGCGTGGGACAGCGCCAGGTCACGGAAGTTGGCGAGGAGTTCGCGACCGTACTCACTGCTGATGGACTCGGGGTGGAACTGGACGCCCCACACCGGCAGCGAGGTGTGCCGCACGCCCATCACCACGCCGTCCTCGGTCCAGGCGATGGCCTCCAGGCCGTCGGGGAGCCGGGTCGCGGCCAGGGAGTGGTAACGCACGACGTCGTAGGGGCTCGGCAGGTCCCTGAAGATGTCGACGCCGGTGTGGCGTACCGCGGAGACACGGCCGTGCATGGGCTGCGGCGCGAGGCCGACCTCGCCGCCGAACAGATGCGTGATGCCCTGGTGGCCGAGGCACACGCCGAGCACCGGCAGACCGCTCTCCAGGATGGCGCGGGCGCTGATGCCGAAGTCCCGCTCATGGTCGGGGCGTCCGGGGCCCGGCGAGACGACGATCGCGTCGTACGCGGTGAGGTCCAGCGTGTCCCAGTCGGTGTCGTTCCTGACGACGACCGGCGGCAGACCGTTCACCTCGCCGAGAAGCTGGTGAAGGTTGTACGTGAACGAGTCGTAGTTGTCTATCAGCAGTGTTCTCATGATGAGCGCCCCGCGATCACCACGTCCTCGACGCGGCATGTCTCATCGATGATCAAGTCATAGAGATCACGCAGGAATTCCTGGCTGATGCCGTGTTCCGCGCCGTACCGCGCGGCCCTCTCCTGTACGACACCGATGCGTTGCGGCTGCATCATCGGAACGCCGTGCTCGCGTTTGAAGTGCCCGATCTCGACGCACTTCTCGATGCGGACACGCAGGACCTCAAGGAATTGCCTGTCGATCGCGTCGAGTTCCGCACGCAGATCTTCGATGGTCACTTCGGAACGTGAATTCTTTTGCATGAGTCTGCCCCCCATTGGCACAGGGAACTCTGCAGGTCCGCGGGCCGCGGTGGCCACCCGGTCGATAGCTCGGGTCACCGCACTGCACACAGTACGGGGATACATAACACCCAAATCGGAACATAGGCCCCAAGCTGTAGCATCCTGTCGTGCCGAGAGCCGACCCTTGCCAAGATCGGCGCTCCGAACCCATAGTTTCTTCCGTCCGAGGGGGAGGACAGGACGGAGATGGGGGAGAAATGAGTACGGTGAACCACACCGGGAAAACCGGAATCGAATCGGCCGGAATCGAGGAATCCGCCGGCGTCGGCGACCTGATCGGACTGCTCGACGCGCAGGTGCGGACCCGGCCCGACGCCGTCGCGGTCGGTCACGGCAACGACACCCTGACGTTCCGGGAACTGGCCGAGTCCGCTCGCTACCTGGCACTCCACCTGCGCACTCTCGGCGTCGGCAAGGACACCTGCGTCGGTCTGTTCACCAGCCTGGGGCTGCAGCAGGCGATCGGGGTCTGGGGCATCCTGCGCTCGGGCGGCGCCTATCTGCCGCTGTCGCCGGAATATCCGGACGAACGCATTAGCACCATGATCGAGGACTCCGGAATCACGGTCGTGCACACCGAGGAGAAACTACTCGACCAGGTCCGAGAACTCGCGGGAGCCGGGGTTCGCATCGTCACAGAAAGAAACGTGGAGGAGTTCAGGAAGAGTCTCGAAGAAAACGCTAAGAGCGTTCCAATTCCACAACCGGATCCGGAAGACCTGGCCTATGTCATCTACACCTCGGGAAGCACCGGACGCCCCAAGGGCGTGATGATCGAGCACCGCGCCATCGCCCATCAGATGACCTGGCTGAAGAGCGCGTACGGGCTCGGTCCCGATAAAGTAGTCCTGCAGAAGACACCCCTCAGTTTCGACGCCGCTCAATGGGAGATCCTGGCCCCCGCATGCGGCGCCAGAACAGTGATGGCACCGGCCGGCTCCCATCGCGACCCGGACCGTATCATCGACGAAATCGTGGTGCACTCGGTGACCACGCTGCAATGCGTTCCGACTCTTCTCGCCGCGCTCCTCGATCACCAGGGAATGAGCCGCTGCACTTCTCTGCAACAGATATTCAGCGGCGGTGAGAGCCTGTCCCGGAAACTCGCACTGCACTGCACCCGGATCCTGCCGCACTGCACCTTGGTGAACCTCTACGGCCCCACCGAGTGCACCATCAACACCTCCGCGCACACCGTCGATCCCGCGGCCCTCGCCCCGGAGGACGGTCCGCGGTCGGTGCCCATCGGCCGCCCCGTACCGGGCCTGCGCTACCACGTCCTGGACGACCGGGGCCGCCCGGCCGGCCCCGGCGAGACCGGTGAACTGCACATCAGTGGAGTGCAGTTGGCCCGCGGCTATCTGCACCGCCCTGACCTGACCGCGGAGCGCTTCGTCCCGTCGCCGCACCCCGCGCCACACGACCGGCTCTACCGCACGGGCGACCTGGCCCACTGGAACGCCGACGGCACCGTGCAGTTCACGGGCCGCGCCGACAACCAGGTCAAGCTGCGCGGCCACCGCATCGAGCTGGACGAGATACGCCTGGCGATCGAGGCGCACGACTGGGTCAAGAACGCAGCCGTCCTGGTCCGCGACGACCCGCGCACCGGATTCCAGAACCTTGTCGCCTGCCTCGAACTCAGCCCACGCGAGGCCGTGCTCATGGACCAGGGCACGTTCGGCGACCATCACATCTCGAAGGACTCCAGGCTCCAGGTCCGGGCACAGCTGTCGACGGCAGGCGTCCGCGACGACCTCGCGGAGGCGCGGGCCGTGGACCTGCCCGGCGCCGAGGCCACGTCCGAACAGCGCCGTCGCGCCTTCGCCCGCAAGACCTACCGCTTCTACGAGGGGGGAGCACCCACCGAGCAGGACATCCTCGCCGCGCTCTCCCGCGTGGTGCCCTCGGCTCCGCCGCGCCGCCCCGAGCAGCTCACGCTCACCGAACTCGGCGTCATCCTAAGGGATTTCGGCCCGCACACCAGCGCCGAACGCCTGCTGCCCAAGTACGCCTACGCGTCTCCGGGGTCGCTGTACGCCACCCAGCTCTACGCCGAGATCACGGGCTGCCTGCCCGGCCTCGCCCCCGGCCTGTACTACTACCACCCGCTGCGCCACCAGCTGGTGCTCGTCCGCCCGGCCCACGCCACCGACGCGGCGTTCGGCATCACCTTCCACTTCGTGGGCCGCAGATCCGCCATCGAACCGGTCTACAAGACCAACATCCAGGAAGTCCTGGAGATCGAGACCGGTCACATGCTCGGCCTGTTCGACGAGATCCTGCCCGCGTACGGCCTCGGTCTGCGGACGCTGCCCCACGACCCGCGGGCCCGCGACCGGTGCGGCTGCGCCGACGACGACCCCTGCCTCGGCTCGTACGCCCTGGTCCCGGCGGACCCCGGCACCCGCCCCGAGTGGCGCGACCGCGTGGACGTCCACGTCCAGATCCACCCCGGCAGCGGTACGGGCCTGCGCCCCGGCCAGTACCGCCACCGCGCCGGCCGCCTGGAGCGGATCGCGGACGAGCTGGTGCTCAGGCGGCACGTCATCGCCATCAACCAGCAGGTCTACCAACGGGCGTCCCTCGGCATCACCCTCACCGTCCACACCCCCGGGGACGAACCGGAGTACGTGAACCTCGGCCGGGCCCTGCAGTACCTCCAGCACAACACGGCCGGCCTCGGCTTCATGCCGGCCGGCTACAGCTCGCGCTCGGGCCGCGACCTGCCCGCCGCCCGCCGCATGACCACGCTGCTCGAAGGTCTCGGCCTGCCCACCGGGCCCCTGTACTTCTGCGTCGGCGGCCGGATAAGCGACGACCAGATCGCGCACGAGGGCATGTACGAGGACACCGTCCACATGAAGGGCCCGGCCGAGCTGGTCAAGGACGACCTGGCCGCCCGGCTGCCCGAGTTCATGGTCCCGAACCAGATCCTGATCCTGGAACGGCTGCCGCACACCGCCAACGGCAAGCTGGACGTCCAGGACCTCACCGAGCTCGCGGACACCGCGGTGGCCCGCGGCATCCGGCCCGTCGTACCGCCCCGCAACCGCACCGAGGCGCGCCTGTGCGAGCTGTGGAAGGCGGCCATGCACCGCGACGTGGTCTCCGTCAGGGACGACTTCTTCGCCTGCGGCGGCAACTCTCTGATCGCGGTGTCCCTGGTGCACCGGATCAACCGCGAGTTCGGCTGTTCCCTGCCCCTGCAGGTGCTGTTCACCGCACCCACGGTGGAGCAGCTCGCCGAACGCATCGCCGCCGACACGACCCCGCCGCCCCGGCTGGTACCACTGTCCCGGGGCCACCGTGCGGCACACCCGCGGCCGGACGGCACCGGCGACCGGCCCGTTCTGTGCTGGCCGGGCCTCGGCGGCTACGCCATGAACCTGCGGCTGCTCGCCTCCCGCTTGGCCGAGGGCCCGGACTCCCGCCCCCTGTACGGGATCCAGGCGTACGGCCTCAACGAGGGCGAAATCCCCCATGACAGCCTGGAGGAGATGGCCGCGGCCGACGTACGCGCCCTGCGGCGGGTGCAGTCCGAGGGCCCGTACACGCTGTGGGGCTACTCCTTCGGCGCGCGGGTCGCCTTCGCCGCCGCGCGCCGGCTGGAGCACTCGGGCGAGAAGGTCGACCGCCTGGTCCTCCTCGCGCCCGGTTCACCGCGGCTGCCGGGCCCACCGTCCTGGACGGCGGCAGGAGCCGACTTCGGCGACCGGACGTTCCGTACGATCCTGTACTCCGTCTTCGCCGGCCGCACCGACGGCCCCCTGCTCGACACCTGTCTGCGCGAGGGCACCGACGAGGAGAGCTTCGCGCGGTTCGTGCTGCGCCACTTCCCCGACCTCGGCCCCGCCACGGTCCGCCGGGTCATCCGCGTCGCCTGCCGTACGTACGGCTGGGAACCGGCACCCGGCCCCGTCACGGCCCCGGTCACCGTCCTCGTGGCCCGCGGCGACGAGGAGTCCTTCATCGAACGCGACCCGGCCTTCGCGGCCGGCGCGTCCACCGTCGTCCGCCTGGACACGAACCACTACGGGCTCCTGCGGAACCCGGGTGTGGACGAACTCGCCCATGTCATCCGCCATTCGATCATCTGACGCCCGAGAAGGAGCAGGACCATGCCCCACGTGATCGTCAAGCACTTCCCCGCCCCGCTCGACGACGAGCGCCGCGCCCGCCTCGCCGCCCGCATCAGCGAGGCCCTCCAGGAGGCCTTCGGCGTCGACGACGGCGCCGTGTCGATCGTGCTGCAGCCCGTCGAGCCCGAAGTGTGGGACACCGAGGTCTACCAGCCGGAGATCGCGGACCGCCGCGACCAGCTGCTGAAGGTGCCCTCGTACTGAGCCGCGGTCACCGTCGGTCGTTCACTTCCGCGTTCGGCCCGCCACCCGTTCCGTTGAAATGAACGGATGGGCATGTCCCGGCCGCATCCCGCGGCATTGCCTGGAAGGGGGCCTTTGCCCAAGGGCCCCCTTCTGCGATGGGGTACGCGTGCGAATCGCTGAGCAATGGCCCCTTCTCGAACGCATCGCGGAGGAGAGCCGACAGGGCCCGGCAGACGTTCAACTGGTGCCCACGGCCCACCCCCTCCGCCTCCAAGTGATCGAGGAAGTCCTCCACCACGGTCGGTGTCACCGCATTCAGCTTCCGCGATCCGATCACCGGGTTGATCTGTGCCCTGAAGCGGCTCGCCAGGGTTTTCGCGGTCGAGTACTCGGTTGTCTTGCGCTGCCGGGGCAACCACGTCCGGGCGTACTCCTCCATCGTCTGCCGGCCCAGTTCGCGGCGTGCCTCGGCCACCGGGGGAGCCGTCTTCTCCCGGTCGGCGTACAGCTCCGTCAGCCCTTCGACCGCCGCGTCCTGGGTCCGGTACCCGGTTTCCTCTCGCTGTCTCCCCCGAGCGTCGCGGAACCGGATGGTGCAGGCGTGCGGGCAACAGTTGGGCTTGGAACAGCGCCTACCTGGTGCTCTACCCGAGGGCACGGGTCTGGATCCTCGTCCCCTTCCTCCTCTTCCTGCCGCTGCGGCTGCCGGCCTGGCTGGTGCTGGGCTTCTGGTTCGTGCTGCAGGCGTTCTACTCCACCGGCGAGGCCATCGCCGAGGCGGGCACCGTGGCATACCTGGCCCACGTCGCCGGTTTCGTCGCGGGCATGCTGCTCGCCTGGCCCCTCAAGCCCGGCACTCCCCCACCACCCGAACCGGGCGGCATCCTCTTCGGACGCCAGACGCGACGGGCCTGGTAAGGAACACACGCCAGAGGCCGGGCAGCGCGAGGAAACCTGAACAAGCCTGCACCAGCAACATTTGCCCTACCGAGTCAGCCGTCGATCATTGAGTCGACCACCTGCATGTTTACCAGGCCTTTGAGCTTCCAGCACCTCCCGCACAGCGGGGGAAGCTCAGGCACGTCCTTGAACAGCACGCCGAAATTCCGATCGGAGTCCGGGCCCCGTCGAGGATGACGATTTCCTCGGCACCGGCCATGCCCGCGTCCCCTCTCACACGCCGCCCAGCGAGAACCTCCAGCGACGGGAGTTGACGGCGCCCCGCGGTCACACGAAAGAGCAGGGCGCCCTACTATCGTGCCGCCACGAGGGATCCGTCACACCGAGGGAAGCCGAAATGCCTCTGCTGCACGACGACATGGGCACCGCCCTGAACCTCGTTCGTCCGCCACGTCGGGTGGTGTCCCTGGTGCCGTCGCTCACGGAGGCGATCGCTGCCGCCCGGCCGGACGTCCTCGTCGGGGCGACCCACTGGTGCACCCACCCCGGCGACCTCGACGTGGTACGGGTACGAGGCACCAAGAACCCGGACCGTGAGGCGATCGTGGCACTGCGGCCGGACCTCGTGATCGCGAACAAGGAGGAGAACCGCGAGCTGGATGTCACCCGGTTGCGGGCTGCGGGGGTGCCGGTGTGGGTGACCGTCATCGAGACCGTCCCGCACGCCCTGGACTCACTCGAGCGGATGCTCGTCGAGGCTCTGCAAGCCCCGATCCCCGACTGGCTCGACGCGGCACGAGCTTTCTGGTCGGGCCCGCTTCCCGACGTCACCGCCACCGTGGCGGTCCCGATCTGGCGGGATCCCTGGATGGCAGTCGGAAGGTCCACCTTCACCGGCGACCTGCTGCGCCGGGCCGGTCTCGCCAACGCGTTTGCCGAGCATCCGGACCGCTACCCGCACGTGGCGCTGGAAGAGATCGACCGGACGGACGTGGATGTCGTACTGCTGCCCGACGAGCCGTACGAGTTCTCCGAGAGCGACGGTCCCGAGTCCTTCCACCGCGCGCCGACCCGGCTGGTGAGCGGTCGGCTGATCACCTGGTACGGTCCGTCCCTCCTCCCGGCACACGACATGTTGCGGCAGCTCGTGGCGACGTTGTGAGCGCTGTGTCGTGAGCGCTCACAGCACCGCCGTCCGATCGGCCAAGCACGCGGTTCGGCGGGAGGCGCTCCGGGTGGCCGCGGCTGTTACCGGGCTGCTGTCGGCAGAGCGGCAGGCACCCGTCGTGACTCAGGCCGACAGCGGCCATGCTCGTCGCCGCGCGGTCCACGCCACCGCACCCGGCCGGACTGGTGGAGATCATCGCCGATGATGGCGCCGGCCCTGTCCCCGGAACGACAGCTTCCCGTGGCGGCGAATCACTGCCCTCGGACCGGCGCTTCACCAGCCTGCTCACCCTCGATCCGGATATCGGCCTCACCGCGGCCGCCCACTGGATCGCGACTGCCGGTGCGGCGCCGCTGTCCGCGAAGGACGCCTTCCAGGCCATCCGCACACATCAACCGTTCGATGGCGTACCAGGCGCGGCGTGCACACCCTCGCGTCGGAGCTGACGTGGACGCGTCGAGCTCCGCAGGGCGCGTCAGTTCATCGGGCGCTTCCCCGAACTCAGGGCAGGTTGCGGGCCATGACGATCCGCTGGATCTGGTTGGTGCCCTCGTAGATCTGGGTGATCTTGGCGTCGCGCATCATGCGTTCCACCGGGTAGTCACGGGTGTAGCCGTAGCCGCCGAGGAGCTGGACGGCGTCCGTGGTGACCTCCATGGCGACGTCGGAGGCGAAGCACTTGGCCGCGGCGCCCTGGAAGGTCAGGCCCCCTTCCCCGTGTAGAACTCCGAGACGCCGGCGTTGGTGATCCAACGCTTGACGCCGTTCAGGACGTAGGCGTCGCCGTCACGGACCGCCCGGGTCCTCATGCCGGCCGCGTCCGAGCCCGCGTCCGGCTCGGACAGGCAGTACGAGAACATCGCCTTGCCCCGGGCCAGCGGGGCCGGGTACCTCTTCTTCAACTCCGCGGAGCCGGAGAGGAGCACCGGCAGCGAGCCCAGCTTGTTCACCGCGGGGATCAGGGACGAGGACGCGCAGACCCGCGCGACCTCCTCGATCACGATGACCGTCGCGAGGGCGTCGGACAACACCACCGTCGACGACATCGTGCGCCGGGCCGGCGTAGGCCGCCGTTCCTTCTTCAGGTACTTCCCCACCAAGGAGGAGGTCGTCTTCCCCGACCACGAAAGAGCCCTCGCCGACATGGTCGAGTACCTGGAAGAAGGCGCTCAGGACCCCGACCCCGTCGGCCGCGCCTGCGGCGCGGCTCGCCTGGTGATGCGCACGTACGCGGAGAACACCGAGTTCTCGGTGAAGCGGTATGCGCTCACCCGCAGGGTCGCGGCTCTGAAGGCCCATGAAATCTCTGTCGTGTGGCGATACGAGCACGCCCTCGCCGCCTACCTCAAGCGCCGGTTCGCCTCCCTGCCGGACGGCGACGCCCGGGCGTACACAGTCGCCGCGAGCGTGGTCGCCGCGCACAACTACGGACTGCGCACCTGGCTGCGCTCCGGGGCCCGCGGCGATGTGGCCGCAGGCGTCGATCAGGCCCTTGACCTGGTCCGTCGCACCTGGGGCGACACCGGAGAAACCCTTGTCCTGGTCGCCAGGAGCAGCACTCCCCTGTGGCAGATCGTCCAACGACTCGAAGGCATCCGACCGGACAGTTCCCACCGGGCAACCCCTGGGATGGGGAACTGAATCCCCTCAGGTGAGGGAATTCAGTTCCCTTGAGAGGGACTTCGTTCGCGCTCTTTCTCCGTCCTCCCCCGGTGCAGGCCGGTGGCGCGCCACGCGTTTCCTCCGGCAGCGGTGCTCCCGGGGCCACTTGCCACCGAGCGGGCACGGGGTCAGACCCCGGCGGGCTCCGGCGCCTTGGCTGCCCCACCGGCACGGGTTGCCCTGGCTCCTCGCCGGTCGGCGACGAGGAACAGGGCCAGGCCGAGCACGACCCAGACGGTGAGCACCAGGGCCGGGCCCGCCGCGCCGGTTCCGTCGAAGAAGGCATTGGCGCGCAGGAGGCTGCCGGACGCACCCGGCGGCAGGAGCCGGCCGATGGCGGCCCAGCCGGAGGGCAGCCAGTACGGGCCGGTGCCCAGGCCGGACAAGGGGTTGCCCAGAAGCATCATCACAACCGCCCCGATTCCGATGCCCGCCATGCCGATCAGGGCTTCCAGGCCGATGAAGGTCATGGAGAGGGCGGCCATGCCCAGGGTGAGGCCGAGGGCGGTGAGCCAGTAGTCGCCCGCCAGGGATCCGGTTGCGTACTGGAGGAACGCGGTGGCCGCGGCCCCGGCGAACAGGGAGAAGAACACGGCGCCGGCCAGACGTATGCACAGGCCGGCATGGCCGGGGAAGAGACGGGTGAGGATCACCGCGGGGAAGATCCCACCGAAGATCATCGGTAGTCCGGCGGCGGCGAAACCGGCTCCGCGGGGGTCGTCCTCGGGGTAGGGCACGAGATCGTGGACGGTGGCCTTCGCCTGCTGCTGGGCGGCGACGGTGTTCCCCAGGGCGGTCAGCGCGCCGCCGGCCATCGGGGCGCCGGCGGTGGCCGTGTAGACGTCGACGCCGCCGGAGGCGAGAGCCATGCCCCCGGTGATGTCCCGGTCCTTGATCGCGGAGGTGAGAGCCTCGGCGCTTTCGTAGACGGTGACGTCCCAGGCGTCCCCGTCGAGCGTCTTCTGGAGTGCCTGGGCGGCAGTCTGCGGTCCGGTCACGCCGATCGGGACCCGGTGCGGACCGCCGTGCACGCCGGGCAGGGCGAACGCGCAGAGCATCAGGGTGACCACGGCGGTCAGGCCGAGCAGGACGGCGGCCAGTCTTCGCGCGGCACCAGGCTGCGAGGCCTCGGGCCCCGGCGTGGGAGTGGAGTGATCGGACATGGCGATGCGGTTCCTTCCGGCCCGCGAACCCGTTGTGGGACACAGGGCCGGGCAGGGCGATGGTGTGAATCGGCGGTGTGGCGTGGGGCGTTGGGCAACACCTTTATGTGAGACTCGATTACAGGGTAACCTTATCCATGTGTCAAAGCTCAGCAATCTCTCAGCGGGAGCGGTACCGGAAGAGGTGGTGCGGGCGGCCCTGCGCGCATCGCGCGTCCGGGGCGTGCCTGTCGCCGATGTCCCGCTGCTCGCCGTCGCCGAGGAAGCCGGCATCTCACGCAGCACCTTGATGCGCCGCCTCGGAGGCACCCGTCGCGCCCTGGACGAGGCGGTACGCGCGGCCGGGGTGGACCCCGGAGGCCAGAAGCCGGTCCGCCAACGCGCCGTGGAGGCCGCCGCCGCACTCATCAGCGAGCAGGGCCTCGCCTCGGCCACTCTGGAACGGGTGGCCGCCGGTGCCCAGTGCTCCGTGCACAGCCTGTACGCGGCGTTCGGCGGACGGGACGGACTGCTGCACGCCGTCTATGAGCGCTACAGCCCGATCCTGGACGTCGAAGCGGTCCTCGCAGGCCCGCACCATGACCTGGCGGACACCGTCCGCGAGATCTACCGCCTGCTGGTCGGCTCCCTCAGCCGCGAACCGCGGGTGCTGCCGGCCATGATCGCCGACGCCCTCTCACGCCCCGGGGACCCGATGGTCCAATCCGTGTACCAGCAGTTCTTCCCCCGCATGCTCAGCGGCATCGGGCAGTGGCTGACCGACGAAATCGCCGTCGGCCGCATCCGCGACCTCCCCCTGCTACTGCTGACGCAGCAGCTGGCCGGCCCCGTTTTCTCCCACTTCCTGATGCGTCCTGCCGCCTCGCGGGTGCCCGGGGTGGACCTGCCCACGGCCGAGGAGGCCGTCGAGGTCTTCGCACAGACCTTCCTGCGCGCCGTCGCCGTGCTCCCGCCCGCCGACCGGACCTGACGCCTCCGCGCGTCCTGACGAGACCGGCCGGCCGGGTCGGCAAAGAACCGGCCGACGCCTCCCGCAAGCGGCCGCACCCTGAAGTCGGCCGCCGCCTCGACCCGGGTGAGCGAGTCCGGTGTCGTGCCGGCCGCGACCATCCGGCTACCGCAACCACGAGTACCGGCACTCCGGAATCGGCCTGCACACCCCCGCCTCGGTCCACTTCGGCGCCGCCCACGAAGTGCGGGACCAACAGTCCGCCGCCCTGGCCGACACCTGCAGACGCCACCCCGAGCGCTTCGCCCGACGGCCGAAACCACCCGAGACACCCGGCCATGCCTGGATCAACGATCCCGCCAAACGAGCACAACCCGAACCACAAAGCCCATAGCGACGAAAACGCCTCATTTGACTTGACAACCACGTGCGCCGTGGAAAGCGCTGTTCGACCGAGTGGAGGTGGAAGACCTGCACCGCGCGCCCCGTCGCAGCGGGGTGGGCGTAGCCGGCGGCAGCCTGATCCGGGAGGTGCCGGGGAGGGTGGGAGCAGCCGCGACAAAGCCGGGACGGTCCAGGACTGCCAGAGGGGTCGGGTCCGGCGAGCGAGACGCAGAGGTGTACGAGAGGAACCGGCGTTTACGCCCCGAAATGAGTCACCGGCTCGAACCTGGCGGATCCGGGCCGGATGCGGTGCGCACCCAACTCCGCAAGGGAGTTGGGGAACTTCCGGGCAGGTTTGTATGTGCAGGCCCGGGAGGCCGTGGTGAATGACTGCGGCGTAACGGGTACGCCGGGTTCGGCGAGCGGCCTGGAGAAACGAACCGGTGGCAACACCGGCACCGCGCTCCAGGCCGACTCAACCGCATCCGCGCAGGGCCGGTCCCGCCCGGCCCTGCGCGGCACGCTCAGCCGTCGGTCGGGGCTGCGGCGTGCGGTCCGCCGTCGAGCATGCGGTCCACGACCCGCGCTGTCGCGAGACCGTCCCCGGGTTCGCAGAAGTCCTTTATGAACTGAGCGTACTTCTCCCGGTACTCCGCTTCGACGGCATCGACGTCGCGCAGGGCCTTGACCAGGTCTTCGGAGGTCTGCAGCAGCGGGCCGGGCGCCCGGGTGGTGAGGTCGAAGTACAAGCCGCGCAGCGTGTCCCGGTAGTGCTCCAGGTCGTAGGTGAAGAACAGTATCGGCTTACCCGAGTGCGCGAAGTCGAAGAACGCCGAGGAGTAGTCGGTGACCAGCACATCGGCGACGAGGTACAGATCGGCGATGTCCGGGTAGCGGGTGACATCCCACACGAAGCCCCGGCCGGCACCCGGTACGTTGTCATGGACCCTCGGGTGCTTGCGGAAGAGCAGCACATGGTCGTGACCGAGTTCGGCCTGGGCCGCGGCCAGGTCGATCCGCAGATCGAGTTTGTACAGCTTGCTCGCGTGCTTCTGGTCTTCCCGCCAGGTAGGAGCGTAGAGCACCACCTTCTTGCCCTCGGGCAGGCCGAGCCGCTCCCTGACCCGCGCGGCCCGCGCGTCGCGGTCGGGGGCGTGGAAGACGTCGTTGCGCGGATAACCGCTCTCGAGCATTTCGCCTTCGATGCTGTACGCCCTGCGCATGATCTCTGTGGTGTACGCGTTCGGCGACACCACGAAGTCGAACTGCCGGTAGCTGTGCGGCAGGCTGGCGATATAGGCGGGATTCGACTTGGTAGTGCCGAGGAGGTCCTTGCCGATCTTCTTCAGCGGCGTGCCGTGCCAGGTCTGCACGACCCGCTGCCCGGGGCGGGTGACGAACCAATCGCCTATTGTCGTGTTGACGACGACGTAGCGGCTGCGCGCCAGTGCCTCGTACCACTCGCGACTGCCACGGCCCACCACACGCGCTCCCGGCGGCATCTCGGGCAGTCCCCCGTCCTGGGTCCAGATGTGCTCGACGTCGACCCCCCGGCGCACCAGCTCCTCGTAGACCGCCCGCGGCGAGTCCGAGAACTGCTTGCCGCTGAGGCTCATGTAGAGCACCGCGTCGCGCAAGGGGAGCTCGCGCTGCTCGTGGAAGTACACCTCGCACAGCATGCGCTGCCGGTAGGCGCCGTGCTCATCGGGGCCGAGCAGCCGTTCCGGCTCGATGAAGATGCGGTCGAAGTGGCGGCGGTCCACGGTGTAGGCACGCTGCGGGCCGCTGAAGCACATGGGCAGCTCCTGCACCTGCTCCGGACGCAAGGTCACCGGGACGTCCCCGGACTTGTCCCAGGCGTCCGCGTCGCGGAAGTACAGGTACCAGCGACCGGGGCACAGGGGCAGCTCGGGACCGTGCGCCTGCGGGGCCGCCTCGGGCTTGATCCGGACCGTGAACCGCCCGTCGGCAAGCTCGACCGGCAGCTCCTTCTCCTCGAAGCGGGTCCCGTGCCGCAGGATGACCTTCTTCCCGGCCACTTCCTCAGCGGGATACGTACCCTCGAGCACCAGCTCCCCCGACCCCGTCACGGTCATCGCGTCGACCACGGGTCGGACGGCTCGCGTTGCCAGCACCAGCCTGCCGGGCCCGTCGCGGTGGACGGCCAGCTCGCGGCCGGGGGCAAGCCGGTGCCTGCTGGTCGTGAAGCCCTCGGCGAGGAGGGCCGCCTGGCCCCGGCCGTCGGCTCCCCTCAAGGTCACCTTGAATTGCCGGGTCTTGGTTCCCGGCAGGTCGTTCGCGGCCAGCTGGGCAAGGCTGAAGACCGACTGGTGGCGCCGGAACGCGTCAGGGGAACCGGACAGGGGAGTGAGCGGGCTGTCGAGTCTGGTGTCGCCTTCGACGACGGTCACGGCGGTGGGGACCTTGGCGCCGCTCCGCGCCCTGGTGACCAGTCGCAGTTCGCCGTCGGCGACGGTGCAGGACTCGACCTCGACAGGGGGCTGCTGCACCGTGATGCTCACGGCATTCTTGGTGAAGCCGACCACGAGACGTGAGCCGTCCGCCAGATGGCGAACCTGGTTGTGCCCGGCCGTGCCCGCGTCGCGCTGGCGCACCCGCGCGCCGTAGATCCCGCCCGGTCCCAGGATCCCGACTTGCAGAAACCACTGGCCGGCACCGCGCCCGGCGAGCTCGCGCAGCCGACGAGCGGAGACGACGACTTCGAAGCCCGTGTGGTCGTAGCAGTGCAGGGCCTGTCCGGAGGCGACGGTGGCCTGCTCGCTGCGGGTGCGGCGCATGCGCAGTCTGATGCGGCGGCCGGTCTCGTCGTTCTTCAGCACCGCGAATCGGCCGACGGCGCGGCCCGATGGACGCGGCAGGTTCGCGACGAACGCGTACCCTTCCCATACCAGATCGTCGCCGCGCCAGCCGACCGAGGTGAGCTGCGCCGTCGCCGGCAAGTCGCGACGCGTGAGCGCGGCGATCCGTTCAGGCAGCGCCAGGCCCCGCAGCCCCGGCAGCACCAGCCGGGGGCGCCGGGCGCCTGCCACGAGGAAGGCGCCCGGGTCCCTGCGCTGGTGCCGGACCACCTCGACAAGATCCTCGGCGCGCCCCTCGGCAGCGAGATACCACATGACGCGCTCGATCGGAGGGAGGACAGTGAGCACCCCCTCGCCGTGGACGTCGAGCAGTTCCCGCGCCGTGGCGCGCAACTCCTCGCGCTCGGCCTGCGAGCTCTCGGGAAAATATCGCAAGATCCCCCGTACTCTTGCCGACGCGAGATCGGCGAGAGACTGCGCCATGAGTAACGCCCTTCTTCAACGTGCCAGTGAACTCCAAGCCATCGCACGTTAACCGAGTCACTCGTGTGCCGCACGTTTCGCGTGATAACAGTGCGGGCACATGCAGCTTGGATCCGCTGCCCCAGGCCAGGACGTGCCCAGGGTCCCTTGCAGGATTGAGCTTCGTCCGGTTCGCCGGAGTGGCATGGAAACGGACAGAATGTCCCCGTTCGGGCGGGGAGCGATCGCAGTGCGGGCACGGTCTCGGTGATCATGTGAGTGTCGAAGTCCCATGAACACGTGGCGAGTCCGTGCCTGCTCCTGCATCTTCCCTCATGCCCGCCGGCCTGGGCCAACCGGCCCGGGCTTTTGCCCCGGCCCCGCCGGCGGACGCGGTCCGTCTGTCCGGATTTCTGGGCCTGGTGCCTGATCCGCGAGGCGTCCACGGCCGTCGCTGTCCGCTGTCCGCGCTGGTGGCCGCTGCCGCAGCGAGTGTGCCGGCCGGCGCCCGGTCGCTGACGTTGAGCACTCTCGTCGCCGTCTGCGTGGATGGCCAGTTCCGCCTCCAGTTCGGTGATCCGCCGTCGTGCGGCCACCAGCTCGGCCTGGTCCTCGCTGGTCGGCCCCGGCAGTTTCCCGGTGTCGATGAGGTGCCGACGGCACCAGACATAAATCGTCTGCTCGCTGATGCCGAGGCCATAGGCGATCTGCCGGGTCGGCCGGCAGACTTCGACAAAATCGAGGACCTTGCGTCGGAACTCGACCGGGTAACTACGGGGCACAGAAGCCACCTTGAGTGTCTGGAGCATCATCTGTCCAGCAAGGTGACTCCACCAGACCTGGGGCACATCACCGGTGATCTTTTTTCAGGCGGACTGGGAGTTGCTCCTGGCTCCACCAGGAGGCTTCCTCAGGAACCTCCCAGGCCACCGGCTGCCGCTACCCCCACGAGGCCATCGACGCCCTGGCCGACGAGGCCCCGAACTGCACGAAGTGCTGGACGGCACCCCGCCGCGAGTCCCGACGTCGAGCCCGGATCCGTCCACGGCCTGCGCGGCATCCGGGCCCTGAGCGAGCGAGCCGCACCCGTCCTCAACGACTCATGGAAGTGAATGCTCCTGAAAAACTTCAGCGGATGCCTTTCGAAAAGGACAGAAAGGGCCTTCCGGTTCGGGAAGTCCCTTTCCGAAAGGAGCAGGTGACGTCAGCGCTTGAAAGCGTCCTTGGCCTTCTCCTTGGCCTCGCGAGCGTCACCCGCGCTCTTTTCCACCTGCCCCTCGGCGGTCATGCGGTCGTTACCGAGGGCACTTCCCAGAGCCTCCTTGATCTTGCCCTTGGCCTGCTCGGCCTTCGCCTTGGCCTTCTCGCCGGCAGTCATGGAACACGCCTCCTCGTAACTTCTGATCCGCTGTCTCGACAACCGGCTCGTGCCCCGGCTTTGCCTCCATAAACAAGGCTCCTCGGGGGAATGGCAACCATCGCGCAGGGCAGACGGAACGCCAGGAGGTCGATAACTATGGTTCCCTTGCTGCTCGTTCTGCTCCTCGCGCTGATCCTTTTCGGTGCCGGCTTCGCCGTCAAACTCCTGTGGTGGGTCGCCCTCGCCGTCCTGGTGCTGTGGCTGCTCGGCTTCGTCATGCGTTCCACCACCACCGGTGGCGGCCGCGGCCGCTGGTACCGATGGTGACCTGACACCACACTCACACCCCTGCGTAGGGCCCGGCCGTCACCGGCCGGGCCCTACGGGCACGCCTGACGAGCAAGCACACGGACCGCACCCGGCCGGGCGAATGCGTCCGAAAGGGAAAAGGGGGTAGGTGCGTTGCAGTCGGGGGCGGGACGGGCACGCGCGGAAGGAACCGGCGCGACCTCCTGCCGAGTCTCCGCCCCCGACCTCACCCGTCGCCGCTTGCGCCGGGCTGGACGGGTGCGGGCGGCTGGAAGCAGGCGGTGACGTCTTTCCCGCGAGGACAGCGGTGGGCCCGCCAGCCATCGGCGAGGGCATCGACCAGGAGCAGCCCGCGCCCCCCGAGAGCTTCGTCACCAAAGTGGCGCTGCTCGGGCAGCCGAGTCGAGGCGTCATGCACGGTCACGTGCAGGCATTCCCGGTCCCAGGTGAGGATGAGCTGCGCGTTGCTGTGGGCGTGGACGTGGGCGTTGGTGACCAGTTCGGACACGGCCAGCACGACCGAGTCCACCAGATCCGGTGCTGTCCGTGACCAACCGAGGGCCGTCAGATGCTCACGCGTCCAGTCCCTGGCCGCCTTCACCCCGCTGCTGATCGGCAGCGAACGCGCCCATCCCACAGCTCTCAGTGATGAGTCCTGTTCCACTGCCCCTCCTTCAGCCAACCGCGATACCTGTCCCGTCTACCCGGCAAACAGCAGACACATCCCACCCCCGCCGGAGCCGCGCCGCCTGCTGTTCGGCAGGTAGGCGCGGCCCCGGCAGACCTGGTGGGCCGGCCGGTCGGCCCGCGTCACAGGTCGAGCACCAACCGGGCACACCGGGCGCGGCCGACGCAGATCATCATGGTGTCGTTGGCCGCGCGCTCCTCCGGCGACAGCAGACTGTCCCGGTGGTCGGGGATGCCCTCGACGACCTTGGTCTCGCAGGTGCCGCAGATGCCCTCGCGGCAGGAGTTCGGCGCCTCGATGCCGTGGTCCTCCAGCGCGTCCAGCACCGTCCTGCCCGCGGGCACGGTGACGGTGCGTCCGGTCCGCTGCAGCACCACCTCGAACTCCCCGTCGGCGTCGCCGCCGTCGGGTTCCCGGGGGGCCGCGGCGAACCGTTCGGTGTGCAGGGCGCCCGGGGGCCAGGGGGCGCAGAGCCGCTCGACGGCTGCGAGCAGCGGCTCGGGGCCGCAGCAGTACACCGCCGTGCCCTCACGGGGCGCACCCAGGAAGGGCTCCAGGTCGAGCAGGCCGTACTCGTCCTGCGGGCGCACCAGCACCCGGTCGCCGTAGCGGGCCAGCTCCGGGAGGAAGGCCATGCTCGCCCGCGTCCGCCCGCCGTACAGCAGGGACCAGCGGACACCGCGGGAGGCCGCCCGCTCCAGCATCGGCAGCAGCGGGGTGATGCCGATGCCGCCGGCGACGAACAGGTACTCGGGGGCGTCGACGAGCGGGAACCGGTTGCGCGGCCCGGTCACCTCGACCTCCTCCCCCGGGCGGAGGACCTCGTGCACCGCCCGGGAGCCGCCGCGGGAAGCCGGTTCCCTGAGGACGGAGACGCGCCAGACGGACCGGTCCGCGGGCGGTCCGTTGAGGGAGTACTGCCGGGTGGCGGAGCCGGGCAGGCACAGGTCCACGTGCGCTCCGGGCTCCCATGCCGGCAGGTCGCCGCCGTCGGGCCGCCGCAGGTGCACCGAGACCACCCCTTCGGCTTCCCAGACCAGGGCGGCCACGCGCAGCCGCAGCCGCTGCTCCCCGTCCGCGACGGGTGCCGCCGCCATCAGGGCACCCAGCTCAGGGCGCGGTCCCCGGCGGGACTCAGGCGGACCAGCGCAAGCCGTGCATCCGGGCCGTCGGGTACGCCGCGGCCGTCCGGGTGCCGGACCTCCACGCTCAGGGGGTCGTCGGCCCCCGCCAGCACCATCGCGTCCGCGTCCGCCAGCAGGTGCCGTCCCTCCACCAGCAGCCGTCCCCCGCAGGCGACCAGGACCAGCACGTCGCTCTCGGCGCGGTCCACGGTCGTGCCGGCGCCGGGGTCGACGATCTCCACGTCCGGGCAGACCGCGGCGGGATCGGCGGCGACCTCCAGGACCGTCCCGTCCGGCAGGGGTTCGGCGATCCGTCGCGCCCCGGGAAGCGGGGCGGTGGTGGGGCCGTGTCCGCCGGCGAGCAGCCGCACCTGCCACTGCCAGGGCTCGCGGCGGGGTGTGTCCGGTGCGGCCGCGACCTCCCGGCCGCCGCCGTCCACCGGCCGGTGGGCGTTGGCGCGGAGCAGGAGCCTCATCGTCGTCCTCCTTCGTCACTCACTCGTCACTCACTCGTGGGAACTCTTGGCGGGGAACCCGTGTGCCGGTCCCGTCGACTCACCGCACCGCGGCCAGGAAGGCCCTGGTCCGCGCGTGCCGGGGTGCGGTGATGACCTGCTGGGCGGGGCCGACCTCGACGACCTGGCCGGCGTCGAAGAAGGCCACCCGGTCGGCGACCTCACGGGCGAAGCCCATCTCGTGAGTGACCACCACCATGGTCATGCCGGAGGTGGCCAGGTCCCGCATCACCGTGAGCACGTCGCCGACGAGTTCGGGGTCCAGGGCCGAGGTGGGCTCGTCGAACAGCATCAGCTTGGGCCGCATGCACAGCGCCCTGGCGATGGCCACCCGCTGCTGCTGCCCGCCGGACAGGTGCCGGGGGAAGGCCCGGGCCTTGTCCCTGAGTCCCACCTGGTCGAGCAGGCCCAGGGCCCGCTCGGTGGCCACCTCCTTGGACTCCTTCAGCGCCCGCCGGGGTGCCTCGACGAGGTTCTCCAGCACCGTCATGTGGGGGAACAGGTTGAAGTGCTGGAACACCATGCCGATCTGGGTGCGCCGGCGGCAGATCTCCCTGTCGCCGAGCTCGTGCAGCTTGTCTCCGCGCTGCTCGTAGCCCATGACCTGGCCGTCCACCCACATCCGGCCGCCGTCGACGGTCTCCAGGTGGTTGATGCAGCGCAGGAAGGTGCTCTTGCCCGAGCCGGAGGGGCCGATGAGGCAGACCACCTCGCCCCGCCGGACCTCCAGGTCGACTCCCTTGAGGACCTCCAGTCGCCCGAAGTGTTTGCGGACCTTCTCGGCCCTGACCATCGGGACCGGTTCCGCGACGCTGTCGGCGGTCATGACTTTCTCCCGGTGGCGATCGGCGCATGGGTGCTCAGCATCTGCTTGAGCTGCTGCAGCGGGGTCGGCGGCAGCGTGCGGTTGCCGCGCGCGAAGCGGCGCTCGACGTAGAACTGGCCGACGGTGAGGACGCTGGTGACGACCATGTACCAGATGCTGGCGACGATGAGCAGCGGGATGGTCTGGAAGTTGCGCGAGTACAGGATCTGCGCGGAGTAGAGCAGGTCGGGTACGGCCAGCACGCTCACCAGGGCGGTGGTCTTCAGCATGCCGATCGTCTCGTTGCCGGTCGGCGGGATGATCACCCGCATCGCCTGCGGCAGGATCACCCGGCGCATGGTCTGCATCCTGGTCAGGCCCAGCGCTCCGGCGGCCTCGGCCTGGCCCTGCTCCACGGACAGGATGCCGGCCCTGACGATCTCCGACATATAGGCGGCCTCGTTGAGGCCCAGGCCGAGGATGGCCGCGACCAGCGGGGTGATCAGCCGGTTGGCGTCCAGGGACAGTCCCGGGATACCGAAGGTCAGCGTGGGGTAGAGCGCCGCCAGGTTGTACCAGAACAGCAGTTGCACCAGGACCGGTGTCCCGCGGAAGAACGAGACGTACAGGAACGCCGCCGACCGTACGACCGGGTTGACCGACAGCCGCATCACCGCCAGGACGACGCCCAGCACGACACCGAGAGCCATGCAGATCGCGGTGAGTTCCAGCGTGACGACCAGTCCGCGGCCGATGGAGACGTCCCGCAGGTAGGTGTTGACGACATCCCAGCCGAAGCGGGGGTTGGTGAACACCGACCGCAGTGTCGCCACGCCGACCAGCAGCAGCACGGCTGCGGTCAGCCAGCGGATCGGGTGCCGTTTGGGGACGACGGTCAGGTCGGAGTCGGACACCTTGTCGATGTCCAGTGCTGAAGGGGCCGGCAGGGTGGCCATGTCAACTCCCGGACTTCAGGAGCAGGCCGGCCGGGATGTCCCACTTCTTCATGAGCGACTCCATGGTGCCGTCGTTCAGAAGGCTCTTCATGGCCGCGTCCAGGGCCGGCTTGAGCGGGGAGTCCTTGAGCAGGGCGATGCCGGTGGGAGTCGGCTCGTAGTCGGTGCCGGGTGCGAGTTCGAACTGGCCGTTGGACGCCTTGGCCTGCAGCGCGAGCGAGACCGAGTCGGCCATGACCGCGTCGACCCGGCCGCTGACGACCGCCAGGTTGGCGCCGTCCTGCGAGGGGAACAGGTCGATCTTGACGGGAGCCTTGCCGGCGCCGGTGCACTTCTTGGAGATCGCGGGGAGTTGTTCGAGGCCCTGGATGCTGCCCTTCTGAGCGGAGAGGGTGCGCCCGCACAGCACTGCCGGATCCATCTTGAGTCCCAGCGGGTTGCCCGTCCTGACCGCGATACCGGATCCGCCGTTGAGGTAGGGCACGAAGTCCACGGTCTTGGACCGCTCGGGGGTGATGGAGAAGGCGGAGGCGCCGACGTCGAACTTGCGGGCGGCCAGGCCGGGCAGGATGCCGTCGAACCCGGCGTTGACGTGGCCGACCTTCAGGCCCAGCTTGGCGCCGAGGGCGTCGGTCAGGTCGATGTCGAAGCCGATCATCGTCTTGTTGTCGGTGTCGAAGTACTCGAACGGCCGGTAGGACGCGTCGCTCGCCACCGCGAGCACGCCCTTGGATTTGACATCGGCGGGGAGCAGCGCGACGGCCGCGGTGTCCACCGCCGTCGCGGCGGCGGACCCGCCGGACGCCGGGGCGGACGGTCCCGAGCCGGTGGAACCGCTTCCGGCGGATGCGTTGGTACAGCCGGCGACGGCCAGTACGAGGGCTGCCGCGAGGAGGGGGAGACGTATCGGATGGCGCACGGGATCGTCCTTCTTGAGGGAGGGCAGGACAGGGAGGTGGTGCGTCAGCGGGTGGCCGGCCGGAGGGGCGGCGGGTGACCGCACCGGCGGCACCCGGAGGGTCAGCGGGTGACCGCACCGGCGGCACCCGGAGGGTCAGCGAGTGGCCGCACCGGCGGGGTCGGGGCGGTCGGCGGCCAGGTGGTAGAGGGCGTCGCCGAAATCCACCAGCGGTGGCCGCCGGACGACGGCGACGACGCCCGCGCGGTGTGCGAGGACGGGGACGGAGGGCCGGGCGAGTTCCTCGACGGGGTGGACCCGGCCGACCAGATCGCCCTCCCCGACCTCCTGGCCGAGGACGGCGAGCGGCTCGAACAACCCGCGTGCGGGGGTGTACACGGCGCCGTCGGCGAGCAGGTCGATCCAGCGGGTCGGCGGGGCGGGCGGGGTGTCCGGCTCCGCCGGGAGGATTCCGGCCCCCGCCAGCACCCGGCGCAGTCCGTGGACCGCGTCGGAGGCGAAGGCGGGATTGACCTCACCGCCACCGCCGAGCTCGGTGGAGATCATCGCGACCCCGGCGTCGTCGGCGGCGGTGGAGAGCGAGCCGGGTTCGAACCGCGCGGGGACGACCATCGTCCAGGGCAGCCCCATCTGCTCCGTCAGCCGCCGCTTGGCCTGCCAGGCCTCGGGGGTCGGGCCGTCGTAGGCGAAGACCGACGGGAGGTAGTGGCTGGTCGATCCGCCGGAGTGCAGGTCCATCACCAGGTCGGCGTGCGGCAGCAGTTCGCCGACCAGGGCGTGGGCGATCTGGTCGGTGGGGCCGCCCCTGTCGTTCCCGGGGTAGCTGCGGTTGAGGTTCCCGCCGTCGAGCGGCGAGACCCGGGACGCGGTACGGACCGCGGGCAGGTTCAGCGCCGGCAGGACGACGAGCCGGCCGGTCAGCCGCTCGGGATCGGTCTCACGCAGCAGGCGGTGCAGGACCACCTGCCCCTCGTACTCGTCGCCGTGCGTCCCCGCGACGAGCAGGGCCGTCGGGCCCGGTGCGCCGGAGAGCACCGCGACCGGGACCGGGACGACTCCGTTGTCGTGCCGGTTGTCCGAGTGGGTGAGGTGGAGGGCGCCGATCTGGCGCCCCGGTGCGTCGAGGTCGATGCCGCGGAGCCGTGTCACGGCGGTCAGCCCTTCGCGGCCTGGCCGGCGGCCTGCTCGGCGGCCAGCATCCGGGTGAGGATCCGGCGGGCCTTGGCGACGCCGGCGTCCTGGCCGATGAGCACGTCGTGCTCGCCGTCGGGGCGCTCCCGCATGCCGATCTCCTGCTCCCGCAGCGCGTCGGCGTCCTCGCGCAGCACGGTCTCCAGTCCGACCTCGAGCTCCTTGGTGGCCCACTCGGCGTCGACCGCGAAGTTGCGGCTGAAGGCGTAGTAGTACCAGGTGGTCCGCTCGTCGACCGGGGTGATCCCGTTGAGCACCTTGATGAGGTAGCCCTCCTCGCGCGGGCGCCCCTGGGCCGTGATGCCGGAGTGCAGCACGTGGTAGCTCGGGATGTGGAACTCGGTGGCGTGGAAGCGGTCGTACAGGCCCTCGGTGCCCATGGTCCGCGCGTACAGCGGCGGTGCCTCGACGCCGGGCATGAGCCGGTCCACGGTCACCACGTTGCCGTCCACCTCGACCGTGATGCCGTACTCGGGGATGTAGTCGTCACCGACGGTCGTCTTGTGCAGGAACGTCTCGTGGGTGAGGTCGAGCAGGTTGTCGTGGATGAGGTCGTGGCGGCACTCGAAGAGCATCGTGTGGGTGACCGTCGCCCACGCGGGGTCGTTCATCCAGTGCGTGTCGGGGACCAGGCTCTCGTCGGCGAGGTCCTCGTCACCGGTCCACACCCAGATCCAGCCGTCCTTCTCCACGACCGGGTAGCGTCGCACGCGGGCCCGGGCGGGGATGGCGGCCTGGGCGGGGACGCGGGTGCACACGCCGTCGGGCCCGTAGGCGAAACCGTGGTACCCGCACTCGACGGAGTCCCCCACGGTGCGGCCGGCCGACAGCGGATAGGCGCGGTGGGCGCAGCGGTCGGCGAGGGCCACGGCCGCGCCGTCCTGGGTGCGGTACAGCACGAGGGGTTGCTTGCAGACGACCCTGCGTACGGGCTCGCGGGTGACTTCGGTGGACCAGGCAGCGACATACCAGGTGTTCAGAACGAACACGGCCAGACCTCCTCTGGATGCAGTGCGCACACCGTATACAGTGAGTTCAGGGAAGACAACGGTCCGCACGAGGTGGAATTCTTCGGCGGACCGGAACCGAAATCCCGGTCCGGAACGGCGCTCAGGACGGAGAACAGAGGTGCGGCCTTTGCGCAGCGACCCCAGGGACACCCGGCCGTTGGGAGTCCGGGTGTACGAACAACTCCGCGACGAGATCGTCTCGGGCGGTCTGGAAGCCGACGCCACCCTGGTGCAGGAGCAGGTGGCGGAGCGGCTGGGCGTGTCCCGCACCCCGGTACGGGACGCGCTGAACCGCCTCGCCCACGAGGGGCTGGTCACCTGGCTCCCGGGCAGCGGATACATCGTCAACGCCCTGCAGCCCAAGGACATCGCCGAGGTCTACCAGGTGCGGCAGTCCCTGGAGACGCTGGCCCTGCGACTGGCCTGCGGCCGGCACGACCGGGCCCGGCTGGCCCGGCTGGCGGCGGTGATCGAGGAGATGGCGGCCGCCGAACCGGCCGACGCGGCGGCCCAGTTCGAACTCAACCGGGCGTTCCACCGCCTGCTGATCGAGCCCTGTGACAACGCGCTGCTCCTGCGGATGATCGACACCCTCTGGGACCACCCGGTCAACCGCCGCATCACCCGCTCCTACGTCCACGAGGCGGGCAACGTCCCGCTCATGGTGAGCGAGCACCGCGCCCTCCTGGAGGCCGCCCGCGCGGTGGACGAGGAGCGCCTCGTCCGTCTGGCGACCGAGCACATGTACACCGGCTACCGCGAGACCCTGCCCGCCGACAGCGGCCTCGACCTGGTGCCACGGCCGGAGTCCGAGGAGCCCGGCTGAGGACGGGCCGCCTCACACGGAGGACAGGTCGAGTTCGGCGCGGACGGTCTTGCCGGGCAGGGCCACTCCCCCGGACACGCGGGACGCGGGTGCGCGGGAGGTGGCCGATGGTGGCGGACAGCACGAGTATGGCGGGAGCGGGCACGGGCGGCGAGCCCGAGTGCTCGGACAGTCCGCGGACGTTCGGCGCGGTCGTCCAGGCGTTGCGGGAGCACGCCGGCCTGAGCCGGACGGAGCTGGGCGAGCTGGTCCGCTTCTCCAAACACACGGTGACGTCAGTGGAGTTGGAATGCCGTCTTCTCCGACTCGAAAGAGGTCGGCGTCCTCCAAATGCGGTATGCCAGGATGCGTTCGCAGGCTCTCTCTCGAAGACTTCCTGGGCCTGTTGCAGCAGATGCGAGGAGCCTGATGAGCACGAGTGAACTGGCCTGATTCAAGAGCACTTACAGCAGCGGCGGAGACGGTGACTGCGTCGAGGTGGCCGTCCCCTGGCAGGAGCCGGCAGCCGCCGCGGCGGTCCGCGTCCGGGACTCGAAGGACAGGCGCGGCCCGCAGCTCGCCCTCTCCCCCACCGCGTGGAACGGCTTCGTCTCGTACGCCGCCCAGGCTTGACGCCGTACGGCAAAGCGTCCCGCACCGGTCAACTCCGATGCGGGACGCTTGCTTTCGATCGCTTGCCCTTGGCCTGCGCGCCCTTCAGCCGCTTCTCGAAGCAGGCGTGCGCGGTTCCGCAACACCCACTCGCGCAGGGTGGCCCGGTTGATACCCGGGTGGGCGGCGATGCCCTTGCAGGTCGCCCCGGGCGTGGACTCGTACAGGGCCACGGCATCGGCCTTGAACTCGTCCGAGTAGTCCTTCATCGCCATTGGAGCCCGACACCCGATCAACCGGACGGTATACGAGCGCCTCTGCATCAGCTCCGTCCATGCCGCACGGATCCGGGCCGAGCCCGCATGACCCACATGTACCCGGCCAGGCCAAGTGATCCGCGCACCATGGCGTCAGCCCACACGGGCACGATGCCGCCCCAGGCGTTCCCCGCCAGGCTCCACAGGAGGAGCAAGGTCAGTGCGCTTGCCACTACGACCGCGCTCCCGTACTTGACCAGTGTCGTACGGCTTCTGCCCAGCCAGGCGCCCAAAAGCCCAGCCGGGATCTGCACCATCATGTGGAAGCTTGCGCATGCCAGCGGCACAACAAGGACGAGGATGAAGGGAGCATCCGCGGTGGGATCGTCCGGCGGGGTCGCGTAGGCGGCGTCCAGCATCCAGAACGGCGGTAGCAAGAACGTGAGCAGGAGGATGGCTCCGCTCAGATGCATAGCGCCAAGGTGCCGCAGGGCGGGATGTGACGTCCCGCTGCTTCGCCCCCGGACAGTCGGGCCATCGGTTCTCTCGCCCACGTTTCCCCTCCCACCGCCGTATGCGGCCTCAGGTCATGGTAGTCGGGTGGTTGCCCCGTTCTCACACGGCGCAGCACGTCCTGCGTGGCAGTCGTCATGATCCGCCGGACAGGGGGAGGCTCCAAAGCCGTTTCCAGCAAACGTCACCGGCGTCCTCCGGCACTCGCCATCAAGCCACCCGCGTCACGACGGGCGGAGGAGCCTGGCTGAGGACGGGTCCGTGCACGGCCGACCACGCTCGTCCGTCCTTCTCCCTCGGCGGCCCGCCGGGGACAGCGGCGGATGAACGTGCTTACAGCAAACGGACGTTGAGGAGCGGAAGGTGTGGTCATGGACCCCATCCGGTGGCCCGGAGCGCCCTTTCACCGGCCAGGCCCAACGCCTCACGACAGCGCCTCGCAACGGTCAACTCCGGTGCGGAGTCGGCTCGTCCGTCCGGAGGCGAACGCCCGCACAACCGCCGGGCGGGCCCGACAGCCTCGGGCCCCGGCCTCGAAGCGCAAGGTCCAGCAGTGCCGCCCCGGGGCGGTGCCACGGCTGATCATCGTGTGTCAACGATGATATTCCGCAACTCAACGATCGTATTGAGCCGGAGTCGCGGTCGCACGTGGCCGGGGGCACGGTGGGACGTAAAGTGCCAGGTGCACCAGAGCCGTTGGCCCCCTACCTCACGGAGCCCTCCGGTGGAACCGGCCTCGCCACTGCCCGAGACGCTGCGGCGTCTCCGCATGCTCATCCGCGAACAGGGCCTGGACTCCGCCGAACTGGTCGATCCGGGCAGTCTGGCCGAGCAGACCGCACTGCCCGAACAGACGGTCCGGGACCTTCTCGACGGCGCCGGCCCGCCCGACGACTCCGTGAACGACCGTGTGCGGGACAGAATCAGAACGCTGGCCCAGGCCGACCTGGCGAACACGGGAAGGCGCATGTCCGACCTCGCTGCCGGCATCTCCGAGCGTCTGGGGGTTTCCGCGGTCTGGGCGCGCCTGGTGTGCGACGGCAAAAAGGTTCCCAGCGTTGAACTCCTGCACGGCCTGGTGGGCTTCTTCGGCGTCGAGGGAGGAGAGGCCTTCTTCACCGCACGGGCCGACGAGGCCCTCGACCGCGCGCTCCTGCGCATTCTGCGCAGGCTGGAAACCCCCGGGAGCGACCCGGTCCAGGCCCTGATGGACCGTTACGGCGTCAAGACCGCCGACCTGCGCATGCACGGATCCTTCACGCGAGAGCAGGTGGAGCGCATCCTCGAGGGCGTCTTCCGATCGGTTCTGCCCCCGGAGGGAGACAAGCGGTGACCACCAAGGCGATGAAGGTTCTGCTCTCCGCGCTGGGGAGGGAGGCGGCGCGGTCCGTGCAGCGGCCGGCTGAGCCGCGGGAGGTCATGGACGGATTCATCAGGGCCATGAGCGTGCGCTCCGGGCGGCCGATCCAGCTGGTCTTCCGGTCCTTTCCCCCGGACATCCCCGTCTCCGGCATGCGTCTGGACTGCGGCGACAACAGCATCATCGTCGTGGAGGAACGCATGGCGCCGGAAGCGCAGTTGGTCATTCTCGGACACGAACTGTGGCATGAGGAGCAACGAGACTGCGGTCACCACGTCGCCGGATTGCCGACAGCCGCCCGCTCTCTCACCGGGGATCGGTCACCCGCGGCGATCGAGCGCGCCGTGCAGGAGGTCCTCGCCGCACACGAGATCTCGCGCGAGGCCCTGCTGACCATCGCGGCCCGAGCCGGTTCGGCCGACGACCATGAAGTCGACGCCGAGACCTTCGGCCTGCTCTTCGGCCGCGAAGTCCGCACCTGGATGAAGGGCCGGTACGCCGAAGGCCCGCTCACCCAGTCCACGGTCGAGGGGCGAATCCAGTTATCCCTCACCAGCCGCGGCGGTCGCATCCTCTCATGAGCCCCTCCTTCCACATCCCCTACGCGGTCCCGACGGTCCTGCTGGCACTGGCGCTGCTGATCAAGCTCCCCACGTTTCTTCGTGCCTGGCGTGACCCCGAGGTACGGGCGACCACCCTGCTGCTCTTCTGGGCCACCTCCGCCCTCGTGGTGATCATCCCCGTCAACATCGAACGCCTCAACGAACTGACGGGCGTGCCGAACATCGCCGCCCCGTGGGCCTATTCGTTCCTCACCGCCTCCTGCGCCACCGGCCTGACCATGATCATGCGGTGGAGGGAGGAACCCTCGCAACGGCGCCGCCGCAGGATCCGGCGCATCCACTGGATCTACGCGGGCATCATCGCGGCACTGTGGGGGACCTTCGCCCTGGCGGACGCACCACAGGCGCGGATCTACGACCTCGACACCTACTACGCGAGCACGCCCTGGATGCGGGAGCACATCCTGCTCTACCTGCTCGCCCACCTGGTGTCCTGTCTCACCGCGGTCCGCATGCTGTGGAAGTGGTTCCACGAGGTGGAAAACCCCTGGCTGAAGACAGGTGTCGTCTTCCTCCAGGCCGGCTTCTCCAGTGGACTGGTCTTCGATTCGGCGAAGCTGACCGCGGTCACGGCCCGCTGGTGCGGCACCGACTGGGACTGGCTCAGCACCAAGGCGGCCCCGCCCTTCGCCCTGCTGGAGGCGGCCCTGGTGGCCTTCGGGTTCATCGTTCCCCAGGCCGTTCCCGCCGTGCGGCGCGGGATTCTCGATCAGGGCGAATACCTGCGGCTGCGCCCTCTGTGGCGTGCGGTGCGCGTCCTGGGGCCCGCGGCGGCTCCCGCGCGGTTCGGCTTCTGGATCCCCCTGGACCTGCGCGTCGTAGAGCGCCAGCAGCGCATCCACGACGCTCTGCGCCTGCTGTCCCCCTACTTCGACGCGGATCTCTTCCACACGGCATACAGGGAGGCAACGATCACCCACACCGAGTCCAGAGCACGTGCCATCGCCGGCGCCCTGGCCATCCGCGACGCGATTGCCCGGTACGGCGCCAAGACCCCCGTCCACGGCAAGGCGGACCCTCCCCACATCGGCCCGGAAGTCACCGGCCATCTCAGCACCATCTCAGCAGCCCTCTACCGCCCTCGCTCCATCGACCGCGTCCGCCGGCGGGTGGCCCGCACAGAAAGCCTGAACGCGCATGCCTGACAGCTTCACCACCCGTCGGCCCACCGCCGTAGTGATAGGGGCCGGCGCCGCCGGACTGTTCACCGCGGCGGTGCTCACCGAGTTCGCCGACGTTACCGTCGTCGAACGGGACCGGCTGCCCGACGGGCCCCGGCCACGCCGCGGCGTCCCCCAGGCCCGGCACGCCCACATTCTCTGGAGCGGCGGCGTCAAGGCCTTCGACGAGCTGCTTCCCGGCGTCGTCGACGAGGCCGTCTCCCAAGGAGCCCGCCTCGTCCACATCATGGGCGACATGGTGTCGCGGGCCCCCAACGAGGTGTGGTTCCGCCGCTTCCTGGCCACCCACCACCGCAACCTGGTCTGCTCTCGCAGCCTGCTGGACTTCGTCCTGCGCGAACGCGTCCTGAACCACGCGCGCGTGGCGGTCCGCCAGGAGACTACGGTGGTCGGGCTGGAAGGCGACGCCACACGGGTCACCGGGATCCGCGCGCGGGCGGCGGACGAGGAGTTCACCCTCTCCGCGGACCTGGTCGTCGACTCCTCCGGCCGCGGCTCGCACGCCGCGCGCTGGCTCACCGGCCTCGGCCTGCCCCAGGTGTCCGAGCGCGAGGTCAACGCCGGTGTCACCTACGCCACCCGCCTGTTCAAGGCCCCGGGCAGCGCCGGCGGCAACTTCCCGCTGGTCAACGTGCAGGCCAACCCGGCCAAACCCCCGGGCCGGGGCGGCATCATCCTGCCCATCGAGAACGACCAGTGGCTCGTCACCCTGGCCGGTACCCGGGGCGGCGAACCCACCGCCGATCCCCAGGCGTTCGTGCCGTTCGCCCTCGGGTTCGACGACCCGGTCATCGGCGAGCTCATCGCCGACGCCGAACCCCTCGGCGACGTCATCACCACCCGCAGCACCGCCAACCGCCGCCGCTACTTCGAGAAGATCAGGCGCTGGCCCGACGGCTTCGCCGTCCTGGGCGACGCCATAGCCGCCTACAACCCCGTCTACGGCCACGGCCTGACCGTCGCCGCCCAGGGAGCCGTCGCCGTCCGCGACGTGCTGCGTGCCACCGGCCTCACCGCCCACGGTACGGCGCGCCGTCTCCAGCGCGCCGCGGCCAGACCCGTCGCCGCCGCGTGGGACCTGGCCGTCGGCCAGGACGCCTTCTATCCGGGGGCTGCCGAGACGCCGCCCACCCCGACGGAACGCTTCCTCGCCCGCTTCGTGGACAAGGCCGTCGAGACCGGTGCCCGCAATCCGCGCGCCATGGGCGCGCTGCTGGACGTGATGAGCATGGAGAAGCCCGCCACCCGCCTGTTCTCCAAGGACATGCTCATCCCCATGCTGTTCGGCCCGAAGAAGCCCCATCTGCAGGGCCCGCCGCTGAGCGAGGCCGAACGCAAGGCGGCCGCCTCCTGACCGGTTCCCCACCCGCACGCCCGTCAGTTCGTTGAGGCGTTCGATGTTGACGGGGATGATCACCACGAGGGCGGAGGTGGCCCAGAAGAGCAGCAGGGTGGTCGCCCGTACCT